>JALGXV010000362.1 GCA_029821885.1 Candidatus Hebobacteria bacterium
GGCAAACGGGATCACGTACCCGAGGGCCAGCAGCGCGAGCTGTGGTTTGATCACCGCGATAATCGCCACGTTCGCGGCGAGCGTCTGGAAAGGGACCACCAGGCCCGGGATCGTCCGGACCATCAGATCAGAGATCTCCTCCGGATCATTAGTTGCCCGCAGGAGATGCTCGCCAGCAGGGCGTGACTGAAGGAACGAGAGAGGGAGCTTCTGGAGGTGGCGCAGGAATCCGAACTGGATCCGGTACCCCACGAACATATGCAGCCACTCGTACACGTAGCCGGTCACGATGTTGAGGTACAGGCCGAAGAGCTCCACACCAAGAGAAGCCAGCACAATGTAGACACCCAGGGTCCAGTTCCCCTGGGGGAAGACTTCGTCGATGACGCGGATGCTCAGAAGTGGCGGGATCAGCTGTATCAACGCGTTCGCCTGCCCCACCAGCACAACCAGCAACACCTTGTCCCAATAGGGCAGCAGGAACCGGAAGAACCGGCCGAATATGATGGCCAGCGTTCCGATGCTGCCGCGCCGGTCGAGCGCATCCTGCGACTGGTACCGCGGGATCATCATGGCTGCGCACTCCTAGGCTGGCTCACAGGTAACGACCCGACGCAGCATCAAGACGGGCTCCCCGTTCTCTCGGCCCATCCTATCGACTGGGCATCGCTTCGTGCAACTGCACTCCAAGTCTAGGACAACCGCGGACGAGATGGGAACCCACAATCTCTCTTGATAGTTGACGGATGCTTCTGCATCAGCAGGATCATCCCCTCGGCAAGCCGCCTGCGGCCGCGTGCCCTAGCGAAGTAGTCGCCATGGGGAGAGCACTTCGAGGCCCCCTCCCAACTTGGAAGGAGGTGGACAGGCTATCCACTTCCCCCTCCTGATCCAAGACACGGCATCGTCCGTGCGATAGGCCGATAACCGACCAATGCCAAGGGAGTTGAATAACCTGTGCCACTTCTTGGCGATGCCCGGAAAACGTATCCAGGCCAGACGTCAGGACAGGCGACGTTGGGGTGCTGGCCGACGACTCCCGGGCAGCACGACCTCCTGCGGCCTGTCCTCAATGCCCGTCAATGCGTGCGGAAGCGCCCCGGGGCTACTCGCGTTCTTGACTTTCTCCCCCACCAGTCGGAGCGCGCCTTCGAGGTCGCCGCGGAACAGCAGACGCGCTCCGGGGCGCTTCTCCCCGGCCCCGGTTGCTCGCAGACGCCAATCCGCGCGATGAGTGATGCCAGCCCTTCCTCAATACGCCTCCTTCCTCAGCAGCGACGGCCGTCAACGCACGCGATACGATCGGGGCGAGCCAGCGCGAGGCGACCGCTATGGGGACGAGGACGCGGAAGCCCTGGATTGGCCGTTTGACGCACTGTGGCTGGATGTCCTGCGGAGATGGCTGGAGCGCACACGCGCTGGCTCAGCGACCTGCTGCTTGGCTCTCTTTCGAGTTTTGCATCCCGGCACGGGCGGCGAACCAGATCAGCAGAGGGACTCCGTACTCTCCGAGTGTCACCCACCAGATCTCGGCGTGATGGCCTGCGAAGTCGTGGGCATAGAAGGCGAAGATGGTGCCGGTGAGCACGAGCCAGGCGAGTGAGTGCTGGAGGCAGAGGAAGGGAAGAGCCCAGGCGAGATACCACGGGTAGACCGCGGGAGTCAGCAGGAAGAAGCCCATGAGCGCCTGGAGGGAGAGGCGAACGGCATCTCGAGCCTCATAGTGCCGGGGCCGGGTGAAGGCGAGCCACGTCAGCCAGGCGGCGAGGGCGACGCCGCACGCCACACGCGCGATCGCATCATGATGGGGCGTGAGGCGTGAGAAGGCGAGGTCCACGAGCGCGAAGATGCTGCTGTTGCCGGTCCACTTCTGAGCGTAGAGCGTGAGACCACGGAACAGGTCCGTTCCGGCCGAGAGGAACGGCACATAGGCGAGGAACCCGACGAGCAGGAGCGAGAGGAGAAAGTGTCGGCGGTGCGGCTTGGCCGCGAGCGCGAGGAAGGGAACGACGACGAGGGCATAGCCTTTCGAGAGGACGCTCAGGGCGAGCGACGCGCCGGCGACGCTCCGGCCCGCCCCGGAGCGGACGAGCAACAAGCGAAGGGATAGCACGAGGAAGAAGATGCCGATGCTGTCGAGATGTCCGCGGCCGACGACCTCACACACAGCAAGCGGGTGCCAGGCATAGCAGATGACCCAGGAGGGGGGACGGCCGAGCCGGCGGATGAGATCGGCGAGCAGGAGCACGGTGAGGGCGTCGAAGAGGGCGAGCGCGAGCTTGAGCTCGATGACAGGATTGAGGGGCGCGAGGCCGGCGAGGGCAAAGACGTACTGGGCGACGGGAGGATAGGCCGCGGGGACGGACTTGTGCTGGACCAGCTCCCACACCCAATCGCGCAGCAGCGCAAGCTCCGGCGATCTTGGCGAGTGAGCATAGGGGTTCATGCCCGCTCGCACGACCCGACCTTCCCAGATGTAGCGGTAGATGTCTGATGAGGCGGGGGCCCGAGCCGGTGCCACCGCGACCCGAAAGAGAAGGCCTGCCAGGATGATCAGCAGCGTCCATCGGCGAGAGGTCGCGGGATGGGCCTTCCAGATGGCAAGCGTGGGAATGAGGAAGACGAGAAAGCCGGCGAACAGCAGCATGATCTGCTGCGGCCGGTCGGCGAGGGTGCGGTCAGTGTGGGCGAAGGAGCGGTAGATCCACCAGAGCAGGGCGGCCGAGCAGAGCAGCGTCATCCCGAGGAGCCACTCGCGCCAGGCGGCGCGGGCCGGACACGGAACCGAAGGTCTTCGACGGCCAGTCATAGGCGGACGTCCCACTGCTCGGCGCTTCGAGATGGTCGCGTCAGTCGCCGACG
>JALGXV010000085.1 GCA_029821885.1 Candidatus Hebobacteria bacterium
TGCAAGTACGGGGCTCATCCTGTAGGGAAGCAGCACATTGTCGATCACGTCGAGGTACGCCAGCAGCTCGAACTCCTGGAACACCATGCCCATGCGCAATGCCCGGTAGTCCTGCCGGTCTTCACGGCTGAGCGCGGGCACGTCTGTGCCGCCCACTGCAATCCTGCCGGCCGATGGCACGAGGACTCCCGCCAGCAAGTGCAGCAGTGTGGTCTTGCCGCGGCCGCTGGGCCCAATCACGGCCACCTTCTCGCCGGCCTCAACGGCCAGCTTCGGTATATCGATACGGAAGCCGCCGACCTTGTAGCCAAAGGCCACATTGTCGACTTCAATCATGAGCTCTTCCACGACAGAATCTCACGTTCCTCACTCAGAAGCTCCAGGTGGGCGATCTTCCAGCGGTCGTCTTCCACCCGGATCGTCAGCATGCCTATGTATATGTTCTGGCGATCGTGGATGTGCTGCCAGTGTCTGACCCTCGCGGTCACGATCCACTTGCAGGGGTAGGTGAAGGAACCGTCGCCCGCATCGGAAGCGTCCGGCTCCTGCACCGACATCACACTGACATCCTTCACCGTGACCTCTGCGCCCTTCCGAGTCCCCGCCGTCAGTCGGCGACGGCTATCCAGGTACACATCCGCGATGAGATCCTCCGAGAGATTCTCCGCCAGCCGATCGAAGGCGTCATCCTCGTCGTCGAGGTTGAAAGCCAGGTAGGTGTCGGTTAGGAGCGTTCCCATGATGGGGGCGGCCTCCTGGACCGTAGGAGGGCGCGGCGTGTGGAACGGATTGCGAAGGCGCCAGGTACCGAGGGGGAACACGAAGACCGCCGTCAGCAGGAGCGCCCAGTGCGCCACGGCAGGACGAGGGGAAGGTTGAAACCGCCGCCTCCGCGGCCATACCAGCAGGGCGAAGAGAACGAGGAGTATCGTCAACACCGGCAGCCGGAACAGACCGATGGTCGCGTCAACCGCAACTTCTTTCCCTATCCATTCGCGGTACTCGGCAAGCCGCCACAACACCGCCGGCAAGGCTATGGCGAGACCCAGGAACTGCATTGTACGGCCCCTCGAGGGCCGCTGGCCTGCGTGCCGGTAGGCGACCAGGAACAGAAAGACGAGCAACACTACCGTCGCCGTGGCTTGAGCTACGGGGAGTGCAACACCCCCGCGCAGTAAGCTGCCGGCATGTGCACCGTGGTAGAGGGAAGCAGCCGCCACAGCAGCGACAAGCACCCATCCCGGCCAACGCACAGCTCGTGCGAGCAAGATGCCAAACAGGGCGAGGGAGCCGTAGACCGCCAGTGTCGTCTGCGGTAGGGAGACGCCGCGCACACCCAACACCCCTCCCAAGACGAGCATGCATCCCGCCACACCCGGCAGAATGGCACGCATGGGCGGCGACTGCGCAGCGCACCATGCCCCTAGCGCAATCGCTGCAAGCAAGGTCGCGAGGGGTACGGTCGGCGTCACGCCACCAAGGAAGAACGGCGCCGTGGCTTGGTGCAGCCCGACGGCACATGCGGCGACGCCCCCAAGATAGGCGATCCAGAGCCGGAGCCGTTCCCGGGCGCCCTCACCACAACCGGCGACCAGCGAGTGAAGCTGGCCGGCACAGAGGATCACGAGGCCAAGCCCGGCCATCGTTCCCAGCCCCGAGAAGAGGAACGCAAGCTGCTGTTCCCTCCGGGACAGCACCGTCTCGAGTGGCAGCCCCGCGCCACCGTAGAGCACGCCCACGAGCGCCATGAAAGCGGCGAGCGTCGGCCACCTCGCATGGGACGCCGAGACCTGTCCCCGGATGATGCTCAAGGCGACCGCCACCCCTATCGCCGCGGTCAGCACCGCGGGCAGAAATGCGGAGACGCCAATCCAGTTTTCCGCCTTCAGCCATTGCCCGACTGCCAGCGCCGCCGCGAAGACTCCGGCCGAAGCGAGGAGACCGGGCAGGCGCAGGCCGAACAAGACACACAGCAGGAGCAGTATCGCCAGCTCGGGATGCCTCAACACCTGTCTCGCGGCCGCCGCGCCGACAGCGAGAGCCAGGCTTCCCATCGTCGGCGGCGGAGGGACCAGGTAGTAGGCCTGGGTAGGGCGCAGCTGACCCACGTGCTTCCGTCCATCCAGCGTCTCGAGGGTCAGCTGTACGTCCAGTGAAGTGCCAAGCAGCCCTTGGACGCCGATCGCGGTGCCGACTAGATCGTCCGGGTCACACGTCATGGTCCACGTCCGAACGACCTTCCAGTTGTCGCCCTGCACCTCTGCCTCCCCCTCAACCACACAGCTGTCGGGAAGCACTGGGCGAGCTTTCACCACACGCCCTTGGATCACGGGCAGCGTGAGCTCAACAGTGAACCGGGAGGGCGATGTCTCCGTCAGCTTCAGCGTGGAAGGGTTCGCAAGATCGGTCAGGGCGTTGGTCCCAAGTGCGAGCAGCACAACCGCACATGCTGCGATGCGCTTCATGGTGCGGGGCTCCCCTCGCCGTCCTCCCCACCCAGCAGTGTCCCCAACCCCTCGCTATAGACGACCTGGTATCGAGGAAGGACTTCCGCGTAGAACTGATCCTCGGCCGCTCTGCGGTTCTCGTACTGCATGTCGCTGGCGATGCGGTCCCTCACCGCGGTCCACTTCGGGATTCGCGATGGCCCAAGGCGGGTGATTTTCACGAGGTGCAGGCCAAAGCCCGATTCGACAGGTCCTTCCCATCGCCCGACTGCCAGCGATATGACGGCGTCCCGAAACGCAGTCCCGAACGTACGGGCCAGCTGCTCTTCTGACACGTCTTCCACGACATTCGGCAACATGAGCATATCGCCTAACTCGGCGAGTTTCTCAGGCCCGGGGTCCGTCTCCCGGAACCGCGCGAGAAGCTCCGCGGCGTCGTTGTTTACTTGCTCGCCGCGCCTGTCCCGGCTGAGACAGACCTGCATCAGGTCGAACGAAGCCGGAAGGCGATAGCGCTCGGCGCGCAGTTCGAAGTAGGCCTTCAACTCCGCGTCGGTGGGCTGAGAGGCCTCTGCCTGCGCGGTGCCCAACATGGTGATCTTCCGCACCAGCGACAGCTTCACCACCGGGTCGTTACGATCGAGACCCCGCGCGAGCGCCTCGCGGTAGAGGACCTCGTCGCGCACATAGCGGTCGAACGCCCTGCGCAGCTCGTCGGTGGTCGGCCGTCGACCCCAGGTGCGCTCAAAGGTGGCGCTGACCTGTGCGAGGTCAGCTTCCGTGAAGGACACTCGGCCGACGTCATCGCGATCGACCGGCGGCCCCTTGCCCAGCAGTATGGCCACTGCCAGAAGCAGGCCGAAGCCAAGCATGTGCGCCGCCGTCCCCACCAGACGGCGCGGCTTCTTCTCCCTCGCCGGATCAGTCACTCTCGTCTCCATATCCCTCAGAAACAACGGGCCGCGAGGGCGCTAACCCTCGCGGCCCCGTACATGCTACCACAGCTCAGCGCCGCTCGTAACCGGCTACTTCTCTCTCACGGCGTGTACCAGATCGGTGAGGTGTACGCGCGCTCGACCGTCACCATCGGGATCTCTTCCTCCATCTCTATGCCAAAGCGCCTGGCCTCATAGGCCGTCCAGCGGGGGGTAGGGATCTCGAGGACGCGCGCGTAGTAGGCGGCACTGACGTTCGGATCGAACTCGGGATCGGTCCACACGGTGATCAGCTCCGGAGCGCCGATCGTGTTGGCCCACGTCGCCTTGGCCACATCGACGGTGTTGCCCACCGGCGGGAGTTTGCCGTCGGGGCCGGGTGTGCGATCTCCGGACCAAACGACGTCGAACACCTTCTCGTGGCGCTCGCCGGCCTTGTCGACCCAGACCTTGATGATCTGGATGCGGTCGAGGTTGCCGGAAAGCGGATCCCGCAAGGCCCCCACCAGGAAGCTCGGGGCCTTGCCGCCTGGGCCCTTCGGCAGATCGCCGCCCATGGGCACGCCCTTCTCGTAGCCGACGTTGCCAGGGAGACGGGTCTGCGCATCCACCGCGGTGAAGTCCCATCCGCCGAAGAAGCGCACCATCATGCGGGGACCAGTTGTCGCGTACGTCTCTTTCCTCAGCATGGCGTCGAAAAGCGCCTCGCGGGTGTTCTCGCGAGCCCACACCGCCGCGAGGCCGGAGGCTGTCATCGACCAGCCGGCGTACTCGAGATCACCGACCTTGGCCATCGGATGTTCTACGCGTTCGGGGCTCGGCTCCGAGCCGGAGTGCTTGCCGAAGAAGTTCTCCTCCTCAGCAGTCGCGAGGGCGGTGTGGCTGTCGGTCGAGCCGATGAAGCCGAACTTGTACGGGTTCACCTCCAACTCCCGCGCGAGCTGCATGCCGACCCCCAACGCCGAGCGACCGTACTCGTACTGGAGCATCTCGTCGGTCTTGAGCTCGCTCAGGTCGAGGTTGCCTTGGTCCCAGGTCTCATAGTCGGCGAACTCGTCGTTCGGCGACAGGAACGGGTGGGTCTCGCCGTCGCCCTTGATCTGCGTGATCTCGTAGATGGGCTCCCATTTGATGCGGGTCTCCGCCCAGGCGCGGTCAAACGGCTTCCCGGTGAATGTATCGACAATCGGGAAGAGAACGCCGTTGCTCATGTTGCCGTTGTGAGCGATCGCCAGGATCCGTCCGCCAGTCTTCTCCTCGTAGCTCTGCAACCACTTCCACAGGTCGCGCGGGTCCGGGCTACCGAGGGGCGGCAGCGCCGTGTAGGGCACCATCATGCTCGCCTTCAGGCCGCCGTCACGGTAGATGACGACACGGTGCCGGTTGGCGCCCTTCTCGGTCGAGGTCCACTCGTAGCCGATGAACGCGGTGTAGTGGCAGGGATCGTTGTACTTCTCCGCCGCGTTGATCGTCGTCTCCCAGGCCGAACGGTAGGCATCGCTCCCGGGGAGGGACGCCAGTGCCTCGGGGAAGGTGTTGTTCGTGACCGATTGGATGACTTCGACCGCCACGGCAACGCCCTGCTGACCACCCTCCTGGAGCATGTCGTACCATCGCCGGCCGGTGGGGTCGGCAAGCATCGCCTGCTCACCCGCATACAAACGGGGGAAGAACCCCATGTTGTCCGAGTGGTCCGCGACGACGAGGAAGTCCAGTGGGCGCGACAATCTGACCTTCAGGCCGCCCGACGAGGTGACCTCCTCGCCGCGCGCGAAGCGATGCGCGTCATCGGGATTGAGTCTGCACCCGAAGGACCCGGCGTCCATCGACATTCCGGTGTGCAGATGGGTGTCGCCCCAGAACACCTGTGTGGGGAAGTCGCGTCCCGCGTAGGGCGAGTAGTGCTCCTGCGCGGGGAAGGCGCCTTCCGCTTCCTCCGTCGGGGCCGGCAGCTGGGCGAGGGCCGACGTGGCCATCGCCAGGGCCAGACATAGAACGAACGTCGTCTTCATGGTCCGAGCTAATTGAACGTGTGACATTCTCTTTCCCGCCTTTCTCTGCTTGGCATACTGATTCCGAACTACGCCTGAGTCCGCCGTGAGCACATGCGTTCCTCCAGGGGATGCCGCCTGCTTGTCCGGTTGCTGATACAAGTGCTGTCTGCCGGATCAACCATCAGGTAGACTCAGGCTGATCCGGAGGGGATGAGTGGGACGGCTCGTCTAGGGAGATGGCGGAGGTTGGCGATACGCTGGCCTCGGCGGCCCCCAGCAGCGAGATGTGGTGTCCAGAAACCCGGCCGTGTCGAGGCCACCCTCGCGGTGGCCTCACGGGTGCTCGACTAGGGGAATGCCTTGCGTGAGAGGCACTCGCCTGTCAGTACTTGAACTGCCACTGGAACCCGTAGTTGGTGGCGCTCACGCCCAACTCGTTGTCTAGGCTCTCCACTTGAAGGGTCAGACGCTGCTTCGCGTCGAGCTCATAGGCGGCACCGAGAGTGCTGCGATCGAAGTCGTCGGGAGTCGCCCTCCCATCGTCGTATACGTCATATCGGTAGTAGCCAGCCCATCTGCTCTGGGGAACCGCGTATTCCACCTGACCGTACCACCCGTAGACGTCGGCCCCGAGAAACTCGCCGTCGTAGTACTCGGCCTGGAAGGCGAAGCCGCTCTCCCACTGCCATCGAAGGTGCGCGCCGAGGACGTCCTGATCGTAGTCTGTTCCGTCCCGCGTGCGAGAGGCGTCCATGTAGCTGAGCCCGGCGACGCCGTCGCTGGGCAGCGGCCACTGCAGGCGGACCAGGGCGGCCCGCTGCTTCTCATCGTCCCAGGCCTCTATGCCGTTGCCGTATCCCAACACCAGCTCGGGATCGCCACCCCCGTGAGACGTACGGGTAACGTAGAAGCCAGTATCTGTCTCGCTCGGGAATAGGACACGCGCGACTCGAGATCTCTCGAGCGGCAGTCGGTTCGAGCTGGAATAGGGCACCTCGAATCCGAAGGGCATCTGGGCAAGCCCGACGCGTGCACGCCAACTCTCTCCGAGGGGATGGTCAACACGTGCGTCCCTCAGGACCACCTCCTGCTCCGCGGCCGGGTGGTCGTCCAGCCCACTGAACTCGACTTGAAGCGTGGCTACAGTTCCTTGATCGTTGATCGGTCCCTTGACTTTCAGTCGAACGCGACGCAGATCAAACTCGTCTTCCTTGTACATCGAGTCGTCGAAGAGGTTGTACCGCGCTTGTGTGTATCCGCTGACCTTGATCTCCGCCAGGCCCGTGCCGACAGCCAAGGCCGACAGCAACGCCGCGGCCAGCAGCGGCCACAGCAAGCTGGTTCCCCTTCTCTTCATTCTGTTGCCCTCCCGTAGATGTGCCCTCGAGTCGCGTGCTGCACGATCACTGACAGACTACGTGCGTGGGTCGGGGCCCCATAGTACCGCAGCAGTGGCCGGTTGCTCCAGGCCCAGTCGTCGCGTCCGCCCCGCCCAGCGGGCACTCAGGAGCACGGCCTGCATCACCAGACAAACAGAAGTCCCAGCTGCCTCCACGTGGGTTCATCCTCCGGGGAAATGGAGCGCCCACGATACAGCAGACAGCTCCTCAGAGCAAGGCTAGGGCGGTTTCACGGCGAAACAACCACTTCATCAGGGTCGATGCCGCCCTCGGCCGAGATCGTGGTGGGCGCGGCCTGCTCCTGCGCGCTGGCGATCAATACCGATCCAGTCGCGGCGACGATGGCAATCAGCGCCAGCAGTCCCCATCCCAGGAAGGGCTTTGCTCTCATTGTTTTCATCTCGCGTTCCCTTTCTTGCTGCTGTCTCGCAGGGCGCGGCTCGCGGCGCGAACCGCTCCCTTCCTCAGAACACGCTCTTCACTCCGACCTCGAGGTTCCAGTCGATCAACTGATTCCCACCGATCGGGAATCCCGGTCGGAGGTACGCACTCATGCCCGGGCTCATCATCCGCCCCAGCTCCACCTCGACCTGCATTGAGGTCGTGCTCGTCTCGTGATCGACGATGATGGTGGGATCGACGATGATCCACTGACCCGGCTTTGGCAGGTAGACGTAGTAGAAGTCGATGAACGTCTGGCTGATGTCGGGGCGGTCGTCCGATCCGCCGATGTCGAACTTGTACTGGTAGGCGGGTGCAAAGAGGGTCTGCTTGTTGAGGAACATCACGTAGAAGACCACCGGAGCCAGGGCGTTCTTGCCAGAACCCAGCGCGTCGCCGGTTGCCGTATCCCACCAGCTCTCGATCCCGACGGCGACAGCGTGCGTCCGAGCCTGCTTCGCCGTCCACAGCCACCGAAGGTTGAGGTCGCCAAAGCCGAACTCGGTGTCGCCTGTGACATCCGTCGTGACGAGGGGGACGTCCAAGCGGATGTTCATAGTCCGATTGTTGAAGGGCATCACATAGCGAAACACGCTGAGGTTCTGGTAGCTACCGCCGGGCAGCGACGTGAACACGTTGTAGAGTCGTAGCTCGTTCTGGAAGTTGACGGGGTTCGTGCCGGTCTTGTCCTCCGACGTGTCGGCAGCCGCCTGATCTGTCGCGGCAGCTTCTTCAGGCGCCGCTTCCTGAGGCGTCGCTTCTTCGGCGGCGACGGCGGTCATAGTCGCTGCCACCAACACCGTCAGCAGCAGCGCGAAGATGGTGGCCACTCTTGGCCCTCTTCCCATCGCTCTCATCCTCAATTCCTCCCTTCTCGTTGGTGTAGTCCGCAAATACTCACCGGGACGTCAGGGCGGCGCCGTGCAGTCGCTGGATTCGGAAGGCAGACCCGGTTTACTGCTCTCCGGTTCACACCGTTCTACCACGCGCGAATGTAGAAGAATGTGAAGCTATCGAACTCGGGGCCGCCATTCGTAGAAAGGTCCGTGAGATAGACGAGTCCGAGCGTGTCTTGCATGCTGACTGGGATGACAACATTCGCCCCGATGTACCAGTCGCTCTGGCCATCGCCCTGGTCCAGGCCGTCGATGGAGGTCTCCCCGCCGTTGGCGTAGAGTAGATCCAGTGAAGCCCAGCGCCCCTCTTTCAAGTCACGGATCAAGTGCCCCTCCAAGCCCCAAATCACATCCTGTTCCAGCGTCAGATTCCCCAGGTAGTCGTCGTTGTCGGTGAACAGCTGAACGTTCCCGTACAGCTCATAGGTCCACGGCCCCCGGGCCCTTGAGACAGCCACCTCGGGCTTGAACACCCACCGGTTCGTGCCGACGTTAAGGACGCGATCGCTGTCGTACTGCCCCAGCGACATCTGGACCATGAGCGCTCCGGCCACTATGGTATCCTGCTGGTACCCCATGAAGCCCTCGAGGTCGAGGGCCGGCGCCCCCCTGAATGAGCGGGTAACGTAGAGGATGGGATCGGCGAAGCCGTCGTTCGATCCTGAGATCGGTGTGCCACGGATGCTGCCAGACACCCGCGCCCAGGGCAGCATCAGTCCGTACCGACCCACCTGGCCACCGGCCTCGAAGTACTTCAGATAGCGCAGCGTCCAGGCGGAGACCGACCCCTCCAGCCCCTCAATCGGGAGGTCGGTGTCGAATGAGACGTTGCCATCCGTGTCGGAGTAGGTCACCTCCAGGTAGTTGAGCCCGACGGGGAGGTTGGCGTAGGCCCCGGGCTCTGTCTGAGGGATGGCGAAGGCCGTCCCCGTCCAGATGCAGATGAGAGCACAGGCTACGAATGCCATCGTTAAGGCGTGCGCCAGAGACGAAATGCTGAGTGTCGTGTCCAGCTTGTCAGCTGCCATGGCAGTCTCCATGTGGCCGACCCGCCGCCCATGGGGCGGAGGCCGTGCCGTTTAGTGTTCGGGGGTAGTGGGTGCCCCCAATACCGTCAGGTTATCCAGCCCCGCGATGGCGGGGTCGAGGGTGAAGCGGCGCCCGCCGGTGCCGCTTCACCCGTTTCGTATGACAGTCAACGGTAGCAGGGCCAGGTTAGGTCCTCGTCTGCATGACCATCAGTTGCTGGGCGGCACGTACGGATCCAGCGTCCCCGGTTTGATCGGCGGGTCGGCCTGCAGCGAGGCGATGTGCTCCCCGAGCTGGACTAGCGCAACCTTGGGGACCCAGGTATTGGGGAAGAGCACGTTCTCTCTCTCCCCCGGGTCGTTGAGAAGGTTGTAGACGCGCATCGTGCCATAGGAGACTGTCCCGCTGAAGACCGTTTCCTGTTCCTTGAAGGCCAACTTCCAGTTGCGCCACTTGACGCCGTAGATGTCGTCGCCCATGTAGACGATAACGCCCTCACGGTTGGACTTCTTCTGTCGGCCGAGGAAGAAGTCGGTCTGATCGACCCCATCGATGACGCGGTCGTCCGGCACCCTTCCGCCGGCGATGCGAGCGAGGGTGGGGAAGAGGTCCATCTCATGCACGATCTCGTTGCTGGACGTGCCCGCGGGGATTCTGCCCGGCCAACGAATGGCGAAGGGAACTCTCAGGCTCCCCTCACAGCCCGTGAACAGAGTGCCGCGCCAGGGGCCGGCACACCCCTGACTGGCCGTCTCGACTGTCGCGGCGTTGTTTCCATGGGGCACGGCCTCCGGACCGTTGTCGGCCGTGAAGATGAAGATGGTATTGTCGCGAATCCCGAGGTCATCGATCGCGTCCAACAGCCGCCCGTTGTACGCGTCGATCTGGTGCAGCATATCGGCCCAGCGGCCGTTCCCCGTACTCCCGACGAAGTCCGGATGCGGGCGGGTCGGGTAGTGGGTCGCCGTATAGGGCAGGAAGACGAAAAACGGCTTGCCGCTCCTGGACTGACGCTCCATGAAGTCGATGGCCTTGTCGGTGAGGTCACCGTCTATGAGCGGTCGGTAGTCGAGTCGATAGGGCCGCACCTTCCTCGGCTGCTGACCTCTGCGCCCCTCCATGACGTAGGTCTCCTCCAGCCCGCTCTCGGCGAAGCCGTCCAGCTGGGTGAAGGCCGATTCGTCGGTGGAACTCGGTATCCCATACCATTCATCGAAGCCCTGGTCGGTTGGGAATCTGCCCTCCGTGCGGCCGAGATGCCACTTCCCGAACATACCCGTGGCGTACCCGACCTCCGAGAGCATCTCGGCCATGGTGACTTCCCACTGGACCAGGCCGTGCACACCTCCGCCCAGGGGGGCCGTGCCATTGCCGCTTCGGATGGCGTAGCGGCCGGTCATCAGCGCAGAGCGGGAGGGAGTGCACTGGGCCTCGACATTGAAGTTCGTGAGCCGAAGTCCTTCCGCCGCCAGCTTGTCGAGCCGCGGCGTGGCTGCACCCCGGATGATCCCCCCTCCGTTGAACCCCGGCTCCCCCCAGCCGAAGTTGTCCATGAAGACGAGCACGATGTTGGGCTTCTCGGGCTCCTGTGCCTCGGCCTTCTGCGGCGTCGCGCACGTAATGGCACCGGTGGCGAGCAGCCCACCGACCGCCGCCCAGGCCCCGGCCGTGCGTCTCAGTCTACCGCTATCGTCCATAGCGTCATTCTCCTTATGTGTGATTCGCGAGCACGTATTCAAGTGTGCTCTCCGCCAGAAGCATATCCCTGAGCCGCTGTATGCCACCTCCCTTCTCAAGCTCGGCCCGCAGCGACTTCGTCGTCGTCCCGAACTCCTTGGCTTTCTCAGCAATGCGATCGCTGACATCTTGCTCGTCCACCTCGATGCCTTCCCGCCGTGCGATCTGTTTGAGGATCAGCGTCAGTCTGACTCGGTCGCCGGCCGCCTGCCATTCCGGGCTCGCCGTCGCGACCTCGTCCAGGCCATTCATGGCAAGCTCATCCTTGACCAGGCTGTCGGGAATCTCGAACTTCACCAGATCGAGGAGCTTCAGTGCAATCTGGTC
>JALGXV010000363.1 GCA_029821885.1 Candidatus Hebobacteria bacterium
GATCCGCACGCGCTCCCCCTGGTTGACCGTGAGGACGGGGATGTCGGGGGCGCTCTTGCCGTTGAAGGTGAACCAGTTGAACTCCATGGTCACTAGGTCAAGGTACGGGTTTCCCGGCAGGAAGGCCCACTCCTGAAGCATGATGGCGAAGTCCCTGTCGATGGGTTGGGCGTATTCCTTCGGATGCACGACGACGAATCCCGCCAGGCCCATATGGTCCTGCTTCATCATGTTGAAGCCAGAATGGTAGAGGAACGTCCCCGTCTGGTAGAGCGTGAACTCGTATACGAAGCTCTCCCCCGGCATCACGGCCGGCTGCGTGTGGCCCGCCGCACCATCCTGCTCATTGGGAATCTCAAGACCGTGCCAGTGTATGGAGGTCGGCTCAGGGAGTTCGTTCTTGAGAATCACCCGAATGCGATCGCCCTCATAGCATTCGATGGTGGGCCCAGGCGAGCTTCCGTTGAATCCCCAGATGCGCACCTTCTTGGCGAAGTAGTGGGCGTGGGCCGCGCCGACAAAGCGATTGAGCTCGGGGATGATGCTGTCATCGGGGGGGTCGCCGGTGGCGAGGTGTTGCTCGAATCCCGATGGTGTCGACCTGACCCATCTGCCTCCCGAGAGTCGAGGGAAGGGGCGACAGCGGCATCTCGGGATCTCGCCAGCCGGCGGCGGTGGGCATCGGCATGTCCCCATGCCCCATATCTCCGTGTCCCATCTCCCCATGCTCGGCCATCGCCTCATCGCCCGCGGGCGTAACCTCCATCCCATGACCAGCGTGCTCGTGGTGCGTCATCTGTGCGTCGCTCATGCACACCGGCAGCAGAGCACAGCACAGGACTCCGGCGATCATAAGGCACATGCGAACTCGAGGCATTGCTCATTCACCTCCAGTGTGTTGCTGCCCAGTTGTGTTGCTGCCCAATACGCGCCAGCTTGCTTCCTCAACTTGCCCACACTCACCTGTCCTCAGGGACGCCTCCTGTCACCGTCGAGGGACAGGGGGCCACTGCCTCGCACAAGGCAGCCAACTCTTGAGTGAGAATCCAACGATTAGAGCTGGCTCTCGGCGTGTCGCACATGGAACGTTCAGCCCTTCGTCGCGCGTGGTCCGGCCCTGCCGTGCTGATTGTGGGCATAGCCTTCCTCGTCTTTGCGGTCTGGCAGGCTCTGAACCAGCTGCTGTTCATGGAAGCCATGTATCCTTGTCAACCGCCTGTGAAGCCGCCGGTCGTTGTCAGGCGGTCTGAGACCGGCAGACAAGACGCTCTGTGTGGGCCTGTAACTCGCGCTTCGACGCGACAAACAGCTGTGTGGCACTCTACCTAGGGCTCTGTCTACCTCGCAGTGGTTTGAGCGGCCCCCGACAAGGACCCGTGGGTCCATCCTCCAGCGAAATCGAGTGCCCACGATGCAGCAGAGAGTCCGTCAGAGCAAGGCTGGAACGGTTCTACGGCAAAGTAATCACTACAGATGACTTCGCTAGTGGGAGCAGCTCGTGGAGGCGACGGTGACACACGCGCGACGCATGACCTATCTAATCACCGTGGTGTTTGTCGTCTTCGCCCTGTGGGAGGGCGCCAAACACGTGTGGCTGATGGACATCCCCATGGCCGCTTACCACGTAACGTCGCTGGCAGTGGAGGTCTGCTTGACTCTTGTGATCGCCCTCGTTGCCTTGCGTGCTGTCCGGCGGCAGGCGGAACAGGACGCCCAACGGCGTGCACTACACGATGCTGTCGTCGGTGTGTTGGCTCAGGATCTTCGCCCTCCTCTGGTTTCGTTACTGGCGGAGGTGAAGGCCGTGGAGGCGGGTGAGCGTCCGGCTGTCGGCGCGGAGCTTCGGGACCTGCTGGGGGATGTGGCCGCTCGAGGCGGAGTCCTGCTGGACATGATCGAAGGCCTTGTGGCCGTAGTGGAAGGCAGTGCTGGTGAACCGAAGCGGTGCCGTAGTTTGTCGCCGGGGGAGTTGGCACGCGAGGCGGTGGAGGCACACCGGCCATTGGCTCAGCAGCGTGGAGTGACACTTAGCGCGCGCGTGTCGGACGACATACCGCCGGCATGCACCACATCTGACCATATGCTGAGGGTGCTGTCCTTCTTGTTGAGCCACGTCATCGGACTCACTCGGCCCAGCGGGAAGGTGGAACTGCAGGCATCAGAAGGCGAGGAGAAGGGGACGATCCTCTTCTCCGTCGCTAACACTGAGCAGCCGCTGTTGGACCGTGCCGCTGCCCTGAGCGAGGCCGCGGACAGCGCGGCAAGGCCGGAGCTGCGTTACTGTGAGATGGCAGTCGAGGCCATGGGAGGGTCGGCCTGGTATGAGCCTAGGCCGGGCGGGAACGCCTTCCTCGTGAAGCTGCCGGGCCTGACCGATGCGGGATGAACGACCCACTACGACTGTACGAGCTTGTCTACCGCGCAGTTGGCCGAGCGAGAGCCGACCTGGCGGAGGCGTGGAAGGTCGGACTACTCATCGCCGTGGCGATTGCCGTCGGGTGGCGGGTGGTGTTCGCGTGGCTCGGCGGGGCGATATCGGGCGCGGAAGCCTTCGTGCTCTGTCTCGGCATCGTGCTCGGAGAGTTCGCAGCAGCGAACTGGCTGAGCGAGTTTGAGGGGATGCAGCTCGGCCTGCTGCTGGCGCTGCCTCTTGCGGTGTGGGCAGGGGTCGAGATCCTGGTACGAGTGACTGCCCGCGAGTCTCGTCGCAGTTTCCTGGCGGCTGACATGAGGCGATATCGGGCCGCAGTCGGGCGCGATCCGCGGAACGTGGCCGCACACGAGCTACTGGGGGACGCGTACCTCAAAGCAGGCCAGCTGGGCCGCGGCCTTGACGAGTATCGTGCTGCCCTGGCCCTCAGCCCTGGCAGCTACGCGATCCGGTACAAGTTCGAGCGAGCGAGAAGGCTGCAAGGGGCCGCGCAGCGGTAACCGCTTCGACGCGAGGACGCCGGCCGTCGGCAGAACGCACGGGATTGAGGGCCAGGTTGGCGGAGGACGCGTCCGCGGCGTCCGGAGCGATCCGAGGCGAGGGGCGACCGGCGAGCGGAAGGACCCTCGTCGATGGTGCCGCGGTCCTGTCCGATCACACGGACACGGCCGGGCCAGGCGTCGGATGTGGCAGATGGGGGGCCTCCAGCTCGCGGTTGTCGGCATCACCGGCTAGGCCGTCTCCGAATAGGCGCAACTCCCCGTCCTTTGGGCAGCAGACCTGCGAGAGGCCCGGCAACGACACATCACATTCCCGTGTGATCGTCAAGCTCGGTCAGCAGAGCGGATCGGTTGACGGCCGGACGCTCCG
>JALGXV010000364.1 GCA_029821885.1 Candidatus Hebobacteria bacterium
CTCGACCGCGGTGACCTTGATACCCCAGCGATTGGTCACCTCGTCGAGCTTGATGCGGAGCGCCTCGTTGATCTGCTCCCGCTTCGCCAGGCAGTCGTCGAGCATCATCTCGCCCACGACCGCTCGTAGGGTGGTGATGGCGATGCCCTGGGAGGCGCCGAAGAAATCCTGCACCTGCAGCACGCTCGACATCGGATCGACCACCTTCATGTAGATGTAGAAGTCGACGGAGATGGGCGCGTTGTCCTTCGTGATCGCCGCCTGGGGATGGACGTCGAAGAAGATCTCCCGCAGGTCGACCTTGATGCCGCGATCGACCACCGGGATCAGGATGATCAGCCCCGGCCCCTTCGCGCCGAGCGCCCGCCCCAGACGCAGCACGACCAATCGCTGGTATTCGGGCACGATGCGGATCGCGGAGGCGAGAATGACCAGCACGAAGATGAGGATTGCGGCGCCAAAGACGAAGGTTGCCTCGGGTCCCATAGCAGACCCCCTCCCATTGCCTGAGTTGTGTGCCGGCCGCGCCGCGGCCGCGCAGCTTCCGGCACATGGTAGCACTTGGCCGTGGCCTAGTCAAACAGGTGAGCGCAGCGGGGAAGGGAAGCCGGACCGCGGGGAAGGCGCCGGCCGCTACTTCTGCACTTCGAGGTAGTTCCAGATGTTGCGGTAGGCCATCACGCCCTCGCCCACCGCGGCCGCGATCTGCCGATAGGCGCCGGCGCGAACATCGCCCGCGACGAAGATGCCGGGCACCGTGGTTTCGAAGGTATCCTTGGCGAGAACGTAGCCGCTGTCGTCCTTGTGCACCTGCTCGGGGAGGAAGCCCGTCTGGGGAATCTCGCCGATGGCGATGAAGACGCCGCCGGTGGCGACCTCCTGCGCCTCCCCCGTCTCGACGTGGCGAACGGTCACGGCCTCCGCCGACTCGTTCCCCTTGATCTCGGTGACGACATGGCTCCACAGGAAGTCGATCTTGGGGTTGGCGAAGGCGCGCTCCTGGAGGATGAGGTCGGCCCGGAGCTTATCGCGGCGATGGACCACGGTGACGTCGGCCGCGAGGTTGGCCAGGTAGAGAGCGTCGTCGATGGCGGTGTTGCCGCCGCCGACGATGAGCAGGGACTTGCCCGCGAAGAGCGGGCCGTCGCAGGTGGCGCAGTAGCTGACGCCTCGGGTGTAGTACTCCTTCTCGCCCGGCACACCCAGCCGGCGCGGCGAGCAGCCGGTGGCGATGAGCACCGCCTTGGCCTGGTAGGCCTCACCGGAGGTGAGGATGCGGAACGGACGCTCGATCTCGATGCTGTGCACTTCCGCCGTCTGGATCTCGGCCCCGAAGCGGGCGGCCTGCTTGGCCATCTCCTGGGCGAGCTCGAGGCCGGAGATGCCGTCGGCGAAGCCGGGGTAGTTCTCGATGAGGTCGTTGAGGGCCACCTGGCCGCCGGGCATCATCTTCTCGAGCACGACCGTGCGGAGGCGGCCGCGCCCGGCGTAGATGGCACAGGTGAGGCCGGCGGCACCGGCCCCGATGATCGCCAGATCCCAAATCGCGGGCGGGCCGCTACCGGCGCCCATGGCGGGTGCCTGATCCTGTGGCGAAGACACCTCCCGTCTGCCCCCAGCTCGAAGTGGTGTGCGCGCCAGCCGCTAGGAGCCGTCCCCGGCAGCCGCTATCCGACTGCGGAGCTCCTGCTCGGACTGGAACCCGATCAGGCTGTCGGCCACCTCGCCCCCCTTGAAGATGAAGAGGGTGGGCACAGCCTGGATGGCGTACTTGGTGGCGGTGGCGCGCTCCTGCGCGGCGTTCACCTTCACGAACTTGGCCTTCTCGGACAGCTCGCCGGCCAGCTTCTCCAGCACCGGCGCGATGGCGGCGCACGGCGGGCAGCCGGGGGCCCAGAAGTCGACCAAGACTGGTGACTCAGACTTGAGTACTTCCTGCTCGAAGGTATCGTCGGTGACTTCCATCACGGCGCCCATATCTCGAAGGCCTCCTTGTTCCGATCCTGCGGTGTATTGCTCTCGTCCGGATCGTTCACAGACACGTATCCGCGGGTGGCAAGCGCGTGCCCACGCGGTCTCACCGAACTCGTTCTGTCTCCCGCATAGGCCTCCTCTTGTGGCGCGTATGCTCTTGGGGCGTGGCCAAACAAATGGGGCCCGCGTGCAACATCGCCGCAGGCCCTCCGGTCATGAAGGCGCCGAGCGTGCAGCCCGGCGGTCGCCGCTAGCGGCGCCACATCACACTTCTACCCCGACGACCTCGCCGGTCTCGACGAGCTGGCGGTACTCGGATCGGTCCTTCGCCTTGCCCTCGCCCTCTTCGAAGGCGATGACGCCGGAGCGGGCGAGCTGGGCCAGCGACTGGTCGAGCGTCATCATGCCGTGCTGGGTGCCGGTCTGGATGACGGAGGAGATCTGGTGGGTCTTGCGCTCTCGAATCGAGTTCCGCACGGACGAGATCGCGGTCAGCGTCTCGAAGGCGGCCACCCGGCCTCGGCCGTCGGCGCGTCGCACGAGGATCTGCGAGATGACGCCCAGCAGGTTGACCGAAAGCTGCATGCGGATCTGCTGCTGCTGGTGGGTCGGGAAGATGTCGATCGCGCGGTCCACGGTCTGCGCCGCGTCCGTGGTGTGCAGTGTCCCGATGACGAGGTGTCCCGTCTCGGCGGCGCGGATGGCGAGCTGAATAGTATCGAGGTCGCGCATCTCGCCCACGAGGATCACGTCCGGGTCCTGCCGCAGCACGTACTTGAGCGCGTTCTGGAAGCTGCGGGTGTCGCGCCCGAGCTCCCGCTGGTTGATGAGGGCGACCTTGGGCTCGTGGACGAACTCGATGGGGTCCT
>JALGXV010000365.1 GCA_029821885.1 Candidatus Hebobacteria bacterium
CGTAGCGATCGCAGAGGTCGTACCACTTCGGATCGTCCGGGTAGTGGCTTGTCCGCACTGCGTTGATGTTGCTCTGCTTCAGCAGCTCGATGTCTTGCACCATTCGGCTGTAGGGAATTGCCTGCCCATGGTCGGGGTCGTGCTCGTGCCGGTCGACTCCCTTGAGCAGGACCGGCACGCCGTTGACCAGCAGCTGCCCGCGCTCGATCTCCACCTGGCGAAAGCCGAAGCTGCATCGCTCGACCTCCATGATGTTCCCTTCGCCATCCTTCAGCGTCAGCAGCACCTGGTAGAGGTATGGGTCCTCGGCCGACCACTTGCGGGGCACCGGCACCCTGGCCTCGACCTCGATGAGGCAGTCTTCGCCTGCTGGCACCGATTCTGTACTGCCGGACGCCATGGGATCCGCGCCGACCACGTTCCCCTCCGCGTCGAGCAGCGAGACCTCGACACTGTGGGCGCCCCCGCCCTTGCCGCCATAGCTGCGGAGCTTCGCAGTGACCTTGAGCGCCGCGTCGTGGAACTGGTCGTCGAACTCGCACCGCACGAAGAAGTCCCTCAGATGGACCGACGGCGTGGAGAAGAGATAGGCGTCGCGGTAGATCCCGCTCAGCCTCCAGGTGTCCTGATCTTCGAGGTAGCTGCCGTCACACCAGCGGTAGACCTCGGCCGCCAGGACGTTCTCGCCCTGCTGGAGGAACGGCGTAATATCGAACTCGGCCGGCGTCATGCTGCCCTGGCTGTAGCCGACCTTCTGGCCGTTGATCCAGAGATAGAAGGCGCTCTTCACGCCATCGAAGTGGATGAAGACCTGGCGGCCCTTCCACTCCGGCGGCGCGGTGAACCGCGTGCGGTAGGACCCCACCGGGTTGTGGTCGTGCGGGATATGGGGCGGATCGGGGTCAACCGGGCTGAAGGGATACTGAGTGTTGGTGTAGATAGGGATGCCGAAGCCCTGGAGCTGCCAGTTGGAGGGCACGGGGATCTCGACCCAATCGCTGTCGTCGTAGTCGGGCTTGTGGAACTCAGTCGGGCGATCGGCCGGCTTATCTACCCAATGGAACTTCCACTTGCCGTTCAGCGAAAGGTGGAACGGCGAAGCCTCCCGCGTGCCCTGCACCGCCGTCTGCCTATCGGTATATGGCATGAGGGTGCAGTGAGGGGGCTCCTTGTTCTCTCCGATCATCTCCGGGTTTTCCCAGTCGAACACCTCAGCAGTCACACTCCGACCTCCGTAGCTATTGGCAGTACCCGCGCCTGGAAGTGCGGGGCTTCAGCAGGACCGGGCTACTCGCCGCTGCGGCAACTTTCGTTCCGCCCAGCCACTCCCCTTCTGGCGGCATTGAATGCGGAGGGATGGCGTGCGCCAGTGCAGGTGCAAGCGCCTCTGGGGGGGTGAGGTCGAGATCGGCGCCTCATCGAGTAGGGTCCCGGTGGGGAGGGGCGCGGGAACCCGCGACACACGACCTAGGCAAATGCTTCCCAGGAGGAGGTCAGTCGCGGTATGATCGGGAGCCGGATCTCGATACCTCCTGGCTGCGGGCACCGCAGCCAGGAGCAGGGGGATGACAGAAGGGGGACTTCGGCGGCAGGCTGCCCAAGCAACGAAGCACAGACTGAAATACCCACCGCCAAAGGAAGCACCATGCGTGAGTGGATAGACATGCGAGTAGGCGATCTGCTGTTCATGCGTCAGCTGCCTGCCGGCGTGGGGGTCTCTCTCTATAGTGAAGCTGACCGCGAGATGCACCGGGAGCTGGAAGGCGACGCGTACCGAGAGGACGACGAACCACGTCGTCTCTACTACCCCAAGGACAGTCCCGTCTGGGACCAGGTACGGGAGGCCATATGTGCTCTACGAGGTACGGACCATGAGCCTGTATACAACGCCTGGTACGTGCGACGCTATACTCAGAGAGAGCTGATCAGCGCAGAGCTGTTGCGCCTGCTGATCCCCAGGGACTTCGAACCGGCTGGTGAGGAGTGCGGCACGGTCTATGATGAGTCTGCATCCTGCCCGCGGTGTGGAGCTGGACGTATTCAGAAGTCGGACCTGCACGTTCGTCTACGCCGGGTCTTCCAGGAGTCTCCCAGCATACCTCAGGCCAAGCGCACAGGCATCGCCCGGACGATCGCCGATGAGATCATCGTATCCCGAACGGCGGCCGACTTGATGCGACAGGCGCGCATTACTGGGGTGAAGCTCCTGCCGGTGCGCGGGTGCGGCAGCGATGCCGATATCACACCTCTCTGGCAGCAGTTCGCCGTCGTTGGGAGCGCGGGCAGGATGATGTCTCCTACCGTGTTCGGCGTCGATCCCTTCGACCTCGATGAGGAAGGGGAGTTCCGTTGCCCGATGGGACATGTGAGCGGACTGAACCTGCTGTCCGAAGTCTACATCGACCGCAACGAATGGGACGGGAGCGATGCAGCCGCAACGGCGGATCTAGTCGGGCGGCGCGTGGGGCTATTGGTGCCGACACCCGTCACCCTCATCTCCCAGCGGTTCTACCAACTGCTGAAGGAGAACAACGTCAAGGGGTTCAAGGCAGAAGTCGCACACTTGGTATGAAGGCGGTCCCCCCAACTATCCGGCCGGGAATCCCCCCAGATTGCTGCAAATCCACATGATGACTCGAAGGAACCACGCTCAGTGCGTGGCGTGGCGTGTCAGGGCACTTCGGTCCTCGCCAGGTCGTGCACCTTCACCCACCAGATGATTGGCGTCTCGTCTGCGGAGAAGACGATGGTGTGTCTGCCCGGCGTCAGGCCGGTCACGTGGAATTCGAGCGTCCGGCGCTCGCCGTTATCGACGTTCCCCTTCCACTGGTACGCC
>JALGXV010000366.1 GCA_029821885.1 Candidatus Hebobacteria bacterium
GGGGCCAGTGCTGGGATGCCAGCAGGCCCGCCTCGGCCGCGTCCTCCCCCGCCGAAGCCGCCGCCGGCCCTAAGGGATGCGTCCTGCTCTGCTGCCGGGTACGCGGCCGTCTCGATGATGCCGACGCCGGGGACGAACTGGGCCTTCCGGGTGCGCCCGAACGCGGAGAGGATCATCGCCAGGACCAGGACCCCCAGCAGGGCTGCCAAGAGCCAATACAGCCGACTCCACTGCTTCCGCCTTCCTTCGGGTGGCGTGGACATGGCCGCTGCCTCCTTGGAACGGCGTTTGAGCGCCGGCCGCGAGCCGCATTGGGGCGGCGCTTGGTGGTTAGACTACGAGGATGGGCGAGATGTTCCTGCGCTCTTGGGGGAGCGCCCTTAGGGGCCGTACATCTCGTCTGGGGCGAGCAGGTCGGGGAACTCCGGGCGCAGGAACTCCCTCGCCCGGTAGCAGAGGTGGCAGGCGTCCACGTAGCCCGGCGCAAGTTCGAACCCGCGCTCGGCTGCGAGGCGGCCCAGCGCGTGCGGGCCGCCCTCCAGCAGCGGCCGCACGATGGGATGAGTCTGGGGATCGAAGCGAGCGATGGCGTCGGCCATCGGGCCGGGGCCGAGGGTGAGGCCCTGGCACAGATGGAGGAAGCCGTGGCAGTCGAGATGCACGCGGCCGGGCGCGCCGAGCGATTCGTGCGGGCATTCCGTGAAGCTCTCCGGCGGCCGGGTCGGCATGTCGGCGGCGAGCTTCTCCGCCGCCCGGCCGCGGAACATCACGCCCTCCAGCGTGCTCTCCATGCGCGCCGTCCCCAGCCCGGCCTCCTCGCACACCTCCAGCAGCAGGTCGACGCGCTCCACGGGTACGTGCTCCTGGTGCCACTGGTCGGTGCTGATCCCAAGATTGCCAAGGCCGGCCGACATCAGCTCGGCGATCCGCTCCGCGGCCTGCTCCCGCGACTCGACCCACGACGCGTTGGTCAGCGCGGAGGCCGACAGGCCCAGCACCGTCGCCCGCCGGAGGAAGTGCAGGAACACGTCGTATTCCTCGAACGCCTCCCCGCCGTCGGCGCAGACGTCGGTGATCTGATCGAGCGCGGCGATCTCGTCGAGGAAGCCGTCGACCTGATTGGCGGTCATCGCGGCCGTGCGATCCGGGGACCCCCAGACAAAGCAGTGGGCGCACTCGGCCGAGCAGCCGTAGGTGATGAGGAAATGGACGCCGGTCAGCGAAGGAATCATCAGCAGGGAAATCGACTTGGTTTCTTCACAGCTCCTTCAGCACGCTTCGCTACACTGCATGGTGAGTCCTTGTGAAAGTGTGGACCTCGCCAGTGACGTGCGCGGACTCCTGCATTCTCTCGTGAGGAGGTCATTGTGAGTGGGACAAGAATGTGGCTCGCGCTGGGCGCCCTCGCGCTCGGCGTCGCCATAGCGGCGGGTGGCTGTGGGCAAGAATCGGAGGCGCCAGGAACGGGCCAGACCACGCTCGAGGTGCTGGTGCCCTGCGGCCAGATCGGGCCGTTCTCGCAGGTGCTGGAGCTCTTCCAGGCGGAGAATCCCGGCCTCGAGGTCGAATGGGTGCCGGAGAACATGGTGCCGATCGTGAAGAAGATCATCGACGGCGTGGCGCACCCCGATGTGTTTCTCACCATGGGCGATCTGGAGGCGGATCAAATCGAGGAGGCCGGGCTCATCATGGAGGGGACGCGAGTGAAATACGCCGAGAACTCCCTCGCCATCATGGTGCCGGCCGGCAACCCGGCGGGTGTGAAGACCATCGAAGACCTGGCCAAGACTGAGGTGAAGACGATCACCATTCCCGACCCAGAGCTCAACGCCGTCGGGAAGCATGCCGTCGAAGCGCTGAGGAACGTCGGCATCTGGGAGCAGGTCGAGGGCAAGGTGCTGTTCGCCCGCTTCGCTGCCGACAGCAAGGACGCGGCCGCTCAGGGCCAGGCCCAGGCGAGCATCGGCTACTACCCCTGCGCCGTGGAGGTGCACGAGCCGGGCGAGCCCCCCACGCAGCCGAAGATGCTGAAGGTGACCGCACAGGTCGCGGCCGAGCTGTACCAGCCCTTTAGCTGCGAGGGCGCAGTGTTGAAGGAGGCGAAGAACCCCGAGGACGGCAAGAAGCTGCTGGCGTTCCTGCAGACGCCGGAGGCCCAGGACATCTTCAGGCACTGGCAATTCATCGCCAGCGGCGCGTCCCAGCCGCTGGAGGCGGGCAAGTAGGGATAGTACGAGCCGCGATGGCGCGGAGGCCGGACAAGAGGGCGGTGCTCGCGCAGGATCGGTGCAATACCATCGGGTAAGGTAACTATACATCGAGGCCGTCCGAGAGAGCCGGCCTGCGATGAACCGTGCAGACGTGCGGCGAGCTGAGACTGGAGGAAAGCGGATGAAGGAGAAAGTCGAGGCGGCCTTGGAAGAGGTGCGGCCGGCATTGCAGCGTGATGGCGGCGACGTGGAGCTGGTCGAGGTGACGGAGGATGGTATCGTGAAGGTGCGCCTGCAAGGCGCGTGCAAGGGCTGCCCCATGGCGCAGATGACCCTTCAGATGGGAATCGAGCGCGTCATCAAGGAGAAGGTCCCCGACGTCAAGAGCGTCCAGGCCGTGGCCTAGCGCCTCAGCCGGACAGGGTGGGAATGCAACGGCGGGCCGGAAGGCCCGCCGTTTTCGATGGCCGTGCCGCACAATCGGATCGCGCCCTGCGCCTGAGGGTCGCCGGGCCTGATTGACCACGCGCCGAGCTGCTGCTAGAATGCGCTCACTTGGGCGCGCACGATCCTGATCCCGCTGGATTCGACTGCTGTCTCCTGCTGACAGGAGCCTGGAGGG
>JALGXV010000367.1 GCA_029821885.1 Candidatus Hebobacteria bacterium
TCGCCTACCAGGAAGAGGCGGACATTGTTACCAGCGCGGAAGAGATCGCGCCCTATACCTGGCATCCGGAGGACCGGCGGCTCCAGCTGGCCGACCCGGACCTGCGCGCGCGACTTGCTGGCCTTGTCCTGCAGGCGAAAGAGAAGGACGCCCAGGCCCTTGCTCACCTAGAGAAGGCGCGCCAGGCGATGGCGGGCTGAGATCGAACCTTCACAACCAATGGGTCCCTGGAGGCGAGACATGCAACTCGTCGACGAAGGCAGCCTTGCACTCACGCTGGACGCCGTGAACGAGAACCTCTTCCTTGGCCGTCGTATCT
This sequence comes from Candidatus Hebobacteria bacterium, assembly GCA_029821885.1. Classification (GTDB taxonomy): domain Bacteria; phylum Armatimonadota; class Hebobacteria; order Hebobacterales; family Hebobacteraceae; genus Hebobacterum. The sequence continues at coordinate 320 of JALGXV010000367.1, forward strand.
CCCGATCGGCGCGGGTCCGGGCAGCTACGTGGATTGCCAAGCGGCAGGGGCTGCCCGGCTCCTATGCCGACATGTTCGCTCCCACGCAACAGGACTTCGCGCACGCGCGGCTCTTCACGGGCGAGGTCATTCCCTCTCGTGTCTCCACCAGACACATACTCGGTGAGGAGGGAATCCGCGCGCTAGAGCTACTCGATGTGAGGACGCCCGAAGTGCGCGTCGCGCTGGCGCGAGCGAAGGCAGGAATGGAGGCGTGTGTCACGGATACGGTCTCTCGCCCCTGGGGGATGTACTGCTGTGGCACCTGTTCGTGTGCCTACTGGCGCAACCTCGCCGCTGGCGGCCTGAGCCACGCGGAAGCCCGACTCGCCCGGGGGGTAAAGGACATGAAGGCGCGTCGCCTCGGCACCGGCAGGTGGCGGAACATCCCGTTCTACTACGCGGTGCTCGCGCTCACCGAAATCGACCTTCCCGGGGCCCGCGCCGAGCTGCGATACGCCGCGCCGGCGTTGGAACGGTATCTCCGACGCGCCGCCACGAGCAGTACGACCGCGCAACGGCGTCGCGCGGTGGCCGAGCGAGCCCTGGCGTGCTGCTAGCTGCACGGCAGAAGGCGGTGGCCCAGGCAGCCGGGCAGTGGCCACAGGAGCCACCTGAGGACTGACATATAGCGTCGACTGATTGGCAGGATCCAAGTGCCCAAGGATCGGCGGAGACCAGTGGAGCGAATCACCAGGCGCAGCTTCCTGCAGAAGATGGGAATCGGCGCGGCCGCGCTGTCCATGGGCGCGCTGCCGAGCGGGTCCCTCGCCGCGAAGACCACGAGGCGCGCCGACCGGAGGGAGAGGAAGGCTATGAGAGTACCCATGGAGGTGGAGTACGAGTTCGCTTGGTTGACCTGGGTGGCCTCGGCGATGGGCTGCCTGAAGGCGGCGGGCGTGGACTGCGATCACGCGGAGGTGGCCGGCTACTCCGGCTACGCATTCATGCTCAATGTCGCCGACGAGATGTGCCCCTCCGGGCCGACCGCGTTCGACTGGGGCCTGCTCCACCGCGGCGTGTCGTTCCTGGGAAGGTCCACGCTGGTGTTCCACGGGGCCCACTGCCCCTGCGAGATGAAGACCGAGGCCGACACGGCGCGCGTCCGCGCGGAGATGCGGGCAGCCTATGAGATGGTGGAGAGAGAGATCGCGGCCGGGCGTCCCTGCGTGATCTGGGGAACGTACGATCCGGACTTCGGCATCGCCGTCGGGGTCGAGGACGACACCTACCTGGTAGAGACCTTCAGGCGCGGCACCGATGAGCCGCAGACTCCCATCCCCTACGACGGGCTCGTCTGCCCCTCGGGCGCCTACGCGCTCGCCTTCCCGACGGTGATCGAGATCCCGCGCCGTCAGGGAGACCGCGAGGCCCTCCGCCATGCCGTTACCATGCTCAACTACACCAACGGCGACGCGAAGTACGCCAACGGTGAGGCGGCCTATGACCGGTGGATCGAGAGCCTCGACCGGGGCGACGCCGCGCCCCATGGGAACAGCTACAACGCGCACTGCTGGGCGGAGGCGAGGCGCTTCGCCCGCGACTTCCTCGCCCGCGTGTCGACGCGCAACCGCGACATGTCGGAGTCACTGGCCCCCGCCATCGCCGCCTATGGCGAGGTCGTCGAGCCCCTCGACAAGCTGACCGATCTCTTCCCCTTCCCGGATGCAGATCGGAAGGTGGACGACCCACAGGTCCGAGCCCAGGCCATCGAGCACCTCCGCGCCGCCCAGGCCGCCGAGACCCGCGCCGCCGCCGCTCTGGCGCGGGCGGTAGAGATGTGGCCGCGGGAGGAGGGGGGCTAGAGGCACCAGATGGCTTTGATGGCGAGGCGGTTGACCCACTGCTCGGCATTGGGGTCGCCCACCACGACCAGCAGGTCCATGCCGCGCCGGAGCCGCTGGCGGTAGGCCGCGTAGGCGTTGGTGTCTGCGCCGCGGCGGACGACCCGGGCGCTGGCGGTCTTCCCGTCGCCCACATCGTAAGTGGTGATGAGGACGCCCTGGGTGGAGGTCTCAGGGGGGACGACGTTGCCGTCATCGTCGAGGGAGGCCGCCGTCGCGCGCTCAAGCTCGACCCACATCGACCACCGCGGGGCGAGGCGGAGGGCCTGGTGTATTCCCGCGTAACGGTAGCCCTCACCATAGTGCTCTCCCCGCGTCACCTTCATGCCCCCATTTCGGTAGATATCGTCCATGTTCCAGCCGTACGCGAGATAGGTCTCCTCGGTGTCGAACCCGTCGCGCACGCCGGTCTCGCCGCCGATCCAGACGGCCGTGCCCGCCCGCCACTCGAGCTTGTGTTCCGCGTGGAGTCGCCGGCGCGGGCCTTGCTCGGAGTGGCCGTAGTTGTAACGGAGGTCATACTCCCTCTCTTGCACGCTGCTGTCGTCGTAGGAGATCTCGTAGTCGAGGTGATAGTAGGTGTTCCTCACCCCGGTTTCGTACACCAGCCCGTCGTCGGCCCGAAACTC
>JALGXV010000086.1 GCA_029821885.1 Candidatus Hebobacteria bacterium
GAGGGTCTCAACTATGACGGGCGAGTGGCGGAGGCGCCTAGGGACGAGAACCAGCTCATCTCCTATGCCTCCCTGCAGAGCCTCCAGTGGAAATACGAGGCGCGGCCCGCGCCGCCGGCCGGCGAACAACCCCAGCCGGGATCCGAGCAGGGCACATCAGACTGAAGGCGGGCCTCAATCGAAGGGCGCGTGCTCTCTTGGAAGCACGCGCCCTTCGCAATCCGTCTCTCGAGAGATCACCTAGGGATAGAGTCGCTTTAGCTCCTGCTCGACGATTGCGACTACATCCTCGGAGCGGTAGGACGAATTCGGATCATTCGGCCGTCGACTCAGCGAGACCTTGCGCTCCGCCCCATCCGGGTCGATCAGAGTGAACTCGTAGCGGTTGTTCACGAGCACCGTCGCGCAGCTCAGGCCCTCGCGGTTTATCTCCTCTCTTCCCGCCGGCAACGACATGTTGAAGGCCTGGAACCGCACTCGCTCTGGTTCCCGTTCCACGAGTTCCGAAACCAGCTGCCCAGTCTTCTTGTGACAGTCCGGGTGGAGCGGCGCGAGCATCTTCACCAAGATCCTCGCCTTCTTCGAGCCCATGTCGACTACTGGCTGCTCGCCCGGGCGAATGAAGTCGCCTCTGCCGAGCACTTCCAGCGGCTGTGCCGCCATCCATACCGGCGCTTTCTTACCCTCAACGGGCCGCCGGTATATGGACCCGCGAACCTGGTCGCCTATGCCCGGCGCCTTCATTCCTGTCGGCATGGCATAGCTCAGGCGTACAATCTGCCCGACCTTTGGGCTGCGGCTTTCCGGCACCTCATCGATCCGCAGTCTGCCGGAGTACCAGCTGATATCTCCGTCCTGGTACATCTCGTTGGTGTTGATCAACACCCCAACAACGTCGGCGGCCTCGTACATGCTCTGCGAGGCCGCGGTGGCGTCTATTCCCCCGCTCTCCCCTGTCTGCGCCAATGCCACTGCGCAGCAGAGCCCTAGCACGACCGCGATAACGACCCCTTTCATCTCTGGCTACCTCCCAGTCCCTGTAATCGTAGCATGCGCGAGCGCCACGGTCAACGTGCCGGAGGTCAGGGGCAGGCCTGGTCGCCACTTTGTGCTATAATCGCGGCCTGAGATGCCCACGGCGAGGAACGGCGCGCAACCACTTCTCTCGGCCAGCGCCCTCGGCTTCACATACCGCGACGCGGCCGACCCCGCTCTCAGCAACCTGTCTTTTGACCTGGAGCCGGGAGAGCTGCTCGTGGTCATGGGAGCCAGCGGCGCCGGCAAATCCACTCTATGTCGCTGCCTCAACGGCATCATCCCACACTTCGTGACGGGCGAGATGGCGGGGCGCGTCATGCTGCAGGGCCGTGACACGAGGCAGCTTCGAGTCGCCGAGTGCGCCCGCCAGGTGGGCCTAGTGTTCCAGGACTTCGAAGCACAGCTCTTCGCCACGAGCACTGAGCTGGAGATCGCGTTCGGCGCAGAGAGCCTGGGACTGCCCCGGCAGGAGATCGCCAGGCGAGTGCCGCAACTCCTCGAACTCGTCGGGCTGTCTCATCTGTCGGCACGCCGACCGGCCTCCCTCTCGGGGGGCGAGAAGCAGCGTCTCGCCATCGCAGCCGCGCTCGCCGCTGCCCCGGCCGTGCTGGTCCTGGACGAGGCCACGAGTGACCTCGACCCGGTGGGGAAGTCAGCGGTGTCTGACCTGGCCAGCAGGATTTCCAAGGACACCGCCGAGCGGGCCGTCGTGTTCGCCCATCATGAGGCGGAGGAGGCAGTTCGGGCGAACCGCATACTGCTGCTGTCCAAGGGCCGGGCCGCAGCACTTGGGCCCCCAGAGGACATCCTCGGGAAGGCGGAGTTGCTGGCCGCGAACGGCGTTGCTCCGCTCGCCACGTGCTCCCTATTTGCCGAGCTTGACCTGCCCACGAGGCCGCTCGAGGAGGTCGACGCGGCCCAGCAACTGCTCAGACGCGGGCTGAGGATCCCGGAACAGACAACTGAGGCGTGGGAGAGAGGCGATGCCGCGAGGAGGAAGGCCTATGGCAGTCCCCTCATCGCTGTACGCGGCCTAAGGCATGCCTATGCTGACGGCGTTCCGGTGCTTTCCGACGTCGATCTCACCATCCGGCGCGGAGAGTACGCGGCCGTCATCGGCCAGAACGGGTCCGGCAAGACGACTCTCGTCAAGCACTTCAACGGGCTTCTACGGCCCACTGAGGGAGACGTGCTCATCGATGGTGAGCCCGCGCGCGAGCGGTCCCTCAGGAGCTTGGCGCAGCAAGTCGGCTATGTCTTCCAGAACCCGGACAACCAGATCTTCGCGTCGAGCGTGTTCGAGGAGGTGGCCTTTGCCCCCCGCAACTTCGGTCTGGACGAACAGGAGGTGCGGAGCCGAGTCTCCGAGTCGCTGGAGGCCGTACGACTTGGCGGCCGCGAGGAGGAGGACCCGTTCTCCCTGACCAAAGGGGAGCGTCAGCGCGTCGCGGTCGCCTCCATCCTGGCCGGCCGGCCTGAGGCACTCATCTTCGACGAGCCGACCACCGGCCTCGACGAACGGGAATCGCGGGGCATGATGGCCCTCATCGGCGACCTGAATGCCCGCGGCCACACGATCATCGTGGTCACGCACGCCATGTGGTTGGCGGCGGAGTTCGCCCACCGTGTGATCGTGATGCGGGAGGGAGCAGTCCTGCTCGACGCGCCCACGCGCGCTGCCTTCTCCCAAGAGGACACCTTGCGCGAGGCCGCCATTGTGCCACCGCAGGTCGTGCGCCTGTCACGCCGCCTCGGTGGGACGGCCCTCTCGGTGCCCCAGCTGGCCCAGGCCCTCCGCCCCAGCTAGTCAGCCGAGGCCCCCTGAGCCGCGCGGGCCCTCTCCCGCTCGCGACGGGCCAGCTTCTCCAGCAGGCCTCCTCGCTCGACGTAGCGGCGAACGCCGCTGACTATTCCCTGCGCGGCGCGCTCCCGGGCCTCCTCTGTCAGCAACACCATCTCGTCGGCGGGATGACTCAGATAGCCCACCTCGGCCAGAACGGAGGGCATCTCGGTGTGGGACAGGACGATGATGGACTTGGGATGCCTGATGACGCCGCCGTCCGGCAGCCGGAGCGCGTATACGAGCTCGTCCTGCATGACGCGAGCGAAGGCGAAGCTGTCGGGTTTCCTATAGTAGGTCTCTGTGCCGCGATGCTCCATCGGGTTACTGTGCCGCGCGTTGGCGTGTATCGAGACAAACAGATCGGCATCCATCCCGTTGGCGATCTTGCACCGCGAGAGGAGCTCGGCCTTCTGTTGCTCCCTGTTTCCCCGCGCCCACGGCCGAACGGGATTCGCATCCGGCCGGGTCAGCACCACGTTCACTCCCATCGCCTTCAGATGGCGGTACACGCGCAGCGCAATGTCCAGGTTCAGCTCTTTCTCCTGCAGTCCGGAACGGCCGATTGCGCCCGTGTCGTGGCCTCCATGCCCGGGATCGATGACGATTTTGAGCTCGGCGAGCTCAAAGCGCCCCAACAGCACGCGCACCTCTCCTTCATCAATGGCTATCGCATGGCCGGTCGGTTCGCTCAGAGCAATCATCAGGCGCTGGGTCCCCGGCCAGCTGGGAGCCGGACCCAGAGCGACCTTCTCCACCAACGAGTCCGAGATCTCAGGCAGCGGCCCGCGGATCTGGCTTTGGGCGTTCGCAATGTCGATGCCTATCACGGTCGGTTCGTACATGGAAGCCGACGTGCAGTAGGGTGTGCCGAAGACCCCGAGCTTGATGGCGGCGACGCGGGGTGAGGTCCTCTCGAAGCTCATGCCTGTCAAAATAACCGGTGGGACGTCCGGGGGTAGCCCTTCCGCCCTCGGCAGGGGGAACTCGATCTCGAGCCTACACCTGTCTTCACTCTCCCGGATGCGGTACTCCCTCAGCCGCCAGAACTCGACCACAACCCGGACGACCTCTCCCTCAGGAGCGGGAGCAAGACTGTGCTGGTGGATCCGGACGTTCCGGACATAGCTGTCCTCCACAGCGAACTCGGACGGGATTTGAGAGAGATCGATCTCGGGGAGATCAAGATAGAGCCGCGGCGGGTCGGAAAGCTCGCCGGTCTGATAGCGGATCGGGGCCTCCGCGCCGATCGTCAGACGATACCGATCGCTCAACTCCTCGAACTGGAACTTGCGGATCCACGGGTAGACATAGAGCGTTCTGGATTCCTCGTCCCAGCGAGCCGAACAGCCCATGGCGGAGGCGACAGCCTTGGCAGGCACGAGAATCCGACCCTTCACCTCACGCGGGACTCCCGGCATGTCGCGGAGCACACCGTCCCGGGTGGCTTCCGGCCGATGTCGATACACCAGGATCTCCCGGCGGTTGGCGGTGATGATCCGGATTGCCTCGGCGTCAGGCTCCCATGTCGCTTCAAGGTAGCCCAACGCGCCCAGAAGCGGAGCGTATACCTCTTCGCCGGCCGCCTCGAACCTCACGGGCGAACGAATCCGGTGTCCCCTGACGACGATCGTATCGGCCCACCCCGTCGCGGTGGCGACGACCAGGACCAGAACGCCGACTATCACTCGTGCCGCGACCTGCCACCTCATGCTGCGATCCCTGCTCCGGCTGCCCGGAGGGAGTATAGCACCTCCTATGTCTGCCCGCAACGCGCCGGAGTCGCGTTCTCCGCCTAGCGGCCTTCGGCCAACCATAGCAACAACGACTCACCTCTTGGTATGTACTGTCGGGAAGCGGCCGAACTGCGCCCCCGGTGAATGGTCTAACAAGCGACTGCTATTCGAAGGGAGAAACGCCATGAGGACAGCGGTGGTAGCTCTGGTGACATCAACCCTCCTCTGCCATCTGCCTGCTCCGGGCCTGGCAGGCGAGGAGGAGAAGCAGGCCGCAGTTGAGACACGGCTGAAGCGAGTCGCCCTCTTCAAGAACGGCTTCGGCTTCTTCGTGCGGGAGGGCACGCTCTCCGAGGCCGAGAATGTCGCCGTGCTCGGCCCCTTCGCGGCCCCGAGCCACGGCACTTTCTGGCTCACCGCGCCAGCGCGGGCCAAGCTCACCAAGGCCCTGGTCCGGGAGGTGAAGGGGAGCGCGGAGACGCCGATCCGCGGCATCGTCGAAATCCTGGGGGCAAACGTGGGCATGACGGTCAGGCTCTGGCCGAGCCACGATCCCGAAAGGACGGTCACGGGCAAGCTGCTCGCCGCTCCGCCGGCCGGAGCGCCGCCGTCACCCGAGCCCTATCTCGGGCCGGGAGCGATTCGGCCGCTGCTGCCTCCCACGGGGCCGTACCAGCTCATTCTGCTTGAGACCGACGACGGGACCGTCGCTCTCAACCCGCAGCATGTTGTGCGCGTTGACTTCCTCGACGGAGAGCCGGTCACTGCAGTCCCCCGCTTGACCAGCCGAGTCTCACTCGAGGCGACCTTCGAGAGCCCGGCGAAGGGCGACTGGCTATCCGTCAGCTACCTCGCCATGGGTATCACGTGGGCGCCGAGCTACCTCATCGACATCTCCGATCCGGCGCAAGCACGACTCGCCGCCAAGGCCCTCATCATCAACGAGGCCGAGGACCTGGATGGCACCCGTGTCGATCTGATCACCGGCTTCCCCAACCTCGAGTTCGCCGATGTCCTCAGCCCCATGGGCATGCGGGAAGACCTGTCCTCGTTCCTTCGGTCGCTCGCAGGGGACCGGAGCCGGCAGAGAGGACGCGCGGCCGTCATGTCCCAGGTTATGTCCAATGTCGCCGGCTATGCCGAGGCGGAAGCGATGGCCATCCCGGACGTTCCCGACTATGGTGCGGCCGCCGCGGGGCAGGCCGCGGGCGATCTCTTCTTCTATCCGCTCCAGGAGGTGACGCTGGCGAGAAAGGAGAGGGCCTACTACCCGCTCTTCACCGAGGATGTCCCCTACGAAGAGATCTATCTATGGGACATCCCCGACTACATCAACGAGGAGGACCGGTACGGCCAGCGGGCCCGGGAGCAGCCCGACATTCCCGAGGATGTCTGGCATAGCATTCGCCTCGACAACACAACGATCGTCCCCTGGACGACCGCGCCGGCGCAGCTCCTGAAGGATGGTCAGATCATCGGACAAGGCACCATGCGCTTCACCCCGCCCAAGGGCAAGGCGAAGGTCAAGATCACGAAGGCGGTCAGCGTGAAGGCCGATCAGGCCGAACTCGAGGTCGCCCGCGAGCGCGACGCGGTCCGAGTATACGGGTACCACTTCGACCGCGTCACGATCGAGGGGAAGCTCTCGGTCGCGAACTACAAGGACGCGTCCATCGCGCTGGAGGTGAAGAAGACGCTCTCGGGCGAGGTGAAGTCCGTGTCGATGGAGGCCGAGGACGTGGCCCTCGCCCGAGGTCTGCGACGCATGAATCCCGTTCACCAGCTCACCTGGACGTTTGAACTCGACCCCGGAGAGAGGGAGGAGATCACCTACACGTACGTTGCTCTGATCCGTAGGTAGCAGGGCCCTCAGAGTTGTGCGAGGAGGGGCGCGGGCCCACCCGCGCCCCTCCTCGTCGCGCGTTCCGCCCGGCGGGGGAAGGCGCTCGTCACCTCGGTCGTCGAACTCACAGAGACGTGATCATCACGGCCATCATTCCGATCATACTGACTGTCGGCCTCGGCTTCGTGTTGGAGTGTCGCCGCAGCATGGATGTGCGGGCATTGTCGTCCCTCGCCATCTACGTCCTGCTGCCCTGCCTGATCTTCCACTCGCTCCTGACGACCGAGCTCACCCTCGCGGAGGCGCTTCCGATCGTCTTCATCCTGGTCCTGACGACCGGCACGCTCTGGGCCCTTGGCAAGGGCGTTGCCCGCCTGCGTCGCCTGCCACGCGATGAAGAGAGCTTCTTCCTGCTGGCGACTCTCTTCATGAACGCCGGCAACATGGGCATGCCAGTCGCGCTGTATGCTTTCGGCCAGCGAGGTCTCGACCTGGCCGTCATCTGTGTCCTCGTGGCGAACCTGCTGATGAACACCGTCGCGGTGTACTACTCGAGCCGCCACCGCGGGGGGCGCCGCGCCGCGCTGCGCACGATCTTCAGCCTCCCCACGATCTACGCGGCCGCGGCTGCGCTCATCGTGCGCGGCCTGCTCCACATTTCACTCCCCGCCTTCTTGCTCGATCCGATACAGATCCTCGGCATGGCCATCATCCCGCTGGCACAGCTTCTACTGGGTATTCAGCTCGCGAAGGCACGCGCCCGCGTGAGAACCCATCTCGTCAGCGTGGCGGTTCCCAACCTCGTCCGCCTGGTGCTCGCCCCCGCAGTGGCACATGCCTTTGTGATCCTTCTCGATGTCCACGGTCTGGCCGCGAAGGTCGCTGTCCTCGTCTGCGCGATGCCGTCCGCGGTCAACATTGCGATCTACACGACCGAGTTCGGACTTCAGCCGCGGCGCACGGCGACTGCAGTCTTTACGTCAACCGTCGCCAGCTTCGTGACGCTCTCAGCGCTTCTGCTGCTGCTTTCAGAGTAGGAGGACGCCGCCTGCTTCACAAAGCTGAGCCTTCCTCGTATAATGCGGACGTCTGACCCCGACAGCAGTTGGAACTCAGAAGTGCTATGGAACAGAGGCAGTCGTGCGGCGCCTGACCAGAAGAGAGAAGACTATCATTGTCCTGTGCACGGGCCTAGCAGCCTTGGCCGGCGCGAGCCTATACATGTCTCCTCAGGACGGCGCCACCGCAGAGGACGCGCTGGGTTACTACGTTGACACCTTTTCCCAAGCAGAGGCGATAACGATCAGGTCGGCCTCCGAGGAAGCCGAGCCCATCACTGTCACGAGGGAAGAGGCACCCCGGTTGTTCAGTCGCCTGATGACGGCCGCTCGCTATGCCCGGGTGGCGTCCTCTCCCTCCCCGTACCCCCCGAAATGGGTGCTGGATGTGACCACAGTGGACGGATCGAAGGTCAGCAATATCGGCGTCAGCCTTCACCTGGAGGCGCCGAAGCAGCCTGCCAAGGGAGTCTACTGGGTCATCCCCCGCTCGCCCGGGCAGGATGCGCCCGAACCCATCATGGTGCAGACCATAGATGACTATGTGGACTCGCTCCACCCGGGGAGGGCCGACACGAGCGCCGAGTGAGGTCGCCGCGACTGCCGCCGCGCGTCATCTGTAGTCAGCGACTCGTCACGTCAGACGCACATCGGGAACGGGCGCCCGCGCGCCGTGAAGAGGGGCGGGAGGCTCCGCCAGAGTTCAGCGGGTCTCCTCGGTAATCCGTTCAAGTCCAGTCGTGAGGAGGTGCCAGAAGAAGCTCCTGGCTTCAGTGGAGGCCTGCATATCGGATGGGCTCGTGCGCGGGAAGGAGGCCATCCCCCATCCGTCCCAGACTAGAATGGCCTGCCGGGCCTCGTCCCAGCCCACCGATCCCCCCAAGAGAGTCACCGTGTCCTTCAACGGGATCAGCGGATGTCCGGCCGCCAACTGCGGAGCGGCCCGTAGGTTCACCATCCGGCCGTTCACGAGTGCCTCCGCACAATCCATGGAGTAGAACAGACGCTCGCTCCCCCGCCTCATCAGCAGGTAATCGCGCCGGGGCCCGAGTTCAAGCTCGGCCCACAGCGCCTTCGCCAACGGACCCGCCGCCACGAGCCAGTCCCGGCCGGCACGCGTAGGGCCGAGCGCGAGCGGCACCGTCTTCCCGTTCACGAGCAGCTTCGCCGAAGATCCGGCGATGGGTGTCGGTATGCTGGTCGGCCTCTCCAGCGCCTGCACGACTGCCTCCATATCGACGACCTTGTCCAGCCCGTAGGTCTGGAGCGCTTCCCGAACGTACTCCGGTCTGATGGTCCCGACAAAGTACGGATCCGGATGGTAGGCCATGCAGACCACGCCCTCCTCCGAGTCGAAGCCGAACACGACGCGGCGGTAGATGATCTCGACCGGCATGCCGACCGCCACCTTGTCGTAGAGCGCGTGGGCGTGCTCCGGATACATCCGCATACAGCCATGAGAGACATACAGCCCAACGGAGGACGGCGAGTTCGTCGCGTGGACGCCATAGCCCTTGATCGAGAGACCCATCCAGCGATCGCCGAGCGGGTTGTCCGGTCCCGGTGGCACGGGCTCCTCCTCAAGGGCCCACGAGGGCGGAAACCAGGTGGGATTCTTCGCCTTGTTGGCGATCGTGTACCCCCCGGTTGGCGTCTCCCAGCCCCGCTGGCCTATTGCCACGGGAAAGACCCGAACCGGGCGGCCCTGCTCGTACAGATAGAGGTTGCGCTCCGCGAGGTTGACGAGGACGCCATCCTGGAACGGAACTGGCGCCACGTGCGCGGTCGGGATGAGCAGCAGCTCATCGCCCAGGGCCAGCTCTCCTCCGTTCGCATTGAAGACCGCGGACGCACTGACCCCGAAGCGACGGGCGATGTCGGAGATCTCCTCGGTACCGTTGCGCGGATACAGCTCTGCCTCGCCGAACACGGGGGGCAGGCGCGCCAGCACACGCTGCAGTTCAGTCTGCGCCCCGCTCGGCCGGGCCGAGGCGACCAGCCCTATGACCGCCACCCAGGACACAAGAGCCCACCGCTGCCTCATCACAATCTCCGCGTGAAAGCACTCCACCGATGCGTTAGACACGCCACGAGGGCCCAGGCCCGTCAGCGGAAGTGTCGGCACGGCCGGTTGTACCATATCTGAGGCAGTTCGGCTGACCAGGATCCCGACGCGTGTGGAAACTGCGGCCGGAATCCCTCGTGTATGCCGGTTCGACGGTGGTATAATCCGAATACAGGTCCTTGACCGACATGCCACTATCCTCTGGCCAAGTCTCTGCCACGCAGAGGAGGCTTGATCTCCGACGCGGCTCCAGAAAGGGTAAGATGCGGCAGAGGGGGATACCGCCTCTGCCTGCAGCTTGGGCGCTGGTCTCGTCTGTGTCTCTGCTCCTGCTGCTGGCTTCCCGCCCGGCGCAGGCCGGGGTGCAGCAGGCCGGGCCCCCTGCGCTCGCCGTCATGGCCACAGAAGATCCGGCGGCCATGCGCGCCGCGCTCGCGGCGCTGGAGGCGGCCGGCGGGTCACTCCGGCATGCAGTGCCGCCGCACGTCGCCATCGTGGATCTGCCCCTGGGAGCCGATGCCCCGCTCAACACCGACCCTCGCTTCGATCTGATCGCGAGGACAGCAGTCGATCCTGCGGCTGTGCCATCTGAGTACGGGAGGGCGGCCGCGGATGCGGTGAGAGCGTGGAACGACCTGGTCTCGCCCCAGGCCGCCCAGGCTGCGCGTGCCCCGATCGCCGGTGCGCCACTGGTTGGGGACGCCCGCTTCGTGCCCCGGGAGGCGCTCGCCGAGATGCAAGCGGTCGCGGCCGCGCCGCCAGGCGCAAACCAGTGGCAGACGAGCGAGTACCTCATGGGGAGCACCGCTGTAGCTCTCGTCTTCATTGAAAGCAACGGGACGATAGATCCCAACACGGAGGACTGGACGAGTCTAGAGGAATCACAGGTTGTGTCAGCCTGCTTCGCGGGCATGGACTGGTGGGCATCCATCTACCCCTACTCGGTCGCGCCTGTCTCCTTCACTTGGGTGTATGAGTACGCTGTGCCGACGGACTATGAGCCGATAACGCGTCCTGCATTCCAGAGCTCCGATGATCGCTTCTGGATCGTCGACGCCATGAACTACCTGGGGTATTCATGCGACGAGTCCACCTACTGGCAGGCCCTTTACGACTACGCGGACGACGTGCGGGAGGCGCAGGCCACTGACTGGGCCTTCGTCGTGTTCATAGTCGACAGCAGCGCCGACGCCGACGGCCGATTCGAGGATGATTCCTTCGCCTACGCCTACTATAACGGCCCCTACGCGGTCATGACCTATGACAACGATGGTTGGGGCATCTCCTGGATGCACAGCGTGATGGCGCACGAGGCCGGGCACATCTATGGCGCGGGCGATGAGTACTGCGATCCCGGCTACTTCTGCTGTGACCCCAACGAGTACTTCGGCTACCTCGCGGTGCAGAACACGAACTGCCAGCAAGATCCCGTCTGCATTATGAACGACAACTCCTGGGCCGTGTGTGAGGTATCG
>JALGXV010000368.1 GCA_029821885.1 Candidatus Hebobacteria bacterium
ACCCCGCCCTACACAACGACCCAACTGGCTTCGGCCCTTCGGCAGGGCTCAGGGTAAACAGCACGCTACCGAAGCAACGCGATCAGCGGCGGCTGCGGCGGCCGCCTTTCAGTTGGCAGCGGATCTCCGGCGGGAGCTTCTGCAGGCTGGCCTCCCAGGCGCGCTGCCATTCGCCGGTGCGCTTCTGCTCGGCCACGCGCTGGCGAAGCTCGCGCTCTTTGCGGCGGCGCTCGCATTCCTGCTCCCACCGATAGAGCCGGCGCGTCTCGGCCGGCCCACCGCCTTTCTCATCTGGAATGGTCCGCACGCTTCCTCACTTCACAACGACAACGGCCGGCGGGGATGCATATCATCCCCGCCCTACACAACGACCGGCGGGGGGACGACCGGCGATTCGTCCCCCCGTGCCCCCCTCACTCGCTTTTGGCGTTCGCTGGCGGTCGGCGGTGCCACAGCGCGTCAGCGGAGGGGAGGCGCCGGACAGTACACTGTCCGGCGGAAGCCGTCGGGGGCCTACCGGCGCAGCCGCTGGTCGTCCCCCCACACCTCCGGCGCTAGTCGGCGGCGCGGCGGCGGCGTTTTTGGACGGCGATGCAGAGGGCGTTATAGGCCCGCTGATAGAGCGAGAAGTTGGCCGCGCTGTGCTCGCCGCGGATGCGGTGGTCGAAGAACTCATCGATGGTCTCCGTGAAGTCGTCGCTCGTGTCGCCGGCCTCGAGCCGGGAGCTGAAGAAGCGGGCCGCCTGCCCGCCCGAGAAGACGGGCCGCTCCAGGCCGGTGTGCCGCTGGAGGCGGCCGAAGAAGTAGTCGATGGCGGCCTGCCTCGCGTCGCCATCTTTCTGCTTGCGGTCGGATGATCGCCCACTGCGCTTCGTCGGCTTCGCGTTCTCGCGAGCCGAGGCCGTGCGGTTTTCGGCCTCGCCCTCCACCTCGTGCTCCTCCTCCACGTCCTCCTCCACCTCCTCCTCGGCCTCGGGCGCGAATTCGCCATCGGTGAAGGAGGTGAACTTCTGTAAGCTCTCTGTAATCAAGAGGCGTGTTGGCTCGCTGAGTTTCCGTAAAACGGACCTCGGCGGGCAGGGGCAATCCGCGTTGCTGGGCAGGCGGACGCGCTGATAATCCTGGTGCTTGCGGACCGCGAGAAAGCGCTGCCCGTCGACGATCCAGGTAACGATGCGCGGGTCGCGGCCGGTGGCGAAGCTCTCCATGCAGGCCTCGATGGACTTGACCGAGACCTTGCGGCCGTTGAGCTCCTCCTCCATGAACATCTGGCCGATCTGGACGGGCGACCAGTAGCAGAGCCCGAAGTCGTCCACCGATCCGAGCAGCCCGAACCAGGTGAGCTTCTCGACCCAGGACTTGCGCTTCAAGGACCGGGACGACTTCTTCCAGTCGATCACCCGTCTGCGAGCCATTCGTGCCCCTCGCCGCTGAAGTCTGCTGCATCTCGCGCCGCCCGCCCACCGTGGGCATCGACCGCGCCCGGTTCCCCCTCGCCGGCGTCATAGCTCGCCCGGGTAGAGCAGCAGGTCGAGCTGCCCCTCGTCCTCGGCCGCGATGTGGAAGAGCTTGTGGTGCCGGCCGGGACCCTCGCCGGTGCGGTTGACCCAGCGGCCGACCACCCGCCAGCCGCCCCGCCGCAGATCTCGGACCACGGCGTTCCCGCTCCCGCTGTGGCAAGCCCTCGCCACCGCCGCCGCGGAGTGCCACCCCGACATCAGCAGTCCCACCGCGGCCGCGTAGCGTCTGGTCAGCGGCCTCACACGTCGTGTTGCGATTGCCATCCCACCTCACCCCCTGCGCGTCGTCTGCCGATCCCCATCCCAACCGGCCCCGCTGCTGCATGCCCGCGCTCAGGCGACCGACCTGACGGCCGGGCGCGGGACCTCCCACACGCCGAAGCGCGCCGTCTGCCGCCGCTTAGTAAGTGGCTCGACCCAGATCTCCTCCCCCGCCTCGGTGAGCCCGAGGATCTGGCGGCGCCTGTCTGCGGTGCGGCTCACAGTGCGATTGGTCTCCTGCGGCCGGTAGCCGACCTCGACGCCGGCCTCCTCCTGCAGGGCAATGGCGCCGCCCTCGGCCAGCTCCCGCACGGCCCCCTCCAGCTCGCGGGCGCGCTCCCGGTGGAACAGCCAGGCCCGCGCGACGTCGGCCGCCTCCTTCCCGAGCGGGAGCGAGAGATCGCACCGCCGCCGCAGCGGACACCCGGGGCAGGCCCGCCCCGGCCGTCGCCGAAACTGCCCGGCCTGCACGGCCAGCAGCACCGCCTGACAGCTGGCGATGAGGGCCTCCTCGTGCTGGTCGAGCCGCTCCTTGTCCGCGGTGTGGTCGTGCACGACTCCGTAGCGCAGGTAGGCCAGCCGCAGGCCGCAGCGGTCGGAGCGGCCGCGGCACCGGCGCAGCCCCACCGCATAGGTGAGGAGCTGGCTCCACAGCTCGGCGCCGATGTCGGCCGCCTCGGAATCGGGCGGCAGCCGGGCGGATGTCTTCCAGTCGTGGATGACCGGGATGCCCTCCTCCTCCCGCCAGAAGTCGAGCCGCGCCTGGAACAGCACCGGCGGCTCGGTGGCGACCTCGAACTCGAGCAGGTCCTCCACCTGCTCGGCCGGGGCGCGGTCGGCCGCCTCGGCCCAACGAGACCGCCACTTCGCGAACAGCTCGAGCGCCTCCGCCGCCAGCGCGGGCGGCAGCTCGTGCGCGGCCGCCACCTGGGCCTCCTCCCCCAAGAGGCCGGACAGGTGGCGGCCGATGAGATCGTGCACGGCCCCGCCGAGCCGCATGCGCGCGGTGGCCGGCGCCTCCCGGCCCTCGAGGTTTACCGCCCTCCAATAGGCCGGGCAGTCGGCGAACTGCACGAGCTGCGAATAGCTGAGGTGGCCCTTCGGTAGCGCCGGCGCCTCCCCCGATGGGCCGCGCCTCGATCCGCTCATGTCATCACCCCATCCACGAGGCTGCACATCCCCCACACCCGGTCGAGCGCGGCGCGCAGCGTCTCCTCCCATCCCGAGCGCACGGTCACGGTGACTCCGTCCAGGTGTTTGCTCGCCCAGGCGCGGCGGTAGGGCGGGGGCGCGAGGCCGATGGGATCGGTGCCGATCTCCCACCCGGCCGCTCGGAGCCGGGCCTCAACCTCGCCCGCGCCGTCATCCCCAGGCTGCT
>JALGXV010000369.1 GCA_029821885.1 Candidatus Hebobacteria bacterium
CCTGAGGGCGTTCATACAGGACGGCACTGGCAGCGGCCTGAGCGGTCAGCGAAGACGGTGCTGGGGCCCATAGAGCGGCGCCACTTCCCAGACGTCAGGATCACCGCCTTCCGCACGGCAGCCTAGGATCGTGGTCTCACGAGTGCTTAACAAGGACCGGAGGTCCCAACGCGGGCTGGGTGGTGGACATGGTGGAAGATGCCTTCCTGCGCCACGGACCGCCGAAGCATATCATCACCGACAAGGAGGGCGTCTTCGTCGGTGACGTGTTCGCGGAGCTACTGAGGCACTGGAACGTCAAGCAGCGGTTCGGCGCGGTGGGCAAGCACGGCTCCATCGCCGTCACCGAACGTGCGATCCTGACACTGAAGCACGAATGGCTGAAGCGCGTGCCCGTCATCAGAGGCATGGATCATCTGACTAGCCTGCTGGTTGATTTCGAGCTCTACTACAACGAGTATCGACGGCACATGACGCTGCGCGGCGCAGTTCCGCAAGCCGTCCACCGTGGCGAACGCTGGCAGAGGCCAGATCGCTCGGCGAAGGCCGTCGCCAGCACGGTCGAGCGCCGCTTCTTCCCAGACACTCGAACCACAGCATACCGGTTGGCAGCATGATCTCAGGCCGGTTCCACGGGCGGTTGACAATCACAGCCGGCGACATGGGCCAGCGAGAAGGGCGGCTGATGGGCCGCGAGCGGCGGCAGGTCGTGCGCTTTGGCATAGGCGTTGGCGGCCTCGATGCGGTCGAGCTCCCAGTTGGACACCCCGTAGGCGCGTATTCGTCCTGACTCGCGGATATCAGCGAGCATCTCCATGATCTCGCTGACCGGGCGGGTCGGCTGGTCGCGATGGAGCCAGAACAGGTCGATGGCGTCCACCGCGAGGCGCTCCAGGCTCTGCCCGAGGTCCTTCTCGATCTCGGGTCGGGAGAGGTCGCCGAACTCGCCGCTGTCGCCGCGGGGATGGCCTCCTTTGGTGGCGATAATCATCCGGTCTCGCACTCCCCGCTCGCGGAGCCAGGCGCCGATGGTCAGCTCGCTCGCGCCCACGCCGCCGGGGAGCCAGAGCGCGTAGCCATTGGCGGTGTCGATGAAGTTGCCGCCGCCCTTGGCATACGCGTCCATGACGGCGAAGCTATGCTCGCGGGAGATGTCGGTCCCGAAGAAGACGCTGCCCAGCACGATGCGCGACGGCGCAACGGGCGCGGCCGGAAGCCAGTCAGTCATAGCGACCCTTCTATGTCTGGCGATGATCGAGGCCTTCGGTCAGAGGGGGCGACCTCCCTTGTGGGCGATGTCGCGGCGCGGGGATGCCAACCGCCCGCGCTTACTCTGAGGTCAGATCGAGGAACTCCTCGCCATTCCTGAGCATGATGGCAGCGGCGACCTCCTCGGCGGCGGCGGGGGAGAAGTATCCGCCCTCGATCTTCTGATCCAAGACTCGCGCGATGCCCAGGCGCGCCTGGAGCGCGTAGCCGACATCACACCACGGGTGGCTGGTGTCGGCCCCATAGCCGAAGATCTTGTTGAAGGGAACCGCGTCGAGCCATTCCGACAGCGCGCGCTCGCTGGCGGCCGGGTTCATCGCCCACGCCCAGCAGAGGTCGGGGTAGACGTTGGGATAGTTCTTCGCCACCGCGCCCAGCTCCGAGGTCCAGGGCCAGGAGGCGTGCATGAGGTCGAAGCGCACGCGGCGGTACTTCTCGAAGATGGGGAGCAGCAGGCTGGCCTTCGTGCCCATGAGCGAGCCCCAATGTCCCCACAGGTAGCCGGTGTGAACCTGCACGGGGATGTCCTCGTCGTGCGCGCGCTCCATCACGCGATGGAACAGGTAATCGCCGAGGGGCCGGGCCTCCCGCGCGTTGACGCGGCCGCTGTCCTGCTGAATGCCGTCGTTCGGCCGCGTGCGACTGCGCAGGCGGTTGAAGGCGAGTTCGGCCTCGTGTCTGGTGGGATCGACGACGGCGAGCTCACGCCCGTAGGCCATGCCGATCTTGAATGCCTGCAGGCGGCCCGCGCCCTTGAATCCGTCGATGCTCGCGTTGATCGCGTCCACCAGCCGGTCGAGACTGAGGATGGCCACACCGGTGCCCTGCTCGAGAGAAGCGAAGGCCGCGAAGTCCGTGGGGTAGAAGAGGTCGTCCCTGCGCCAGGCGAAGCGGTAGTAGCTGGGGTGCAGGTCCTCGGCGTAGGCGGCGAGGTCCGTGACGTCGAGCTTCGCATCTGACAGCACCCACTTCGTGCCGGACTTCTCCCGCACGAAGTAGTCGAAGACCTCGGCCGCAGACTTGTCTGCGATGGCGGCCTGGAGCGCGCGGGTGATGGCCCCGAAGTTCTCGGGCGAGTAGTCGAGATCGAACAGTTCGCGGCAGGCCAGCGCGACCGCGCGGCCATAGCCCGTGGTCCGCACCTTCGGCCAGCACGCATCGAGATGGGCGAGCCACTCCTCGCCGCCCGGCGGCCGCGCGCCCGCGGCCGTTCGGAGATCGGCGTCTGCGTAGCCGAGGAGGGTGGTGTGGTCATAGCCCGCGCGGCCGGCGTCGAACTCCTTGAAGCTCACATGATGGTTGTGCGAGCAGAACAGCGGCTGTTGCATCACGAAGTCACGTATCGCGTTCGGCACGCTCTGCTCCTTTGAGGCCGAATCGTCGGTCAATCTTCAGGTGATCTGTGTGTGCGTCTACCTCGCGCCTACTCCGAGGCAATGCCCAGCAGGTCTTCCCCATTCCGATGCAGGATAGCGGCGGCGACCTCTTCAGCGGTGGAGAGGGAGAAGTAGCCGGCCTCGATCTT
>JALGXV010000087.1 GCA_029821885.1 Candidatus Hebobacteria bacterium
TGACATTCACGAGCTCGATGACAGGAGCCGCCGGCTGCTCGACAAGGAAATCTAAGGGATCCGGGCGGAAAGCATTGGGGTCCGCGAAGCAGCCCAGCCTATGGTAGGCAGCCCGGGCTGCGATGCCTTCCTCGTGTTGCGCAGGAGCGGGCCGCTACTGCTGCACGGCGATCCAGACTCGGCACGTCGCTCCGTGCTTGACCGGCTCACCCTCTGGATCGAAGGTGATCTTGAGTGGTATCTGCTGTATGATCCACGGGCTGCCTTCCGCGGCCTGGAACTCAGTCGCTGCACCCACCTTCTCGACCCGGCCGTGAAGCCAGCGCGTGCGCAGCCACGCCCGGTTGAGGGATTCGATCTTGATGAGGACCGGCTGTCCCTCCCTGACGCTAGCCGCGTACAACTCGGAGACCGAGGCCGATATCCAGAAGGGAACGTCTGTCGCCAGCACCGTGACGATCGGCTGGCCCTTCTCCACTACCTCGCCGTCCTTGACTGAGTGTCCGAACCCGCGGACGACGACGCCCGTGACTGGGCTTCGCAGGGCCGCGTCGGACAGGCGCACTCTGGCGGCCACGAGCTCCGCCTCCACCTCGGCCACGGCCGCTCGCCGCGCCAGCACTTGCTGTTCGAGCAGGGCGACGCGGCGTCCGCGGGTCTCGGCCGACTTCAGCCCCGCACGCGCCTGGAGCTCTTCTGCCTGGCGGGTGGCTACCGCCTGCTGCTGGATCTGGCCGCGATAGTCCCGCGCCCTCGCCACCTCCAGCGCCGCCTCGGCCGACTCCACCCCGGCTTCCGCCGTCTGCTGCGCTGTGCGGGCCGCGTCCAGGCTCTGCTCCGATACTGCTCCTTCCGAGCGCAGTTTCTCGGCCCGGCGGCGCCGGGCCTTTGCGTCCTCCAGGCGGGACTTCGCCGCCGCCAGGTCGGCCGAGGCCTGGCGTACCTCGTCCGGTTGCTGCTCGGCCTCCATTTTCATCTCGGCCTCGGCCTGGCGCAGCCGCGCGCCGGCCGCTGACAGCTGCGCTTCCGCCTCCTCGATGCTGGCCGCCGTCTCGCTGATCGTCAGTACCAGCTCTCGCTCGGACCGAGCCAGTTCTACCTCGCGTGCCTCCAGAGTCGCCTCAGTCCGCTCGACCTCTGCTTCGAGGTCGGCCTGATCCAGAGCCGCCACGATCTGGCCTTCGGTGACTTCGTCTCCGGTGCGTACGAGAACTTTCCGCACCCGGGTGTCGCTCTTGGCGGCGACATTGACCACCAGCCCGGTCACCCGCGCGTAGCTGGCTCTGACGTGGGTCAGAGCGAACCAGATCGCGTAGCCTCCCCACACCAGGCCGGCCAGCACCAGCAACGCGCACGCCAGGATCGCATAGTGCCACCAGGGGCGCCGACCTCTGCCGTCTTCCCGAACTGCGGCCCGCGGGCCGCGAGCCGGTCTTGTTGACACTGCCATGAATCCCGTACCTGCCCCTCAGACTGCGATAGGGCCCTTTCGACGCGAAAGCAGACCGGAGCGCCATGCTCCGACCTGCCGGGCACTCGGTGGACACCCAGCATCGGCGTCTGCCGCCTGGTCCAACCAGGGAAGTCTTGGACCTCACTCCGCATTCTCCTTCTTCCACGCGTCCACCTCCTCGGAAACGTGCAGGGCTGTTGGCCCACCTCACCGAAGTGGGTACGATCATCTGGAGACCATGCGGATGAGTGGAAAGACAGCTCTCGTGATCATCGGAGTGGCGGTGGCCTTGGCCCAGCCGGGGCCGAGCGAGTCTGAGCCCACGGTGCCCCTGCCGGCTCCGGCCGCGGAGGTGGCCCGCGGATTCCTCAATGCCTTCGTTCGAAACGACCGCGCGGCGATCAGCGAGATGCTGCCCAAGGAGCCGAAGAATCTCTATGGTCCCTCGCCGTTTTCCGAACTCCCCGAGTTCACCAAGCCGCGGGCGGACACACGCGTCGGTGCCATCGACTTCCGCGGGCCCATGGCCGATAGCGGCCTTCCCTCCAAGGGGATCATCGTGCTCCGTCTGGTGGAGGAGAACGACGTCCGGGCCTGGCGCGTTCGCCAAATCTACTGGTATGACAAGCTGCCGCCCGAGGCGGACATACCGGAGACGAGCCCCACGGCGGAGGATCGCTTGCAGGAGCCTAGTCTGCGCCGGGCCGCGACCGAGTTCGTCGAGGCCTGGCTTCGACAGGACTACGAAACCGTGGACAGTCTCACCTTCCACTGGTGGAATGTGCCTCGGGATCCGCCCAAGTGGGTGAAGTCGAAGGGGATAGAGCTCACGGGGCGGCCCACCGAACTCGACGGGCTTAGGGCGGACTTCGTCGTCAAACTACGCTTTGCCCGGGTGATCCCGAAGACAGTCCGGGGGAATCTCTGGCTCGTCCAAGAGGACGGTGAGTGGCGAGTGCGCCCGCTCACTTTCAGCTTCGACTTCTAGCTCGCGCTGCGCTCGCCCGCGTGGGAAAGCATGCTCGGGGCGGTTCAGTCTTGCGGCATCGGCGGGCGAGGGGGGGTGGGCGGCTCGCGTGGAGGGGTCGGGGGCCGCGGTGGACGGGGGCCGCCAGCGCCTGGCGGGACTTCTATGATCGTGGGCGGCCGTTCGTCGCGGGCGCCACGCAGCGCCTTCGAGAATTCCTTCAGCCGAGCCCTGACGCGACCGTGAATCGTCTCCGGTTCCTTGGGGCACCCGGCCGGAATGCCGGTCAGCACCTCGATGCCCTCATCGACATTCGAGACGGCCCAGATATGGAACCTGCCTTCCTCGACGGCCTTCACTACCTCCGGCTTCAGCATCAGGTTCTTGATGTTCTGACGAGGGATCAGCACGCCTTGGTCTCCTGTGAGGCCCCTCAGTTTGCAGGTTTCGTAGAAGCCTTCGATCTTGTGGTTGGCACCGCCGATGACCTGAACGTGGCCATACTGATCGACTGATCCGGTTACCGCGAGGCCCTGGCGGATGGGCGCTCCCGCCAGCCCCGACAGGATCGCGTAGAGCTCAGCACAGGAGGCCGAGTCTCCCTCCACCGGGCCATATGACTGCTCGAAGGCAATGCTGGCCGACAGGGACAGCGGGGCCTCCACCCCATAGGTGCCGGTCAGGTAGCCGCTCAGGATCATCACGGCCTTCTGGTGTATCTGTCCGCTCAACCTCGCTTCGCGCTCGATGTTCAGCACCCCGGCTCGCCCCGGAGCCACTTGTGCCGTAATGCGGGAGGGCCTCCCGAAGACGTGATCCCCCAGATCCAGCAGCGCGAGCCCGTTCACCTGCCCCGTTATGCTGCCGGTGAGGTCCACCACGAGGTCGCCGCGTTGGATCAGTTCGTACACACGCTCCTCGAGTCGCTCGGCGCGGTAGTCCTTCTGTTCCAACGCCTTCTCTATGTGCTCCGCCGAGATCGCCGAGGCGCCGTCCCGGGTAGCCCAGAAGCTGGCCTCTGCCAGCAGGTCCGCCACCTGCGAGAACCTCGTCGACAGCTTCGCTCTGTCCTCTGCCAGACGCTTGCCGTAGTCGATCACCTGAGCGGCAGCTTCCTTGCTCACCGGTTTGAGGTCGTGGCGCCTGCAGTAGGTCGCCATGAACACCGAGTAGCTCTGGCAGGCATTATCGTCTGCCTCCATCTCGGTGTCGAACTCGGCCTTCACCTTGAACAGCTTCCCGAAGTCCTCGTCGTAGTGGTAGAGGAGGAAGTAGAGCAGCGGCGAGCCGACCATGATGACTTTGACATCAAGAGGGATCGGAGCCGGCCGCAGCGTAGCGGCGGGGACCGGCGTCCACTGCTCGCCGATGTTCTCGATGGTCGCCTCCTGGCTCCGGAGGGTCCTCTTGAGCGCTTCCCACGCGAAGGGCGCGAGCAGGACGTCGAGCGCCTGAAGCACGAGGTAGCCGCCATTGGCGCGGTGAAGGGCCCCGGGCTTGATCAGCGTGTGGTCTGTCACCGCCCCGCCCGACACCGGCCTGTACTCCAGACGGCCCAGCAAGTTGTAGTAGGTGGGGCTGTTCGCCTCCACCACAGGCGCCCCGCCGTCGTCTTCCCGGGTCACGAGGACGTTGACCCGGTATCGGCTCGGCGTCGCCGCGGCGGGACGTCCATCTGATTCAGCCGTCTCGGCGCTGCGAAACTCATCCCTGTGCGCAACGATGTCTTCTGACATGCTGTCCAGGTGCTTGGTGACCAGGGGGTAGTCCCGGTACTTCTCCTTCAACTCGCCGAAGCGATCGCCGATGGCCGCCATGGCCACCTCGCGGTCCAGCTCCTCCAGCCGGCGGCGAGTCTCTTTCTCGAGCTGCCGCGCCTGGCTCAGAGCCTCCTGCACCCGGCTGCGCAGCTGCTCCATCTTGCCGTTGATCTCGCTTCGCTTGTCCTCAGGCAGCTGCTCGAACTGCTCGCGGGACATCGGCTTCCCATCGGACAGGGGCACCGTCACGAGCCCCATCGGGGTGGCCTGGATCATGAAGCCCTCCGACCGCGCCTCCTCGTCCAACTGCTGCAGAACGCGGTTGCGCTCTGACTGCACGTCGCCGGTAGCCTTCTCCTTCTGGTCCTCGTAGGTCTCGCTCTCGAAGGCTCTCGGCATCTCATGACGGCAGGCTGATATCAGCTCTTCGATGTCCGTGGCGAACTCGGGTCCCATGCCCGGCGGCAATCGCAGCGCAATTGGCTGGGTGGGGTCATGGAAGCTGTAGACGTAGCACCAGTCGTCTGGGGTCGACTTCGCGGCGGCGGCGGCCTTCGCCTGGGAGAGGACGGCGAAGTTCCTCCCGGTCCCCGTCGGCCCGGCGGCGAAGATGTTGTAGCCCTTCATCTCCATGTCTAGGCCGAAGCCTATCGCCGCCATCGCCCGATCCTGGCCGACGTTGCCCTCGAGTTCGGGGAGATCGGCGGTCGTCTCGAAGCGCAGAGACCCCGGGTCGCAGCACTCTCGGAGCTCACTAGCCTTCAACTCGAAGTCGTCAATCGGCACGAAGCCCTCCTCGCTTCCCTCCTCGTGTTCGCTGAGGCCCTGCGGCAGCCTGTCGTGCGCTCACGACAGAGGGTGTCGATGGCGCAGTCTCGCTGGCACGCCGTCTGGACAGAAGGACGCCAGGGACCGAAGGTGGGCAGATCACGAACTGCACACCTTCGTGCCAGTGTGCATCGTCGGCGCGCGGCTCAGCGATGCTCAGGCGGACTACGAGGCGCCTCGTCCAGTGGGCCAGACAGATCTCTGTGTCAGGCTGGAACTTGTCGGCGCGAAGCCGCGTCTAATCCGTGAGTCAGTGGGCCTCACCTCCTTGGCCCGAGAAACAGTTCCGGCTCCGGTGCTCAGTGGGTAACAAGGCGCCCGCTCAGACGCGATCCCCGGGGCCGGAACTGCTTGCTCTACAGCCACAGTCGCACTCCCACTGACATTCCCCTCCCGAGGCTCAATTCGCCGGGGGACACTCTTCAACGGACGCGACTGGCTTCCTCTCCGCAGCGGGACACGGGCTCGACGAGACCCCATCTGCAGGCGCTGATCTCAACACCGTGGAAACTGCGGGATTGGCTACCCCAACCGGAGAGGGACGTGAATGGGCCCCTGCTGCCCGCAGCCGCGCCCTGTTGTTGACTGGATACTCGCCTGCCGCAACGACGACGGCGGCTTCGGATCGTTTCCCGGAGACATCTCCGGGCTGCGGCCCACATACTGGGCACTCAGCGCGCTCGGCGCCCTTGGTGTCCGGCTTGGACGCCCGGAGGCAGTGGCCCGGTTCATCGGCGCCCAGCAGAACCAAGACGGAGGCTTCCGGGGGAGGCCTTGGGGACTCCGCTGGACTGAGAAGTCGACGCTGGCGGACAGCTACCACGCGGTTGGAGCACTCCATGAGCTCGGGTTTGGCGTCCCGAGAGCGGCGGAGCTGGCCGCCTTCGTCTCCTCTCGCCAGCGACCGGACGGCGCATTTCTCCAGGACCTCTACCCCGAAACGGCCGGGGTCTGCAGGGAGACATACTACGCCGTGAGCATGCTCAGGGCGTTGGGAGTGGAGATCCCACGAGCGCGGCAGCTCGCGGATTTCCTGCGGGGAATGCAGGACCGAAACGTGCGCCAGGACGGCGGCTTCGTTGCAGAAGACTCGCCCGACTGGCAGCATCTTGTCGAGGATGCGCGCGCGTGGGCGGCGTCGACCTCCCCCTACCGCGACCCTGGTGCCGAGGCGAAGGAGGCCATCCCGGTCGCGGTTGGGTACATCTGGGCCACCTTCTCCGCGTTGGAGACACTGCGGCTGTTGGGAGAGGCCCCTCGCCCGCCCGAGGCGGCGGTCGCGTTCTTGGCCCTCCAGCAGCATCCTTCCGGCGGCTTCGCCACTGGCATGCGAGACTACGGCGCCTACCACGACGGAAGCAAGGGGCGAATGTCCGATACGTACTGCGCCCTGGCCCGCCTGGCAGGGCTGCTTGGGGAAGAGGGGGATGGCTTCGTCCAGTCTCTGTCGGATCGCGGTGTCGATGTAGGGCAGTGCGGGGCGTGGATCGTCGGGTGCCAGAACGCCGATGCCGGCTTCGCCCGCTGCCCCGATCCGGCCTCACGACCCTCTGACATGGCGGCCACAGCGCAGGCGGTTCTGGCTCTCCTCCTGCTGGGCCGGCCAGTTCGCCATCCGCCCGGCAGCTCCGAGATGTCCCGCGAAGAGCTTCCGCCGGGCGCGGGGTTTGACCTCCGCTCGCCTTTCTTCCAGCCGGACCAGCCGGGCCAGGCATTGTACCTGCATCGGATCGTCGCGCCCGTGCGCGCCGCGCATCGAACGGATGAGGCCGTGGCACTTGGCCTCATGCGCTGGGTCAATGAGCACCTCGAGTTCGGGGCCAACTCGCGCAACGAGGCCGCGCTCATCGTCGAGGACGAATTCGGGGCGTGTGGCCCTCAGGCGCGGTGCCTGGCGGGATTGCTCGAAGCAGTTGGGATACCGGCGCGGTTCCTCATGG
Source organism: Candidatus Hebobacteria bacterium (assembly GCA_029821885.1). Lineage (GTDB taxonomy): Bacteria > Armatimonadota > Hebobacteria > Hebobacterales > Hebobacteraceae > Hebobacterum. The sequence goes on from JALGXV010000087.1 coordinate 6,949, forward strand.
TGAGGGGGCACTGCACGTGCGAAGCATTCATCGACGGGCGATGGTGCCTCCTCGATGTGATGTTCCAGGGGGCTTTCAGGCGGAAGGATGGAGGTCTGTCCTCGGCCCTCGACGTCCATGAGCAGCACCGCGCAGGGGGGCCGGAAATCACCACGTTTGGAGACTGGCGCTACGAGAGCTTCACGATCTACTGGCCGAAAGGCGGGCCAGACTACACGGAGATAGAGATCAAGGCCGAGGATTCGGCTGACTCGCCTGCGGCGCGCCGGGCCTATCCAGAGCTGAGCGCGGGGTGAGGCTGTGCTCCGGGGTCAGTGGTGAAGCTGACAGGCAAAGGGAGGCCCAGCGCCGCACTCTTGGGCACACCGGCCCTGCACCACCAGCGGTCGAGCAGGCAGGAGGTTGTGCGGCAGAACCGAAGGAAGGGCCAGCAAGCACACGGTGGAGATATCACCATGCCGAAGATGCCTTTGGGGGTCCTGCTTTCCGTTGGCGAGGACCTCGCAGAGAGACTGAAGCGGATATACGCAGCTGGCTTTCCGACGATGCAGCTCGTCAGCCCTCCCACCGAGTGGCTGGCCGACCCGAAGCGCACTGAGCTGAAGGGACTGATTGAGGACTCGAGCATCCGCGTCACCAGTGTCGCCGCGGTCTACGAGGGGGAGAGCTATGCCCACGTCGCGGCCGTCCGCTCGACCGTGGGGCTCCTCCCGGAGGAGACGCGTGCTTCCCGCATAGAGGACACGAAGAGGTGCGCCGACTTCGGAGCCGATGTCGCCGCGCCGAACATCTCCTCCCACATCGGATACATCCCCGAGGACCGTGCCGATCCCATCTACTGCGCGCTGGTGGCGGCCGTGCAGGAGATCTGTGACTACCTTCACCGCCGGCGGATGAACTTCTGCCTGGAAACCGGTCAGGAGAGCGCGGGACTCCTGAAGCAGTTCATCTCCAATGTCTCGCGCGAGAACCTGAAGGTCAACTTCGATCCGGCAAACATGATCATGTACGGCACGGGTGATCCAATTGATGCCGTCGAGCTGCTCGCCGAATGGGTGCGAGGGGTGCACTGCAAAGACGGCGTCTGGCCCAAGGCCGAAGGCCAGCTCGGCGAAGAGCGGCCGCTTGGTCAGGGAGAGGTAGGCGTCGAGCGATTCCTGGCCAAGCTGAAGCAGATCGGATACGAGGGTCCCCTGACCATCGAGCGAGAGATCCCGGGCGAGCAGCAGATGCAGGACTTCCTCGCGGGGAAGAAGCTGCTCGAGGACATGAAGGCCAAGCTGGAGATCGACTAGCCCGCCTTGGGGATCGAACTCTACGACCTAACCAGGCTGCCTTGAGACGCGCCTACGCGTACACGCTGCTCGTCGTTCTCTCCTGGGGCGTTTCGCTGCCCATGACAAAGGCCCTGCTGCTGGCCGACCGCGGCGGCGAGCGCCTGACCCCACTCCAGGCGGCATTCTGGGCGGTTGCTGTCGGCTGGCTGGCACTGCTGATCATCCTGGCCGCCCGGAGGCGTCTGGGCGCGCTGAAGGGCGTGTCGCCTCAGGGGTGGGTGGTGCTCATCGCGATGGGCTTCTTCGGCTGGGCCGGGTATCTCTTCGCTCTCAACCTGGCCTTCGTGCGCCTTCCCCTGCCCGACGCGATAGTGATCAACTATCTCCACCCCCTGTTCGTGGTCCTGTTCCAGGGGCCGCTGTTCGGAAGCGTCGTGCGCCACTTCACTGGATGGGAGCACTCCGCGCCTCGCCGTCATCTACGGGCCTGGCAGATGGTGTTGGGGCTCGTGCTGTGTGTGCTGGGAGTAGCCACCATCGCGACCGAGGGCCATCTGTCGGAGTTGCAGGCGCTGCCTTTCGGCACTGGGGCTGTTGCCGCCCTGTTCGCGGCCTTCTGCTGGGGGGTGTACTCGAACCTGGGGCGCTTCGTGCGGAGGCGACGGGCGGACCACTCGCTGCCGGGAGATGTGCAGACATTGGCGGCGATGACGTCCGGGCTCGCGATGATGCTGGTCGCACTTGCCGTGGGAGGCGGCCCCGGTTCTCCCAGCGGACACATCGCGTCGGTCCATCTGCGCTCAGGCGTTCCCTACTCCATCAGCGCCTGGGTCCTCGTCGCCTTCCTCGGGATCGTCGTCTACTGCGGCGGCTACTCCCTCTGGCTGGTGGCGCTGGCGATAGGGCGACAGGCCGGGGGGGACCACAAGCTCCCGCCGCTGACCTATCTCACGCCCGTGCTCGGCGTGGTGTTAGGCTGGCTGCTTCTGCGTGAGGCTCCCGGAGCGGGTTTCTGGCCGGGCGCCGTTCTGATCGCGGTCGGGAACTCCGCCATCGCCGTCGACTGGTCGTTCTGGAGGCGCGCAGGCCATTTCCGTCTCTCTGACTGAGTCCCAGTCAACAGGCCGCCGTTAGCCCATTGTCAACACGTGTGGCATATCTCGTGTGATGCCTACCAGGAGTCGAGCAATCACGCGAGGTCGCCACCTGGTGTTCGCGCGCATGAGGTTCATTGCCCTGTTCGCACTCCTGGCGATGTGCTGCATGGGAGCGCTGGCCGATGCCGGAGGCAAGCAGACCGTTGAAGTTGGGCTGTACTACGGTTCGACCGCGCCGCAGTCGGTCGTCGTCAGCGGCGTCGGAGCGGGGCAGGCCGAGCGCTCGAAGGGGGCTTTCGACGGCGAGGTCCGCGTGACGGCTGGCTCAGATGGCCTCATTCTGGAACACAAGGAGAAGCGCGCCTCACTGGGTCGATGGGTGGAATTCTGGCCGACTGGCGATCATCCGTGGTTGAACCTCAACGATGTGACGTACCGCGGGAGGCTCCGAGTGGAGCTTCAGCGGCGCCACCGGATGAGCGTCGTGAACATGGTGGAGATAGAGGACTACGTGCGCGGGGTCGTCGCGAACGAGATGTTCGCCGACGGTGCCGCCTGCAAGGTGCAGGCCGTGATCTCGCGCACGTTCGCCATCTACGTGCGAGAGGTCGAGAGGAAGCACCGCTCCGACGGCTTCGACATCTGCACCACCGGCCATTGCCAGGTCTATGGCGGAGTTGACTCAGAGCGGCCGCTGGTGGAGGAAGCAGTGGGCGCGACGCGCGGGGAGATGGTCACCTATCGCGGGGGACCGATCTTCGCCGCCTATCACGCCAACGCCGGCGGTTTGACCCAGCACGTTGATGAAGCCTGGCCGGGCAGCGTCAGGAAGAATTTCCCCTATCTTCAACCGGTCGAATCGCCCTACGACGCGGCGGCCGGAGGCCTGCGCGGGTACGACTGGTGCTACCACTGGCGCCGCGAGATCACGGGCAAGGAGATCGGCGACAGACTGCGCGCCTGGGGCAGGGACGTCGGCGATGCCACGGAGCTCCTGGTGAAGGAGAAGACCGCCACGGGAAGGGTCCGGCAACTTGAGATCGTGGGCACGAGGGGTCACACGAGGCTCCGAAGGCCGTCCGAGGTGCGCGCGGCATTGCACACGCCCAGCTCGCGCCTGGAAATCCGTGGGACCCGATCGGGCTTCGAGGTGATCGGCTGGGGGCGGGGGCACGGCGTCGGCCTCTCCCAGCACGGGGCCCTCGGCATGTCCAAGGCGGGGTACACCTACGAGCAGATTCTGGGGCACTTCTACCGCGGTGTGGCGCTGACCTCCGACTACGGACGCGGCAGATCGCGGCCCCTGACACCGCCGGAAGTCAACATGGGAATCGCAGAGACGAGACCCGTCGATGTCCCCCCTGGAAGGAGCTAGCTCCTCCGGCGCCGGACGGCTATCATCTCCGCCACAATGCTCACCGCGATCTCCTCCACTGTCTCTGCCACGATGTCGATCCCAATGGGAGCATGAATGCGGCCAAGCGCCTCTTCCGTGAAGCCGCGCTTCCGCAAGCGCTCGGCTACCGCCGTCACCTTCCTTCTGCTCCCGATCATGCCAATGTAGCGGGCAGGTGTTCGCAGCGCCTCGGCCATGACCTCCTCATCCAGAGCGTGCCCCCGGGTG
>JALGXV010000370.1 GCA_029821885.1 Candidatus Hebobacteria bacterium
TTGGCGCCGAGGCGAGATTGGGTGCTGGGACGTGCGTTGGCGTCGGCGCCGATGTCGGCGAGGAAGCGGAAGTCTGGGAGAGCGTGGTCTGGGAGGGAGCGCCGGTGCCGGCTCGCGCGACGCTCCGCGGGGCGGTGGTGACCGCTGTCGGAATCTTCCGCGGGTGAGTGGATTCGGGGACAATTATGCTGCAGAAAGGGCTTGCACGAGATTGCTTGATGCCTTAGGAGTGGGTATAATGGTGCCGTGGCGAATCCGGGAGCTCGAAATCGTTTGGCCCGCCGCACCAGGGGATTGGTCCCGGGACCGGCGATCGTGTTAGTTCCTGATTCACGAGAACACGCCAGTGGGAGGTGAGTAGCGAATGCCAGACAAGGGAGCAATGACCGTCCGCGAGGCTGGGCGCAAGGGCGGGCGCGCGACGAAGGCTCGACATGGTCCGGAGTTCTACGAGGCCATCGGCCGCAAAGGTGGCGAGACGACGAAGAAGCGGCATGGCCCGAAGTTCTACGAGCGCATCGGCCGCAAGGGGGGGCAGCGAGTACGACAGCTCGTGCAGCAGGCAAAGCGGGCGCAGCGGGGAGGCAGCTGAGCGCGGGGAAGAGGGTTAGCCGGAGAATCTGAGCAGCAAGCGGGATTCCGCTTGCTGCTCTTTCATTGGGCCGGGTCCATCGGTGCGAGGAAGCGCTCTCGGATGCGCTGCTCCTCCTCCTCGTCTGCCAGGCGGCCCTCGGGCGTCAGGATGTGAGGCGTGACGAAGATGGCCAGCTCGGAGTTGACGACGCTCCGGCTGCGACTCCGGAACAAACCACCGATCAACGGTATATCGCCCAGGACCGGGATCTTCGTCTTTCTGTCCTCGACCTGCTGCTGACTCAACCCGCCAATCATCAAAGTCTCGCCGTCTTTGAGTCGCACCGTCGTGCCCGCCTGGCGGGTCCTCAAGACCGGCAGCCCGGTCTCGGGATCGACCTCCGAGATGTTGCTGACCTCCGTGCTTTCCGGGTCGATGTTGAGTGTGATCTCGCCGCCGCCGCCCGTCAGCGGGGTCACCCGCAGCTTCACGCCGACATCCACTCCCTGTATCTTCTCGACAGATTGCCCGTAGGAGATGTACTCGACTATGATGAAGCGGCGGACGCCGATGAACACATCCGCGTGGTGCCCGTTCATGACAGCCATCCGCGGGGCGGCACGTATCTGAGCGCGCTGCTCTGTCTCCAACACGCGGATGCGGGCCTCGAAGTCATCGGGCAGCTCCCCGATGTTGGAGTAGGACAGCTGGCCCGTGCGGGAATCGCTTGTCGCGGAGAACTCGGGCTCACCTTCCTCGTTGGTCTCGCCGGTCAGGTCTCCCCGAAATAGCTGGGTCACTGCGTCGAGGTCATCCGTGCTTCCGAACTCGACCGCCATGGCCTCGATGAGGATCTGAGGAGGGGCCACGTCGACCGCGCGCAGGTCCGCCTCGATCTTGTCCAGCATCTGCTGTGGCGCCGTCACGACGACCGCATTCTGCTCCTCGTTCACGTGCAGGTAGCTGTACAGGAAGGTCGGCAAGAGCCCCGAGGCGTCCTTGGCGCGGGTGTATCGCATCGGGAAGGAGGTCGTCCCGCTGAGCCGGTAGGCGGCGAGATCTTGTGGGACGCCGCGGCTGAACATGTAGACCCCTTCCACTTCGCTGAGCGCCAGCCCGTAAGCGCTGGCGATGGCCCTCAGCATGCCGTCGACCGTCATCTCCGCCAGGTGGAGGTTGGCCTCCGCCTCCACCGCGTCATCGACGGCCAGGTTCGTCCCGCTCTCGGAAGCAATCTCCCCCAGCACTTCCTGGAGGTCTGCCTTCACGGCCAGGACTGAGACGAGGCCATCCTCATAGGACACCGAGAGCTCTGTCTCCTTCTTCTCGGCCTCTTCCTCTTCGCTGGCTTCCTCCTCCCCGACACCCTCCAGTGTGCGGCTGCTCCTCACCGTGATAATGTAGCTCTGGCGGTCTGAGCTCGAGTTGGTGCGGACGCTCGAGGCCTCCACCATGACGATCGCCATCTCGACGCCGACTCCCTCCTCTGCATCCTGGGGAGTTGTCAGCTCGATGTGGCTCACCGGGAACTTGCTGACATCGATGAAGTTCTTTCCGGTCGCGTTGCGCGCACCGTGGAAGTGCAGCTCGTAGCGCCGTCCCTCTTCCTGTTGTGATGTGTAGTGGAGATTGAGGATTCCATCTGACTTGACGGTGATCTGCACGCCGTTGCGGAGCTGCTTGACATCTATCTCAGTGATGTTGCAGTACACGCGCGCTGCCGCCGGCATGGCCGCCAGCAGCATAACCATGACTGCGGCGGGGATACAGCGAAGCAGACGGCAAGCTGTGCTAGCCATGGACACCACCTCCTGAATCGTCGGCGTCGGGGCGAATTATGTGCGGCGTCACGAAGAACGCAAGTCGGGTATGCGAGCGAGTACGATCGACCGACCGGAACAGTCCCCCGATGATCGGCAGGTCTCCGAGAATCGGTGTCGAGCGCTCCTGCTCGTCCTCCGCCTCGCTCACGATTCCGCCGAGCACGATGGTCTGGCCATCCCTAATGCGCACGGTCGCGCCCGCTCTGCGCAGAGCCACTATGGGAAGGTCGGTTCTGGGATCTCTCCCGCGCAGCGTCCGTGCCACCACGCCCAGGCTGAGAATGACCTCGTCCCCCCTCCCCACCAGGGGCTGCACCGAGATGAAGCTGGTCGTCCAGGCCGATCCGAGATAGGCCTCCACGAACGACTCC
>JALGXV010000088.1 GCA_029821885.1 Candidatus Hebobacteria bacterium
CGCCGACGATGGGCTGAAGAGCCTCCGCGGGTTCATAGGCAGGGGAGAGTTGGCGCCGTTCATGCCGCGCTACGAGGGTGACTACCGGCTCCCCAAGGAAGCGAATCAGCAGGGCGCGGCCCACTACGTTCGGGCGCTCGAGGCGCGGCGCATCGCACACGAGATGTGCGCTATCTTCGGCGGCAAGATGCCCCACCAGGTCGGCATCGTGGTGGGTGGATGCACGGAGACGCCGACGGCGGACAAGATCGCCGCCTTCCTGTCGAAGCTCGAATGGCTCAGGCGTTTCATCGATGACGTGTATATCGCTGACGTTCTGGCTGTCGCGGAGGCCTATCCTGATTACTTTGGGATTGGCGCAGGTCCAAAGCGCTACCTGTCCTGGGGCGGCCTCGACCTCGAAACACAGGAGACGAATCTCCTCAAGCGAGAGCGGTTCTTCCCCGCCGGCCGGGTCGGAGCCGACCTGACGCTCGAGGCCGCCGATGCGGAGCAGGTTGCCGAGTACGTCCGCAACTCCTGGTATGACGACGCGACCAGCGGCCGCAAGCCGGCCGAAGCCGACACCGTACCGGCGCCCGACAAGGAGTCCGGGTACTCCTGGCTCAAGGCCCCGCGCTACGCAGGTCAGCCACATGAGGTCGGGCCCCTGGCCCGGGCGCTGGTCGCCTACGCAGCCGGGGACGAGGCCGTCAAGAGAGACGTGGCGGCGGTGCTCGGGCGATTCGAGGCGGGACCGGAGGCGCTGTTCTCGGTGCTCGGCCGTCACGCGGCACGGGCGCTGGAGGCACGTCGGCTCGCCGACGCCATGCTTGGCTGGGCGATGGCGCTGAAGCCGGGCGAGCCCGTGTGCGAGTGGCGGGAGGTGCCGGAGAGTGCCACCGGCATGGGCCTGACGGAGGCGCCGCGGGGCGCGGTGGGTCACTGGTGCGAGATACAGGACCACAAGCTCACCCGCTACCAGCTCGTCGTCCCGACGACCTGGAACGCGTCGCCGAAGGACGACGATGGCAATCCCGGACCAATAGAGCAGGCCATCATCGGCACCAAGATCAAGGACCCCGAGAACCCCTTCGAGGTGGTGCGAATCGTTCGGTCATTCGATCCCTGCCTGGCCTGTTCCGTGCACATGCTGACGCCCAAGGGCCGGGAGGTCGGCACATGTCGAGTCTTATGAAGAGAGTGGTGGTGCTGGGAGTCGGCAACCTCCTCCGCCAGGACGAGGGAGTGGGCGTCCACGCCGTCCGCGTGCTGGCGAGCGGGCCGTGCGCCGAGCACGCCGCGATGGTGGATGGCGGGACCGCGGTTTTCGAGGCGCTTTCTGAATGGAAGGACATCGACAAGCTGGTGGTCATCGACGCGCTGCGATCGGGGAAGGAGCCCGGGAGCATCGCCCGGGTCTCCCTCCGCGACGTGGCCGACAGAGACGCGCCCGCGCTATCGGTCCACGAGCACGGGCTGCTCGATCATCTGGCGCTGCTGCAGCAGGCCGGGCTGCGGGTGGGAGAGATCGTGATCTACGGGGTCGAGCCCGGCCAGACGGGCTGGGGCACCGAGTTGTCGGATCAGGTGGCGGATTGCCTCCCGTTGCTCGAGCTGCATATGGCGCGGGAGCTCGGCTGGGTACAGACTGAGGAGACGCCGATATGATCGCATCCGAACGCAAGCCCATTGAGGAGATACTGGGCTACCTCGACGGGGAGAGTAAAGTCCTTGTGGTGGCCTGCGACGGGTGCTCGGCCGGATGCGGCGTCTCGGATCCGGAGCATGCGGCCGAGACGGTGAAGGAGCTGGAGGCGAGTGGCAAGTCCGTGACGGGCACGGTGCGGGTCGAGATGACCTGCAACGCGGGCCTCACCGCATTGATGCTCAGTCAACACCTGGCCGCTGTAAACGCAGCGGCCAGCGTCCTGGTCCTCGCCTGCGGGGCCGGGATTCAGGCAGTTGCGGCCGCCGTGGATAGGCCGGTTCATCCCGGCACGAATTCGATCTACCTCGGTGGCTTCCAGGGATTGTGGCGTTCCGAGCCTCGCTGCGCCGAATGCGGCAACTGCATGCTGGACTACACGGGCGGCATCTGTCCTTACACAGCGTGCTCGAAGTCGCTGCTCTACGGAAGCTGCGGCGGGCCGAAGGACGGCAAGTGCGAGGTCGACGAGTTCGTCGAATGCGGCTGGGTGAGGATCTACCAGAGGCTGGAGGCGCTGGGAAGAGCGGATCGCCTCAAGGAAATGCCCCCGCTGCGCAACTTCCAGAAGATGCTGCCGGTGGGCGACAGCCGCCGCAGCAGCCTGTGGGCCCTGGAACTGACGGAGCCTGAGAAGGCCGAGGGCGAGGATTAGCCCAGATGGCGGCCATTCATATCGAGTCGGAGGCGGCAGTCGAATGACGTTCAAGGAAGCACTGGATTCGCAAGATTTCGTGATCACGTGTGAGGTGGCGCCGCCGAAGGGCACGAATATGGAGCACGTGCTGGAGGAGGCGGAACTCCTCCGCGGGCGTGTCGCTGGTATCAATGTGACCGATCTTCAGGCCGCGTCGATGCGCGTGAGTTCGCTCGCGACATGCGCGCTCCTCAAGCAGAAGGGACTCGAGCCCATCCTGCAAATGGTCTGCCGAGACCGGAACCGGCTCGCACTCCAGAGCGAACTGCTCAGTGCGTATGTGCTCGGGATTCAGAATGTGCTGTGCCTCACCGGAGACCACGTGGTGCTCGGAGACCATCCGGAGTCCAAGCCCGTCTTCGACCTCGATTCGGTCTCCCTGCTGCAAACAGCCCAGGGGCTGATAGACGGCCATGACCTGAGTGGGAACGAGCTGGAGGGTCTGCCCGAGGACCTGTTCCTCGGAGCCATCGTCACGCCGGGCGCCGACCCCGTCGAGCCCCAGATCTACAAGCTTCATAACAAGGTCCGGGCGGGCGCCAAGTTCATCCAGACGCAGGCCGTGTATGATGTAGACACGTTCGCCACGTTCATGCAGCGAGTGGCGGACGTCGAGGTGCCGATTCTGGCTGGGATCGTGCTTCTCAAGTCGGCCGGAATGGCGCGCTACATGAACGCCAACGTCGCCGGCGTGTTCGTGCCGGACAGTCTCATCAAGGAGATGACCGGGGCCGGTGAGAAGGACAAGTCGGCCAGGGCTGAGGGGAAGAAAGCTGACTTCAGAACGAAGACCAGCATTGACATAGCCGCGCGGCTGATTCGTGACCTGAAGCCCCACTGCGCGGGTGTTCACCTGATGCCGCTTGGCTGGGGCCATCACGTGCCGGCCGTGCTGGAGGCCGCAGGCCTCTAGCCGGGCGCGGTGGGCGTCAGAGTCGTTTTCTTAAGGAGCAGAGACGATGTCCAAGGCAGTTGCCGCAGCTGCGATCCGGGGATCGAATGAGATAGTGGTACAGGCGGAGGAGAAGCTCGCCGCTGCCATCGAGAAACATGGCGAATCGCAGGCGCTCGAGTTTCCCGAGACCGCCTTCTTCCTCCCCATGGCCTACGCGCTTCTGGGGATGGAAATCTCGACCTTGGGCCAGGCGCGAGAGGTCCTGGAGGTGGCGAAGTCACTTCTCTCGGAGGAGCCGTCCGAGCGGATCTGGCTTCCCTATCTACCGGCCGCCCTGGATGCCGGCATCGCGACGCTTCTGGCCGAAGAGCTGCTGAAGGCCATCGCCTATCTCGAGGGTGAGGAGCCGCTCGAAGGATGGCACGGCTTCATCTCGGACACGATCCTGCGGACCCTCGGCATTCAGCTCGTCGACGGCCGGCTGCCGGGCTTCGCGGCCATCGTCGGCGCCGCGCCAGATGTCGATACGGCCGTGCACGTGATCCGGGAGCTTCAGAAGCGCAACATCCTCACCTTCCTCATCGGCAACCACAAGGGCGAGACGATGAGGGATCAGCTGATCGAGGCGGGGGTCCTCCCGAAGGACGCATCGGAGACCGAGGACGGCGACCTCCGGAAGGCCTGGTGGGGCCAGTACATCGTCCCGCTGGGGCCGGACACGGAGTCGATCATCTACGCCCTCAACTGGGCGATCCGCGGCGCGCTGACCTTCGGCGGCCATAAGAAGGGCCAGTGGAAGGAGTGCCTCGACTACACGAGGGCCCGCATCTTCGCCTTCGGGCTGGGGCTGGGCGACATCGACGATCTCAAGTACGCGAGCGGCGCCGGCGCGATCAACATGGGCTTCCCCGTCATCTGCGACACAGAGATACCGGAGATCCGGCCCACTGGTGTCACGACCTACGAGGCCCTGGTGAGGGAGTTGGACCGGCAGCGGATCGTGGAGACATGCGTCGAGGTGCGCGGCGTCAAAGTCAGCGTCAGCAAGATCGACATCCCGGTGCCGGTGGCGGCGGCCTTCGAGGGCGAGACGGTTCGCCGGGACGACATGCAGGTGCAGTTCGGCGGCAAGTACACGACCGCATTCGAGTTCCTTCGAATGCAGCCAATGGACCAGGTCGAGGACGGGAAGGTCGAGCTCATCGGACCGGACTGCGACTCCGTCGACGTCGGCGGGGCCATGCCGCTCGGGGTCCACATCGAGGTGGCCGGCCGCAAGATGCAGGAGGACTTCGAACCCATCCTCGAGCGGCAGGTTCACACCATCCTGAACCACGCGATGGGCCTCTTCCACATGGGCCAGCGGGACATGAGCTGGGTGCGGATATCGAAGGACGCTTTCAAGTCGGGCCTGCGGCTGAAGCACTTCGGGGAGCTGCTGCGGGGCGAGTATCTGCGGAACTTCCCGGCCTTGGTGGATAAGGTTCAAGTGACGATCTACACCGAGGAAGAGAAGATGCCTCCGCTGATGGACCAGGCGCGGCAGGTATGGGCGGCGCGGGATGCCCGTGTCGCCGGGATGACGGACGAGAGCGTGGACATCTTCTACTCCTGCACCCTTTGTCAGTCCTACGCGCCGAACCACGTCTGCATCATCAGCCCCGAGCGCCTCGGCCTGTGCGGCGCCTATAACTGGCTCGACGGCAAGGCCGCCTACGAAATCAACCCGGCCGGGCCGAACCAGCCGGTGCAGAAGGGCGGCGTCATCGATGAGGGGAAGGGACAGTGGGAAGGCGTCAACGAGTTCGTCTATCAGACCTCGAACAAAGCCGTGGAGAGGTTCAACGCCTACTCTCTGATGGAAGATCCTATGACCTCCTGCGGCTGCTTCGAGTGCATCATGGCCATCCTCCCGGAGCCCACCGGGGAGGTTCACGGGGTCATGATCGTTAACAGAGAGTACCCGGGAGACACGCCCTGCGGGATGCCGTTCACCACGCTGGCCGGCACCGTCGGCGGAGGCCTGCAGACGCCGGGCTTCCTGGGTATCGGACGGCTCTACGTTGTGAGCAAGAAGTTCATCTCGGCCGAAGGCGGACTGCCCCGGATCCTCTGGATGCCCAAGGAGTTGAAGGAGGCTCTCGCCGATCGGATCAGGGAATCCGCAGCCGAGCTTGGCCTCGACGACTTGCTCGATAAGATCGCCGATGAGACGGTGGCGACGACGATAGAAGACCTCATGCCGTGGCTGGAGGAGAAGGGGCATCCGGCCCTCAAGATGCCCTCGCTCATGTAGCGCGGCCGCGGGGTTGGCAACACGCATCTGGAGGTGAAAGCGTGGGTCTCACGGGCCTCGATATCTTCAAGCAGCTGCCGAAGACAAACTGCAGCGACTGCGGAGTGCCGACCTGTCTTGCCTTCGCTATGAAGCTGGCGCAGAAGCAGGCCTCCCTCGACCAGTGTCCGCACGTGTCCGAGGAGGCGAAGGAAGCTCTATCCGGCGCCTCCGCGCCCCCCATCAAGCTCGTCACCATCGGCACTGGTGAGCGGAAGCTGGAAGTCGGCAATGAGACGGTGCTGTTCCGGCACGAGGAGACCTTCTACCATCCGACCGGCATTGCGGTCTCGGTCGATGCCGGGCTTCCCGAGGACCAGCTCGCGGCCCGCATTAAGGCGATAGGGGAGGTGGCCTTCGAGCGCGTCGGCCAGACTCTGACGCTCAACGCGGTCGCACTGCAAGGAGAGGGGGAGGCCTTCGTCAAGGCGGCCGCCCTGGCGGCAGAGCAGTCGGCCGCGCCGCTCATACTCATGAACGAAGACCCCGCTGTCATGGGGGAGGCGCTGAAGGTGTGTGCCGAGAAGCGCCCCCTGATCTACGCGGCCACCGCCGAGAATGTCGATGCCATGGCCGGCCTCGCCAAGGAGCACAACTGCCCACTGGCGGTGCGGGGGAGCGACCTATCCTCGCTGGCCGACGTCTCGGCGAAAGCGCAGGCAGCCGGCGCGACTGACCTCATACTCGATTCCGGAGCGCGCAAGCCGGTGGACGTGCTCGAAAACGAGACCGCCATCCGCCGAGCGGCCTTGAAGAGACGATTCCGGCCGCTCGGGTTCCCCACCATCGTGTTCGCGGGTGGGGCCGATGCACTCGAGGAGACGCAGCAGGCGGCCGTCTACATCGCCAAGTACGCGGGGATCGTGGTGATCGACAACATGGACCCGTGGGAGCTTCTCACGCTCGTCACGGTCAGGCAGAACATCTACACGGACCCGCAGAAGCCCATCCAGATAGAAGAAGGTCTCTACGAGATTGGCTCGCCGGACGAGAACTCGCCGGTCATGGTGACCACGAACTTCTCCCTCACCTACTTCACGGTGGAAGGTGATGTCGAGGCCAGCCGTATGCCGGCCTGGGTGGTCGTCGTCGACACCGAGGGCACGTCCGTTCTGACCGCCTGGGCGGCGGAGAAGTTCACCGCGGAGATCATCGCGGAGAAGGTGAAGGCCCTTGACGTGGCGAGCAAGGTGAAGCACCGGAAGGTGATCATCCCCGGGCACGTAGCTGTGCTGAGCGGCAAGCTGGAGGAGGAACTGTCTCAGGAATGGAAAGTCATCGTCGGCCCGCGGGAGTCCTCCGGCATACCCAGCTTCCTACGAACTTCCTGGGAGGGGTGATCGCACTGCCGGTGCGCGGACGGGAGTTTGAGAGCGGCAGATCGCGATGAGCAGCCACATAGTTGTGTTCCTACCGGATGGTGCCTGCCTGGAGGTTGAGTCGGGGCAGACCATCCTGGAGGCGGCGAAGGCGGCCGGTGTGGCTATCGACTCCTCCTGTGGGGGGCAGGGGACCTGCGGCAAGTGCAAGGTCGTCGTATCGCTCGGCCAGCCAGGAGGCAGGCCGGGCGATTCGCTTTCCGGGGAGGAGCTGGAGAACGGCGTGGTGTTGGCCTGTCAGGCAACGGTGGCCGACGACTTGGTCGTAGAGGTGCCGCTCGAGTCTCAGCGAGGCGAGCTGCAGATACTCATGGGAAGGGCCGAGGTCGCGGGTGAGAGCCTGCAGGCCGACACGTCGCTGGCCTCGCGGGTCACGGCCGACATGGAGCCGCCTGGCGCATCAGACGATGTGAGCGACGGCGAGAGGCTTCTCGCGTCGCTGTCGGCGTCGACGGGTGACAGCTTTCCACAAGTTGAGATCGACCTGGCCGCGCTGCGGGCCCTGCCGCCGATGGCCCGCGAGAACGCCTGGCGAGTCGACGCGCTGGTGGGAGACTTCGGCGGCGAGGGCCGGGTCTTCGACGTGGCGCCCGCGGAGGGCCGGGAGGTGTACGGGCTGGCCGTCGACGTCGGCACCACAACCGTCGTCGTGCACTTGATCGACCTGACCACCCAGGGGTTCGTCGACGCCTGCGCCTCCCTCAACGACCAGATCGCCTGCGGCGAGGACGTGATCTCTCGCATCATCCACGCGCAGGAGCATCCAGAGGGGTTGGTTCAGCTCCGCGACGCAGTCCGCGCGACAATCAATCGATGCGTGCGGGAGGTCGCTGGACAGCACGGCGTCGCGCCGACGCAGCTCATCGCCGCCGCCTGCGTCGGCAACACGGTGATGACGCACCTTCTGCTGGGAGTCGACCCGGCGGCCTTGCGCCGCGAACCATACGTCCCGGCAATCAAGACGACACCAGTCCTGCGTGCGTCGGACATCGGGCTGGACATCCATCCCGCGGCGCCGGTTCACGTGGCGCCGTGCGTGAGCAGCTACGTGGGCGGGGACATCACCGCCGGGGTGCTGGCGACGGCCTTGGACCGGTCGCCTCGGCTGACTCTGTTCATAGACATGGGCACCAACGGCGAGATGGTCATCGGCCACGAGGAGTGGATGATGTGCTGCTCGTGCTCGGCCGGGCCGGCCTTCGAGGGTTCCGGCGTCGAGTACGGGATGTACGCCACCGTGGGCGCCATCGAACGGCTCTCATACGATCCGGAAAGCGACCACGTGGAGTGGGTGACGATCGGCGACGCGAGGCCGCGAGGGATATGTGGATCGGGGCTGGTGGACGCGCTCGCAGCGCTGCTGCGGGCCGGCGCGATAGATCGAGCCGGGCGCATCGACCTCGGCTTCCCGAGCAGGCGAGTTCGCGTGCGGAACGAGCGGCCCGAGTTCGTGTTCATCTGGGGTGAAGAGGCCGGCAGGTCGGACGACATCTCTCTCGGCGAAGACGCCATCCAGAATCTGATCCGGTCGAAGGCTGCCGTCTATGCTGGCGCCGAGACGCTGCTCGAGTCGCTCGGGCTCAGCGCCGGAGACGTAGAGCAGATCATGGTGGCGGGCGCCTTCGGCAACTTCCTCGATGCGGAGAGCGCCGTGACCATAGGCTTGCTCCCCGATGTCCCTCTGGAGCGGATCCGGTTCGTGGGCAACACGGCGGTGGCCGGCGCGAACCTGGCGCTGCTTGGGCGTGAGGCGCGCACGGGCATGGAGGAGTTGGCCGGTCGCATGACCAATTTCGAACTCAGTGTGGTGCCACGCTACATGGATCGGTACGTGTCGGGGCTCTTCCTGCCGCACACCGACCTGCAGCGCTTCCCATCGGTCGCGAGCAAGCTGGAGCTGCGGACATGACGCCTCTCTACATTGCGTCGGTTGACAGCTTCGCAGGCAAGTCTCTGACCGCGCTCGCGATCGGGTTGGCGCTGCGCGATGCCGGCTACCGGGTGGGCTACTTCAAGCCCCTTGGCACGCTGCCATACGCGGTGCAAGGTGTGACGACCGACGAGGACGCGCACTTCATCAGCAGTCGCCTCAACCCGGAGGCGGCGCCTGCGGACATATGCCCGGTGCTGCTCGGCCCCGAACTCGTGCAGCGCGCGCTCGAGGGGGAGGTGGGAGGCCTGCCCGAGCGCATCCGGGAGAGCTATGGGCGAGTTTCGCGCGGACGGGACGTGATGCTCGTCGGCGGTGTTGGCGACCTGTCGAGGGGCTCCCTGCTGGCTCTGTCGGCGCCGGCCGTGGCGGAGATGTTGGACGCGCGGGTCGTCCTGCTGGCGAAGCTCCCGGCGGAGGCGATGGTGGAGGAGGTGCTGCTTGCCTCCCGGCTGCTCGGGGAGCGGCTCGGGGGCGTCATCTTCAACTTCGTCCGGCCCGACGAGCAGGAGGCCTTGCGGGGCTCGCTGGGGAGGCATCTGGAGAGACGCGGCATCTCCATTCTCGGCGCCCTCCCTCCGGACGACCTCCTCGGCGCCATCACGGTGCGCGAGCTGGCCGAGCATCTGCCGGCGAAGCTGCTGTGCTGCGAGAAGGCTCTCGACGAGCTGATCGTACACTTCGTCATCGGGGCCATGGGAGTGGCGAGCGCCGCGAAGTACTTCCGCCAGCAGGCCGACAAGGCGGTGATCACCGGGGGCGACCGAGCCGATATCCAGCTCGCCGCGCTCCAGACGGCGACCAAGGCGATGGTGCTGACCGGCAACATCTATCCGAGCGCGCCGATACTGAAGCGAGCCCAGCAGTTGGGCATCCCGCTGCTGCTGGCGCCCCACGATACGCTGGCGACGGTCGAACGGATCGAACACGTGACGGGAAGGCTCAGAGTGAGGGAGGTCGCGAAGGTGGAACGGGCGCGGGCGCTCTTCCAGGCGCATGTCGACCTGGCAGCGATCTCGGCCATCGCCGGAGTCGGGAACGCGCCCGCAGGACAAACAACGGATGCGAAAGAGGGAGTGTGAAGATGCCGTTCGAGATGCCCGTAGAGAAGTGGGCCGCCGTGGTAAACACGGTCACCATTGGCGCGGCCGAAGCCGACGGAGGGACGCGTACGTCGACCGTCACGGTCGGCGGCGAGACGACACTTCCCTTCCTTGGCTTTGAGGGGGAAACACCCAATCGCCCGGTGACTGCAATGGAAGTGCTCGACGTCCCACCGCCAAGCTGTCCGGAGCCGCTGGCGGCGGCCCTGGGAGATGTGGTGAATGACCCGGCTCAGTGGGCGAAGCGCTGCGTGGACGAATTCGGCGCCGAAATGATCTGCTTGCGGCTATTCGGCGCTCATCCCGATCAGGGGGATAAGTCGGCCGAGGACTGCGCGCAGACTGTGAAGTCTGTGCTCGGCGCGGTTGGCGTCCCCCTCATCATCTGGGGCTGTGGGCAGCCGGACAAGGACAACGAGATCATGCCCCGCTGCAGCGAGGTGGCGGCCGGCGAGAACTGCCTGCTCGGCACGGCGAAAGAGGACAACTACAAGACGATCACAGCGGCCTGCATGGCCGACGGGCATAAGCTCATCACCGAGGCGCCGATCGACATCAACATCCAGAAGCAGGTGAACATTCTGGTGTCGGAGATGGGGCTCGACCTGTCGCGGATCGTCATGTTCCAGGCGACGGGCGGGCTTGGCTACGGCATGGAGTACGCCTACTCCATCATGGAGCGGACGCGGCTGGCGGCGCTCGGCGGCGACCGGATGCTGTCGATGCCCATGCTCTCGGTGGTCGGGCCGGAGGCATGGAAGGCCAAGGAAGCGAGAAGCCCCGAAGAGGCTGCGCCGGAGTGG
>JALGXV010000089.1 GCA_029821885.1 Candidatus Hebobacteria bacterium
CCTCGACGACGAGGAGCTGCTGTCCGCGCTGCAAGAGGTGAAAGAGGCGGGGAAGATTCGCTGCTACGGGCTCTCCACCGAGGGCGGCGAGCGAGGGATCGACGCGATCGACAGGTGGGGCGTGGATTCGGTCCAGATCACGTTCAACCTGTTTCACCAGGACCCGGCGGAGCGGTTCTTCCCGGAGGCCGAGCGCAAGGGCGTGGGGGTGATCGTGAAGTCGCCGCTCGATTCGGGCATCCTCGGCGGCGACCTCGACCCGGGCAAGCCCGAGAAGCTCGACGATGCGCGGGAGCGCTGGGGCGAGGAGGAGACGGCGCGCCGCCAGCAGCTCTTTGAGGAGGTGAAGTTCCTCGCCGAGGGGACCGGCCGGACCTGGTCGCAGGCGGCGCTGCAGTTCGTGCTGTCCTTCGACGGGGTGTGCACCGCGATCCCCGGCACGACCTCGGTGAAGCACCTGGAGCAGAACGCGGCGGCCGCGGGCGGGCGGCTGACGCTGGAGGAGCTTCAACGGATCCAGAACATCCACGGCGGGGAGTTCGCGAAGCTCAATCTGGACTGGTAGCATCCTTGCTGCACCGATCGGATAGAGGGGAGGCAGCCCCGATGTCACTGCGCACCGTTACGTTTGCTCTTCTTGCTGGGATCATCTTCTGCGCCGGCGAGCCGGCGAGGGCGGGAGCCGACAGCGAGGCCGACCGCGTGACGGTGCGGCCGCGGGAGATCGACGACGTCCTCTACAACCCAGGAATGGGGTTCACCACGAGCAACAGCTTCGACGGGGAGGTGGCCGGCTACCCGAAATCAACTATTGCCTACTGGGGCTGGTATTGGGACAAGATCGAGCCGGAGAGCGGCGTCTACCGATGGGAGCTGATCGACGAGGTGATCGAGAAGGCGAGGGCGCGCGGCCAGCGGGTGGCGATCCGCATCATGCCGGCCAACGGCCGCGGCGCTGTGCCCCAGTGGTATCGCGATCTCGGCGCGAAGGGCTTCGAGTACGCCTCCGAGGCCGGCCCCACAAACTGGATGCCCGACCACAATGACCCGCTCTACGTCGAGTACATGGGCCGACTCGTCCGCGAGTTCGGCAAGCGGTATGACGGCCATCCGGACATCGACCACGTCGACATCCGATCGTTGGGGCACTGGGGCGAATGGCACTTCTACTTCGTCTACCTGACCCACGACCGCGAGGTCGAGGTAAGTCCCGAAGTGCGGCAGGCACTCGTGGACATGTACCTCGATGCTTTCGAGAAGACCCCACTGGTGATGCTCATCGGCGGAGAGGACGAGCTGGAATACGCGGTCGCGAACGGGACCGGCTGGCGGGCCGACTGTCTGGGCGACCTCAGCTCAGGCTGGAATCACATGAACGACGCCTATCAGCAGGAGATCGACGCGGCCGACGTCGGGAACGCCTGGAAGCAGGCCCCTGTGGTGTTCGAAACCTGCTGGACCATGCAGCACTGGGCCGATGAGGGGTGGGACGTCGAGTTCATCTTCAGTGAGGCGCTGCGCTGGCACTGCTCGGTGTTCAACAACAAGTCCTCGCCGATCCCGCCGCGCTGGTGGGGCGCGGTGGAGGACTTCCTGAGGAAGATGGGCTACCGGTTGGTGCTGCGCTCGGTCTCGCATCCGGCGAGCGTCACCGCGGGGGAGTCGTTCCCGATCGACTGCCAGTGGGACAACGTCGGTGTCGCGCCGCCGTATCGCGGCTATGTGGTCACATGGCAACTGCGGCCGGTGGCGGAGGGGGCCTGGGGCGAGCCAATATCGATCGAGGATGCGGCCCACCCCATCGATGTGACGAAGTGGCTGCCCGGCATCTACGACGTGAGCCTGGACCTCGCCGTCCCGGCGGAGATAGAGCCGGGCAGATACCGCCTGGCTGTCGCTCTGCTCGACCCCTTCACCCGCGAGCCGGCAGTGCGGCTCGCCATCGAGGGGCGAGACGCACAGGGCTGGTATAGCCTGAGCGAGCTCGAGGTCGTGGCGCCCGGCGGCTAGCGCCGGGGCCGGCCGCGCAGGTCACCGGACGGTCCATGTCTTCTCGGCCTTCTCGCCGGAGAAGACGTCGGTGACCCGGAGGCGCCAGGTTCCCTTCGAGTCATTGAGCGCGAGGCGGAAGGAGCCCTTCGCCGCGCCGCCGGTGGTGTCGAGGTTGCCGGAGTAGAGCGCCTGCTTCTTGCTGCCCGGCGCGAACACCTCCACCTTGAGGACGTGGCGGACCGGCCGGGCGCTCCCCGCTCGCACCTTTGCCCGATACTCCACGGCCCCGCCGGGGGCGCGGCCGCCCTTGAGCGCCAGCGAAAGGCCCTGCACCTTGTAGGGCAGCATCGCGTAGAGCTTCGGGTCGGCCTCCTTGAGCGTGGTCCTGATGTCGCGGCGGAGGCCGAGGTACTTGTGGGACCGGAGGTCGTACCAGTGCCCCTCCTGCGGCAGCCTGATCCGCACCGGCTCGGAGACCTTCATGCCGGGGATCGGCTCGTAGCGGTTGGTGAGGTCAGCGCTCTGGGAGAAGCGTCCCGCAGGTTCCTTGAGCAGCGCCAGCGCCTCGATGCGGCCGCCGCGCCAGCTTGCCCGCTCCACCGCGGTTGGGAATCCGCCGCCCGCGGTCGTCACCTCGACCCGCGAGCGGAGGCGAGAGGCTTCGAGCGCCTCCCCGATCTGCCGCCGGAGCTTCTTCCCCCTGGCCTTGAGCCGGTTGTCCTCGTACTCGTCGAGCCAGTGGCCGAGCAGGAGGGCGCGGCCGCGGCCATACTTCTCGGCCGCGAAGAGGTCGGCGAGCGAAGGCTCGGGCAAGGGCTTGCCGTGCACGCTCGTCTGCCCGGGCATCTCGTCGGCCAGCACAAGGCCGCCGCGCTTGACGAACTGCCTGATCGCCTTGACCTCTTGATCCGAGAGGGCGATGGAGCCGGGGAGCACGAGCGCGCGGTAGCCGCCCTTGTCCAGGCCGCCGTTCTCCAGGTCGCGGTAGGGGAGGTAGTTGTACTGATAGCCCAGGTCTTCGAACACCTGCCCCCAGCCGACGCGGCTGTCGATGAAGCGGCGGAAGGCGGCGGAGGTGTTGCGGCCGGGCTCCATGTCCTTGTGCTTGAGCTTGCCGTCCTGTATCCACCAAGGGGGGCCGCTGCGATCTTGTCGTGCTCCCGTCGGAGGCCGGAGATGGCCCGCGAGAGGCCCTCGCCGCGCAGCTCCCCGAAGCACTTCCCGAGGGAGCGGCCCTGCGCGTTGAGCGTGAGGTCGGGGTCGATCATCGAGTAGCCCCAGAAGATCGAGGCGCCGCGGTGGCCGTGGAGGAAGCGGTGCCAGATCTCCCACTCCAGCGGAGCGCCGGACATGGCGTAGCCGGTGAAGCCGGTGAGGATCATGTCGGGGTTGAAGGAGCGGTGCATCTCATCCTGGCCGCCGCCGGAGTAGGGCTGGAGATACTCGACGATCCGGTCGATCATCGACCAGTCGCAGCCATTGTGCGAGCCCGGGAGCTGGGTGCCGGAGATGGTGACGAGCCCTTCGGGATCGACCTTCTGCGCGACCGCGCTGGCATAGCGAAAGGCGTCGGCAAGCGTCTTGTTCATGAAGAGCCGATGGTCCACCCAGGGCGCGGGGTTGCCGCGCTTCTGGGCCTGGTCATAGGTCACCGGCATGACCCTATCCCAGCTCCGGTAGCGGGTGCCCCACTCGGCGTTGAGCGCCGGGAGGCCGCGGTACCAGCGGCGGAGCCACTTGCGGAACTCGGCCAGGGTCGCGTCGCTCCAGCACAGATCGCGGGCATCCTCGTAGCACGTGATGGAGGACTCGTCCGAGATGTAGTAGGCGAGGGGGCTGTACTTGAGGATGGGCGGGATGCCCGTGCGGAGCGTCTGCGCCACCGGGCGGCGAAACTCGTCGGTGTGGATGCAGGGCACGCGCTCCAGCCACTTGCGATCCCTGGTCTTGCGGTAGTTGTCCTTGCGCTCGAGGTACGGGTGGCGGCGATACCAGTAGACCCCGAATCCCGGCGGGTGCATCGAAACGGTGAGCGGGAAGCCGTACTGGGTGTCGGAGGTGCTCGTGATCCCGCAGTTTCGGAACTGCTCCTCGATCAGGCCGGTCCACGGCCACACGCCGTCGTGCATCCACGGCAGGATCACCTCGTAGTCCTGCCACTTGCGCCGCGGGGGGGTGAGGGCCAGCTCGGCCCGCGCCTCGTGGACATGCCGGCCGGCGTCGAGGAGTGCGCACTTCACCCAGCCGCGGTTCGTCAACGCATCGGGGCAGCGCAGCCGGAAGCTCACCTCGCGTCCGGCCCGGACCTGCTTTTCCTGGCGGCCGAGCAGCCGGCCGCTGAGGTCGTATAGCTCTGACACCAGGGTCAGGCCCTTGGGCTTGCCGGCAAGGCACGCCCGGCCGGAGATGCTTCCGCCGACCGGAACCGCGTCCGCGTCGAGGACGACCTTCGTGACCCGCGCTTCGGGGCGGACTTCATAGCTGGCCGTGCCCCAATCGGACTTCTTGCCGCCGGCGCTCACTATCACGTCGACGACGTGCCGGCCGCCGGCCGGCGAGCCGCCCGGCAGGCCGACGCGCAGCTCGGCCGTGCCTTTGGCGAGGCGAACCGTGCGTGCTGTCTTCCGCTCGACCTCGCCCAGCTCGTTGCGGACGGCGACTTCGACCTTCGCCGACTTGGGCGGGCCCTCGCTGTGAAGCCGGATGGTCGCCGCGCCGTCGCCGACCTGGGCGGAGCCGAGGCGGGCCGGCGGCGCCTCGAGGGCGGCGAGCTGAAGGCTCGGCTCTTTTCGGCCGGCCCAGATGATGGCGCGCATGAGGAGGCTGAAGAGGTACTCCCAGAAGGTCCCGTTGAGCTGGCCGCGGCGAAGGTCCAACTCCGGGAAGAGCGCGTAGTTGTAGTAGCCGAGGCCGACGACGCGGCCCCTGCCGAACTGCTTCACTGCGACGACCGGGGCGCCGCTCTCGCTGGTGGCGAGGGCCTTCGCGCCCTTGCCGAGGCGGTATGCGTAATGTCGAAGCGGCCCGTATGGAAGCGCCTCGAAGGGCACGCCGTTGACGATATAGTGGTCGGCGGCCTTCGTCCACGGCTCAGTCGAGATGGCCTCCTTGGGCGGGTGGGGATAGCCCGAGCTTATGCCGGCGCCCTCGGCCGTCAGCCGCGTGGGCGGCACGGAGGCGATGGGGGAGAGGTCCCACAGGCCCTTGTCGCGCTGGTTCTCCCCGAGCTGTGGGTGGACAAGCACGAGCCCCTCGCCGCGCTTGACGCGCCGGCAGATGAGGTCGCGGATGCGCTCCGGCATGTGGTTCCAACCCAGGATGCTGTGCATGACGATGACGTCGTACTTCGTCTTCGCGGCCAGCTCCGGCTCGAGCACGGAATAGGCGCGGCTATAATCGCCGGGCGCGAGCGGATCGAAATCCGCATAGCGATCCATGCACCACTTGTTGACATCCCAGCGGGGGTCGATGCTGAGGACGCGGGCGTCGAGCGACATGCGCTGGCTCAGCTCGACGACGGCTCGGCCTTCATGCACGCTGGAGATGATGAAGGCGCGGATGGGCCCTTCTGCGTAGGGCTCGGCCCACTTCACATGGGGGGTGACGAGATCCTGCGAGTAGATGATGTCGTACTTCGGCGGCGCCTGCCTGCGCCGCGCTCGGCTCTTTCTCACGAGTTCCTCCTCCAAGTCGGCCGTGCGACGACCGCAGCGACTTGTTAGGCATGGAGGGCGACTCTCCTGCCCGGCACCTGGCACTCGGGATGCGCCGTGGAGCCCTGTGGGTGCCCAGGCAAGGGAGGCCGCCAGCACTTTGTCCTCGCGCTCGCAGACGTGGTAACTCTACCTGCAAGTTCTGGCCGCGGGTGCCCCCTTCCCGCGGGCGGTTGCTGTCGCCATGGCGGCGCGTCGAATCACCTTCTGATCACAGGGCATGAGAGGTCCGGGCACATGAGAGATCGCTCGCAGATGGGGGCGGCCGGTGCAGTGCCACTCCCCAGGCGTTTCGCGGCCGAGATACCCGAGCCCCGGCGGCGCCTCCGATACGAGGTGATCGGGCTGGGGCTGTTCGCGCTCGGAATCGTGCTTCTGCTGGGCGCCGGTCGCGAAGCAGGCCTTGTCGCACCCGCCCTCTACCACGGGCTCAGCTTCTTGGTCGGCCGAGTCGGCGCACTCCTGGTATCGGTGGCTCTGCTGACCCTCGGGATCGTGATGGTTCTCCGCTGGGAGAGGGTGGAGTTCGGTCGCCTCGCGGCGGGGTTCGGGATTCTGTTGTGGCTCATGTTGGCGGTTTGGGAGCTCACCCTCCCGAGCAGTGGGGTCCTCGGGAGGGCCTTCGCATCAGAGCCCGGCGGGCTGCTGGGGGTGCTGCTGGCGGAGGCGCTCCGGCCGCTGTTCGGACCGGGCGTCAGCATTCTGATCCTGTCTCTGGCCGGGCTGTGGGCTGTCGGGTATATCAGCGATACGCCGCTGGTCACCCTCATGTCCGGGGCTGCCTGGGCGATGCGCCTCCTGCTCAGGGGCACCGCGAGTCTGCTGGCGGGCCTGTTCTGGGGGTCGCTGTGGGCGATGCGCTCCCTGGCGAGGGCCGGTGGATGGGCGCTGAGTGGACTGCCCATCCCGCGCCTGCGCAGGCCGGCGGCGCTGCCGGCTCCGCAGCAGCCCCAGCGCAGACGCCACAAGGTGGAGCCGCCCCACCCGATTCCCCCCGAGGCGGAAGAGCAGGAAGAGGGACCCACGCCGAAGGCGAAGGATGGTGCTCCACGGCTGGAGCTGCTCGACTCGGGAGCGGGCGCCGAGGCGGATGAGTCCCGCGAGCCGGCCCCGGAGTACGCGGACTTCCAGCTTCCGACGCTCGACCTGCTGACAGAGCCTCCATCGTCGGAGGAAGCGCAGCGGGAGGCCCTCGCCAGCCGGGACACACTCGAACACGCCCTGGCGAGCTACGGCATCGAGGCCCAGGTGGTCGATGTCGAGCGCGGGCCGCGAGTGACGCGCTATGAGATCATGCTGCCGCCGGGCGTGCGGGTGAGCAAGATCACCAACCTGGCCGACGACCTGGCCTACGCGCTCAAGGCGCTGGCCGTGCGGGTGGAGGCGCCCGTTCCGGGCAAGGGCGTCATCGGAATCGAAGTGCCGAACCCCGAGGTCACCTTCGTCCACCTGCGGGAGATCATGGACTCGCCGGCCGCACAGCGCATGAAGTCGAAGATCGCCTTCGCACTGGGCAGGGACATCTCCGGCACTCCGATGATGGCCGACCTGGCCACCATGCCACACCTGCTGATCGCGGGCGCGACGAACTCCGGCAAGAGCGTGTGCCTGAACTCGCTGATCACTTCCCTCCTGTTCCGCGCCCGGCCGGATGAGGTGAAGTTCCTGCTGATCGATCCGAAGCGAGTGGAGCTGAGCTTGTTCGAGGGCATCCCACACCTGGCCGCGCCGGTGGCCCACGATGCAAAGGAGTCGGCCGGGCTGCTGCGCTGGGCCATCCGGCAGATGGAGCTGCGCTACTCGCAGTTCGCCGATGTCGGCACCCGAAACATCAAGGGGTGGAACGAGCGGGCCCGGATGGACGATGACATGGAGCCCATGTACTACCTCGTCATCGTCGTAGACGAGCTGGCCGACCTGATGATGCAGGCGGCGACCGAGTTCGAGACCTCCATCTGCCGGCTGGCGCAGCTCGCACGGGCGACGGGCATCCACCTCGTGGTCGCCACACAGCGGCCATCGGTGAACGTCATCACCGGAACGATCAAGGCGAACATCGCCTCCCGCATCGCCTTCGCAGTCGCCTCCCAGGTCGACTCGCGGACCATCCTCGACATCAACGGCGCAGAGAGGCTGGTCGGCTCGGGAGACATGCTGTTTCTGCCGCTGGACGCGCCGACCGGCAAGCCGGTGCGGCTCCAGGGGGCCTACATCGGCGAGCGCGACCTCGGCGAGGTGGTGGCGTTCCTGAAGAAACAGGCGCAGCCGCACTACGCGAAGGGTGCTCTGGAGAGCGCTGGCTCGATAGTGTTGAGCAAGGGCGACGACGATGGTGTCGAGGACGAGATGTTCGAGAAAGCACTTGACTTCGTGCTCGCCACGAAGCACGCCTCCGCCTCCATGCTCCAGCGGAAGTTCAAGCTCGGCTACACCCGCGCCGCGCGGCTGATAGATATGATGGAGGAGCGGGGGTACGTCGGCCCCCACGACGGGCGCAAGCCGAGGGAGGTGTACGCCACGCCGGAGGACCGGATCGCGGAGCTGGCGCGCGCCGGCCAGCTCGACGATGAGGAAGAGGCGGACGAGGAAGAGGACTTCGACGACTCCGAAGAGCCGGAGGACTACGAGGACGAGTAGGAGGGCGGGCAGCTGCAGCGAGGGGGACATGCGATCGGGCAGTCCGCTGGGGCGGACTGCCCGAGTCACGTGTGGTGCGGGCATGACCCGGAGACCGCCTGGGCGGGCGGTGGGGCCGAATCTGACCTCTATCGGGGTTGACACAGGCTCGGATCTGAGGTACATTCTCAGCGGCTGACCAGCGACAAAACGATACTGTATTTGGGCAGGAACCACGCGATATCAGCCCTTGACGCGCCTGCTCCGAGCCATCTGAGGGGTCAGACGGCGAGGATTCGGCGCGTTTAGATGTCTGCACCCCCGGTTGGCAAGGGGGGAGACCAATGATGAAACTGCGTACCAGGTGACACAGTTGCACGGCGGCGGCATCGGGCGGCCCGGGCGCGAATGAGCGTCGGGGGTGGCCGTTCGAGCCGATCGGCTGCACGCATAGGCGTGGGGCCGATGGGCGCGGGCCGCCGCAAGGAACGCAGTCCATCTGGTCCTTGTCATCCAGTCTCTGCTCGTTCCTTCTGACTCGTACCAAGGCGCAGACCTATGGCCGAATTCAATCCCATACCTGAAGACGTGCGACAGGCAGTGGATGGCGTCCGACCCGGCGCCGATATACGTCTTGTCGCCTTCAGTGACCTGGCTCCGGACGGCAGCTTCGGAGAGCAGTTCCTCGCGCTCGCCGATGATCGACTCCTCGTGTTCTCATCGGACAGCGAAAGCCCGCAGCTGCTGAGGGATCTGTCGTTCTCGGATGTCAGCAAGGTCGAGATCGAGACACTGGTGGGCGGTGCCTCTCTCCGAGCGGTCGTCAATGGGCACCGGGAGGACGTCCTGTCCTTCAGCCACGCGATGTCCGACGCCTTCGGCCGCGTGCGCATCCAGCTCGATGCTCTCATCGAAGGCAAGCCGCTTCCAGAGGTGGACGAGCGCGCGACGCGATGCGCGACCTGCGGTCTCTTCCTCGGCGAGTACACCCGCGTGTGTCCGCGGTGCCTCCGCAAGGGAGCGACGCTGCGGCGCCTCCTAGGACTCACCAAGCCCTACACCGGCCGCATGGTGCTCATTGGCTGTCTCATGGTCGGCTCCATAGTCGCTGGGATGGTCCCTCCGTACCTGACGATGGTCCTTGTCGACGACGTGCTCAGCCCCCGGGCCAAGTACCACCTGGTCATCTGGCTCGTGCTCGGCCTGGCCTGTGCGGGCCTGGCCCACACCGGCATGGAGATCTGGCGCAACCGGATCGCAGCCTGGCTCGGCGCGCGCATCAGCTTCGACATCCGCGCCCAGCTCTACGAGCGCCTTCAGTGGCTGTCCATGCGGTACTACGACCACCATCCGACAGGCACCATCATCTCGCGGCTGACCCAGGACGCCAACGGGATCCAGGACCTGCTCGCCTTCGCGCTCCCGTTCTTGGTGGTAAACCTTCTCACTATCGTCGGCGTGAGCGTGGTCCTCCTTGCCATGAACTGGAAGCTCGCGCTTATTGCGATGGTCCCGCTGCCCATCCTCTTCCTCCTCGTGCGCAAGCTCTGGCGGCTGCTCCGGCGCGCCTTCCACAACTGGTGGTATCGGATGCGGCGATTCCATGGGCTCGTCTCCGACGCCCTCGGCCGCGTGAAGGTCACGAAGGCCTTCTCCCAGCAGCAGTCCGAGATCGGGCGCTACCAGTTCCGCAACGACGACCTGCGCGCCGCCGGTGTCTACGCAGAGCACGTTCTTCCCCCTGATGTGGCTCATCATCGGAAGCGGGTCGCTTCTCGTCTGGTACTTCGGCAGCATGCTCCAGATGCACCGCCTCATCAGCCTGGGCATGATCGTCGCCTTCCTCGCCTATCTGGCGATGGTCCAGCATCCGCTCGAGTTCCTCGGGCACTCGACCCAGTGGATCACCCGGGCGCTGACCGCCGCCGAGCGCGTGTTCGAGGTGCTGGACGCCGAGTCGGAGAGCGAGGACTCTCGGGGCGAAATCGAGCTGGAGGAGATCCACGGCGAGGTCGAGTACCGCAACGTCGGCTTCGGTTACGAGAAGCACCAGCAAGTCCTCAAGGACGTATCCTTCAAGGTCAAGCCCGGCCAGATGCTGGGCCTCGTCGGGAAGAGCGGCGTCGGCAAGAGCACCATCATCAACCTGCTGTGCCGGTTCTACGACGCCGATGAGGGCGAGATCTTCATCGACGGCGTCCCGCTGCGGGATGTCTCGCTCTGGTCCTATCGCGGGAAGCTCGGCGTGGTCCTCCAGGAGCCCTTCCTCTTCAGCGGCACCATCGCGGAGAACATCGCCTATGCCAAGCCGGAGGCCACCCCGGAGGAGATCATGGCGGCCGCCAAGATCGCCAACGCGCACGACTTCATCATCAGCAAGCCAGATGGCTACGACGAGCAAGTCGGCGAGCGCGGCTCCCGGCTGTCCGGTGGTGAGAAGCAGCGCGTGTGCATTGCCCGTGCCATCCTGCACGACCCAGCCATTCTCATCCTCGATGAGGCCACCGCCAGCGTCGACCTCGAGACCGAGCAGCAGATCCAGGAGGCCATCGCCCGGCTCATCAAGGGCCGCACGACCTTCGCCATCGCCCACCGGCTCTCGACGCTGCGCAACGCGCACAAGCTCCTCGTCATGGACGAGGGCCGCGTCGTCGAGTCCGGGACCCACGACGAGCTCAAGGCGAAGAGGGGCGTCTACGCGAAGCTGCTGGACATCCACCGCCGCACCTCTCTGGTGGGAGCCATCAATGGATGAGCGACAGGGAGTCCAAGAGGCATCTTCGCTCGAGCTCCGCTACCTCGGCCCCGAGGACGTCCGTGTCTGGCGCGGGGAGGACGGGCGCGTCTACTGCACCATCGCCGACGAGGTCACCGTTCTCACTCCGATGTTCATACGCTCCCACCCGCTCAGCGATCTGGAACGCTACCTCTCCATCCGCGGGGTCGAGCCCAAGGAGCGCAGTGTGGCCATGGGCAAGGAGTTCGGCCTGCTGAGGGACTGGCACGGGCTCGATCCGGAGTCCCACGGCATTGTTGAGGCCGAGCTGGAGCGCCGCTACCTGCATGCGAAGGTCTTCGCCATCCTCTCAGTCCGGGATTTCTCGGGCGTCCAGGTGTGCGAGTTCGATACCGACCGCGGCCTGCGGGAGGTGACGCTCCGCGATGTTCGCGATAATGTGATCTACCTCGGCCGGTCTCGCATCCTCATTACCGATGCCGAGGGGAACCGCTACGACATCGAGGACCTCAATGAGCTCGATCCCGATTCCCTCCTTCGCCTCGCCCGGATACTCTAGGGTCGGCCGCAGGTCTAGTCGCCCGCCTCCCCCGTGCAGCTCACAGCCGCATCGCAGGGCCCGCCGCTTCTCATGATGGGTCCGGCCCGTGATCGCCAGCCTCGCCTCCCTGGTCCCGCGTCGGCGGTAGGTGCTCGGGGCGGCCGCCGAGAACGAGAAGAGGGTGCTAGCTGGGGAGGTGAGATGAACGTCATCGTCATCGTGCTCGACAGCTTGAGGCAGGATCATGTGAGCCTCTATAACCGCGGCAGAGGCCCGTTCGAGCACGTGCCCGCGTGCAAGACGCCCAACCTCGACAGGTTCGCCGAGGACTGCATTGTCTTCCACAACGCCTATCCCGAGGGGCTGCCGACGATGCCGGTACGGCTGGCCCTCATGACTGGCCAGTGGACGCTGCCCTTCAGGAGCTGGGAGCCGCTGCGCCAGACCGACATCACGATCGCCGAGATCCTGCGCGGCCGTGGCTATGTGTGCGGTTTGATCTCCGACACCTATCACTATCGGGCTCCGGGGATGAACTACCACCGGCACTTCCGCGCCTACCGCTGGGTCCGCGGGCAGGAATACGACCCCTACACTTCGTCGCCGAGCCGCCGGAACGTGGACGACTACGTAAACGGCAGCTTCGATCCGGTCTGGCGCGGCCGCGTCGAGCAGTTCCTCGCCAACACCGATGACTTCACCGAGGAATCACACTGGTTCCCCGCTCAGGTCGTTGATCAGAGCATCGAGTGGCTGCGTGCCAACCGCGGCCACCAGAAGGTCATGCTGTGGATCGACTCCTTCGACCCGCACGAGCCCTGGGACCCGCCGGCGCGCTGGGATACCTACGGTGACCCGAGCTACTCGGGGCCGCGCATCATCATGCCGATGGGCGGCTCGATGCAGGACTGGGCCTCGGCGGAGGAGGTGCGGCTCATCCGCGGGCTGTACGCGGGCGAGGTTGCGTTTGTGGACCACTGCTTCGGCCGGCTGTTCGAGGCACTGGGCGAGCTGGGGTATCTCGACGATTCGATCATCGTCATCACCAACGACCACGGGCATCCGCTCGGCGACCACGACAAGTTCCTCAAGGGCGCCGATCGCATGCACAGCGAGCTGCTCAAGTGCCCGTTCCTGGTCCGCCTGCCGGGCGGCCGCAACGGCGGCCGGGAGACGAAGGCGCTGGTGCAGTTCCACGACGTGCTGCCGACCATCCTCGATCTGCTGGAGATGAGGAACGATACTTCCGCCATGCATGGCCGCTCCTTCAGACCGGTGCTGGCGGGCGATGCGGAAGCCCACCGTGAGGCCGCCATCTCCGGCTACAATCCGGGGCTGGAGAGATGTGTGCGCGACGAGACGTGGTCCTATGTCCGCCGGCCGGAGGACCAGCCGGACGAGCTGTTCAATCTGAAGGAGGACCCACGAGAGCGTCGCAACGTCATCGACGAGCATCCTGACGAGGCGCGGCGCCTGGCCTCATGCTTCGGGCCATACTTCTTCCAGGCACCGGTTCGCGAGATCAAGGGATTGCAGGGAAGATATGAGATGGGGTCCGCCTCGGTGGGCTGAGCGCAGAGACAGAGCTCACTCCGCGGCCCGCCCGCCGGCATGCTGCCGGTTGACCGCCTCGCCGGTGGCGGGTAAAATCCCCACTCACTGATGACCATAGACGCCGCCAGCACGGAACGCCAGTCCACATCTCCGGCGGTGCCGCCGCCACCGGGCGCCACGCTTGCCAGCTTCGTACTGTTCGCATCGCTCGCCGCGCTGCTCGCGATGGTCTACGCGGCCTCGGAGTGGAAGTACCTCGTGGACTTCGGCTTCTCCTCGGACGCGGCCTGGGCCAGGGCGGTATTCGCGCGGAACCTCGCCGCTCGGGAGGGTCTCTGCTTCAATCCAGGGGTGCCGGCCGCGGGCGCGCCGGGCTCCTCTTGGATCGCGGCGCTCGCGGTTGTGGGGTTCTTCACCGGGAAGTTCCTGACGACGGCGAAGCTGCTGGGAGTCCTCTCGCTGGTACTCACCGCCTACATCGCATGGTATCTTGCCTACGCGCTGCTGGGAGACTGGCGGTTCGCGTTCATCGCCGGGCTCCTCGTCGCCGCCAGCCCGCGCCTTACGGCACAGGGCCTGAGCGGGACCGAGACCGCCTGGTCCGCGCTCATGGTGATGGCAGCGCTCCACTGGCATGCCATCGGCTGGGACGGCTCGGTCTATCAGCGCGCTCTGGGCGCAGCCGCAATCGGCCTCGCGGCACTGAGCCGCCCCGAGCTGGTGCTGCTGCTGCCCCTGCTCGTGATCGATCGCGCACTCACATCGGTGGTCCATGAAAAGCCCGGAGAGCGCCTGCGCGGCGGGGTGCTAGGGAGCACTCCGGAGCTGGGGGGCGCGATGGCGCTGGTGGTGCCCTTTGTCATCTACAACCTGCGGTCTGGCGGTCCCATGTGGCAGCAGCCGGAGATGTCGCTGCGCCTCCCGGTCGTGTGGACCTGGGCCGGCGCGACCCTCGACGGGCTATGGTTCGACAATCCGCCGGTCTTCCTCGCGGCCCTAGTCGGGGCACCGATCGCCCTCATCTCGTCGACGCGACGAAGCTGCCGATACGCCAGCTTCCTCCTACTGCTCCTCCCGCTGGCCGTCGTCGCTCTACCGGGTCTGATCTGGCCCCAGGCTCAAGGAAGCAACGGGGTCTACACCGTCACCTATCTCACTCCCATCCTCGCGGTTCTCGCCGCCTGCGGCCTCTTCCCCATCCACCGAGCCCTGGCGCAGTGGTCTGCGAAGAAGCGAGTACGCCAGCGCCGCTTCCTCCTGCCGGCGATGATCGCGGTCGCGCTCTCGGCCGTGTTCCTCACCCTGGCGGCAGGACACCGGCACAGCTGGCACGAGCACGGGTTCAGAGTCAGGAAAGTGAGCGACCTCCAGGGCTCTATCGGGCGCTGGGCGGCCGACCATATCGCGACCGACGCGTCGATCGCCAGCCGTGAAGTGGGAGCAATCGGGTTCTTCTCGCACCGACGGATGGTCGATCTGGGCGGCACCATCTCCCGGGAGGGGCTGGAGTACCTGAGCCGGCCCGGATCGCCCGATTCGAACCTGCTCGCCTTCCTGGACGCGGCCCGGCCCTCCCACGTTGCCCTGCGGCCCTCCGAGTTTCCCGACCTGTCACGGCGGGCCGATCTGCTGACACCCGTGCTCACGTCGGTGGCCCGCGACCCGTTCTCCGGGGGCGAAACGACGATGGTGCTTTATGAAACCCCCTGGCCGCCGTTGTCGGTGCTGGAGGCAAGGGCCCAGGTGCAGGGGCGCTGACGGGCGCAGTTCCGGCCTCGGGGCACCACCAGGGCCGCGCGCTCCCCGCTCCCTGGCCTCAATTCCGGTGATGGTACCGCTCGAGCGTGTCGAAGCGCGTCAGCAGGTCCACGAGCATCAGGAACCCCGGCGTTAGCAGCAGGATGAAGTAGACCACGCCGTACAACACGCCGCCTGAGACGTACACGGGGCCCGTGAGGATCAGGGCGCCGAACTGGGCGACCAGGGTGATGATGACCCCGAGCACGATCGTCAGAAACTGCGCCGACGCGACACTGCGACACCGCATCGAGCAGTAGAGGCCCAGCGAAGCTGCCGCAGCTCCGCCGACTGTCGCCACACCATAGGCCACCAGTATGGCACGGAGAATGTCCGGGTCAGCCCGGCTCCCGGCGAGGAGGAGCAGAACCATCGGCAAGAGGATGACGCCCACGGTCCACAGCGGAAGGAGCGTGCCGAGCAGCTTCCCGAGCACGATCCCTCTGCCACCCAGTCGGGACATGATGAGCGCCTCCCACGTGCCCGACATGCGCTCTTGGGCAATTGAACTCGAGGAACTGAGCGCTGCCACCAGCAGCGAGAGGCCGCTCCACGCCATGACGGCGGCGGTGGCTATCACCTCCGAGAACCCTCGGGATATGGAAGCGAGATAGTCGCCGAGCAGAACAGAGCCGCCGAGGGCAACGACCGCCAAGATGAAGCGGATGCCTGGTCCCGCCCGCCGGATGAGGCGAGGGACCGCCTCCCGCCGCAGGATGGGATTGTCGAGCAGATCCGGACGCCATGTGCCAGCGGCCGCACGCTCGGTCATGTCGAGCAGTTTCTGCAAGAACCGGGCTCGGCCTTCTACTCCTCATCAGGGCCCTCAGCACTCGCTCGCGACGTCTCAACGCGTATGCTCTTTGGGTTGAAGGCGGTAGCGAGCTGGTGGGTCGTACCCTCGTGAAGGAACCGGATCGTCCCAGTCTGCCGCTCGACCGGCGAAGCGAGTGTGAGGCCGACCATCTCCGCCAGCTTCAGCCGCAGTGGCTCCCACCCGTACGTCGGCACCGCCATCACCTCATGCCACGTATCTCCAGTCAGCGAAGGCCCGAGGCTCTCGCAGCTTGCTGAGGTTGGTGAAGGCCTTCACGAGGGCCTCCTGGGCTGCGTCGCGGGCCTCCTCGAAGTCGCCGAGCCGGTGGTAGGCGACCCCGAAGACGGCATCCTTATAGCGAGCGACGAGCGCGCCGAAGGCCTCCCCGCTGCCCTCTAGCGCCCCCTTCACAAGCTCGGCATCGGTCCGCCGATCCGCCACCTGGGTCCTCCGTCTTACAGTCGAAGCCGGCAGCTAGAAGGTTACGCCGCGCCCCACGCGACGCGGGTGTCTGACCCCACGTAGGACCTCACCGCTTTACCCCTTCCTCTGCCCACGCCTTCGCCACCCGCGTCACCATCTCGACGACTTCGGCAACCTTTGGGGGACGAGTCAGGCAGAAGTCCGCGCCACACTGCCACGCGAGGAAGACGTCTCGTTCGCGCTCCGGGTCGACGAAGACGCCGACAGCCACGCTCCTTCCGCGATGCGCGGCGAGTTGCACCAGTGCGAGTGCCTCCGTCCAGTGCGGCTCGCCGCAGTGCTTGTCGAGAAGAAGGAACTGCCCCTCCCCGCGGTCAATCGCTCCGAGGGCCGCCTCTCCCGTAGGCAGCATCAGCACGTCGTAGCCAGCTGCCTTCAGCGCAGCGAGGAGCGCGCCTCGGAGCTCCTCCTCCGGCTCGACCAGCAGAACCGTCTTCAGCGTCCAGGGCTCGCCATCCGATGCTCCCAGGGCAGCCTTCTCGTTATCGGACATCATGTTCAGCATCTCCCTTCGCAGCTTGGCGCGGAGGCGATGGAGTCTGCTCTTGACTGCGCTGGTGGACAGCGATAGCGTCTCGGCCAGCTCCCTGTGAGACAATCCCTCGATGTAGAACAGACCGACCAGGCGGCGCTCCCGTCGACTCAGTTGCGCGACCGCCTGGCCCAGGTGCAGTGGCGGCTCGTCCGGGGATGCCGTTGCCTTGGCGTCGGCGCCCTGGTGCACTTCCGTAGGCTTCCCGAGCAGCTTGCGCAGGTGCATCCGACACACATTGACCGCGATACGGCTGAGCCAGGGCCGGAAGGAAGCCGGGTCGCGCAACTGCGGCAAGTCCCGGAACGCCTTGACGAGAGTCTCCTGCACCAAATCTTCGGCCGCCGACCCATCGTGCACCAGCCGCAGGCAGAGGCCGTACAGCCACGGCCGGGAGCGCTCGGCCAGCACGTCGAAGGCCTGCCGGTCGCCCGCGGCCGCCCGAATCACGAGCGTTGTCTCTCTCGCCTCCATCTCCGCGCCTATACTCAATGGTGCGCCACAACGGCCAAAGGTTTCGGGCTGCGAGATGGATCTACAGTTCCTTACGCAGATGCACCGCGTGGGGCTCGAAGCCCATCTCCCGCCAGAAGGCATTGGAGATGGGGTTGTCGGCGGCGACGGAGAGGCGGACCTCGCCGAAGGCGCGCTCGCGGGCACGCTCCGCGATCGCCTCGAAGAGGCGCTGGCCGACGCCGCGCCGGCGCCACTCGGCCGTCACGAAGAAGTTGGTGACGTATATGTGCAGCGGGACGTCGAACACCGGCGGGTCCTCGCCCGGCCTCGCCATGGCGAAGGCGACGAGTTCGCCCCCCGCCTCGGCCACCAGGATGATGTGCTCGTCGTTGGCCATGCATTCATCGACGTGCTCGAGCCAGGTGTCGAGCGCGTCCGGCTTCATGTGGCGGAAGCGCATGTCATAGGGCTTGTGGAACTCCATAAGCTCCTGCCACAGCGCGCCGATGGCGGCGCGGTCATCGAGCGTCGCCTCTCTTATGTCAGGATCGCCGCTCATTGCGTCACTCGCTTCCTGGCGAGCAGGCGCCAGTGGAACGTGCTGCTCTCTCCCTCCCTCCACTCGTGCTCGTGGATCGAGAGGATGTCATAGGCGTGGAGCAGCTCGCGCACCTCTTCCTCAGTGGAGTAGTGGTGAGGGATCGGCCCCTCTGGATGATTGGGATCGACCCATGTGCCCGGCTCGATCTCGGTGCCGCGGCCGCAGTGCTTGTGCCGCGGGGTCGGCGTCACCCAGACGAAGTACCCACCGGGCGCGAGCGTGCGCGTGACCTCCGCCAGTATGCGTTCGAGCGTGGCACGGTCCGTGTGATGGATCACGTGGGAGCCGAGCGCGCCGTCGAAGTGGCCGTCTGGGAACGGATAGTCCGTCATCTCGGTCTCGATGACGTTCGCCGTGAGCCCCGCTTCTTCCAGGTTCGCCTTGCAGGCCGCAAGAGCAGCGGGCGCGTTGTCCGTTGCCGTAACCTCGAAGCCGCGAGCGGCCAGATACACGGTATGTCGGCCGAGGCCGCAGCCGATATCGAGCACGCGCCGGCGGCCCTCGGCCTCCAGACGGTCGGCCATATCGACCACCTCCTGGATGGGCGGCATCGCCTCCCACCGCTCACGCACCTTCGGGTCTTTCCAGAGATCCTGCCAGCCCATCAGTGCGCCTCCTCCGGCTTCCGCGCCACAACCGCCATCCGCTGCGAGCCTTCGCCGTACTCGGAGCCCTCGAAGTCGCCATAGGTCCGCTCCCACTCCAGCCCTGCTCGCCTCAGCATGCCAACCATCTCGGGGTGCGCATAGGCGCGCAAGACAAACCCCAACTCGCGCCGCTGGCCGTCGGGCGCCACGATCGTCCGCGTCATGTCCATGCGCCCGGTCAGCCAGTCCCACCCGCGCTCGTCTAGCACGATATGCCCCTCGTGCTCGTACCAGTGCTTGTGCTGGAAGTTCCGCGCCGAGCGATCGCGGTTCCACAAGTCGAAGAAAGCTCTTCCGCCCGGGCGCAGGCACCGCGCTACCGCCCGCAGCGCCTTCTCGTCTTCCTCGTCTGTTTCCAGGTAGCCGAAGGCGGTGAACAGGTTCAGCACCGCCTCGAACTCATTCTGCCACGGAATCTCCCGCATGTCGCCGCGGACGAACTCGCAGGCGACTTCCGCCTTCCCCGCACGGTCCCTTGCCAGGCCGAGTAGATACTCCGACAGATCGAACCCAGTCACGCAGAAACCGCGCTTCGCCAGCTCGACGGCATGGCGGCCCTGTCCGCAGCAGAGGTCGAGGACGCGGGCCCCGGGCTGAAGCTCGAGCGCGGAGACGACGAAGTCGCACTCGCTAAGGGCGCGCCCCTCTTCACGCTCACCGCCGCACAGATGGAACCGCATGTAGTCTTCGCCGAAGAACTCCTCATACCATGCCATCGCTGGCTCCTCTCCGGCCCCCTCCGGGACCAGGAAATGCAGAAAGCCACAGACCTCGGTGGCCTGTGGCTTCGTCCGCTCGTTTGGTGTGGCGTTAGGCGGCGGGCGGCCCCACAGGCCAGGCGGCGACGATAAGGACGAGACAGACCGTCCCTTCGTGAATCAGCCTATAGGTATCCGCTCGCGGAGCTTCGCTCATGGAGGCTGAATGGTAGCAGGCTCCAGGAGGCACGTCAAGCGCCTGGAATACGAAGGACGCGGTCGGGAACGTCGCCGATGCCGTCGATGACTATTCGATCTTCGTGAAGCGTGACGACCGCGTAGGCATTTATCTCGGGCGCCTCGACCATACCCTCCACTGTGACGTAGTGGATGCCATTCTTGCGGGCATAGCCGCCGTCGTGGTCGTGCCCGCCGAAGAAGGCGACGGCCGAGCCGCCGGACTCCAGCACCTCCACGATCTCCTCGTGGTTCCAAAGCAGCAGGCCTGGCGTGGATGCCTCCGCCACGATCGGCATGTGGCAGAAGATGATGGACTTGTCGCCCACAGCGGCGGCCTCGCGGAGGGTCTTTTCGAGCCAGTCCTTCTGCTGCGGCCCGATGCCGCCGTTCCAGTCCTCGGCGTTCGCGGCTTCCTGCTGTCGGAGCCGCTCAAGCGTCTCCGCGCCGCGCCGGTAGTTGTCGCTGTCCTCCGGCCAGCCGTAGCCGACGCCGAGGTCCTGGGCGTCGAGCACGATGAAGCGCCAGCCCGCGCGGGAGAAGCTGTAGTAGGCGCGGTCCATGCCCAGCTTGTCCAGCAGCGCCGCACGCGGCAGCACGAAGTCGTGGTTGCCGAGGACATGGTAGGTAGGCATGTCGAGCCGGTTGTATACGGAGAGGACGGAGTCGAGGCTATCGGCACCCGTGTCCACGAAATCACCCAGCTGGATAGTGAAGGCGAGGTCGCGGGAGTTCAGATCGCCGACGCACTCCTCCAGCTTCTGGATCGCCTCCCGGAAGTGCCGCCGATTCCACGCCTCCTGGTCCGCGTACTGGACATCTGCGATGAGGCCGAAGGACAGCGGCCCTGCGCCTTCGGCGCGGCCAAGCTCGCAGCAGGCCAGAAGGACCATCCAGCCGAGAGAGCACGCCAGCAATGGGCAGAGGAGTGCCTTCATGTCTCCTGACATCCTCATTCGACGCCTGCTGTGCTGGGTTCCTCTGCCCATCCGCACCGCGTTGGCGAGGCCCGCGCATCGGGGGAGCTACTCATCAGCGCCCTTTCGACACCCGCGGGAAGGACAACTAGCGCAGAGGCACGGCCGCTTCTGCTATACTTGCTGGAAGACCATCGCAGTTGGGAGAGTGTGAGCATGGAGTACAGGAAGCTTGGCGCGACCGACATGGAGGTGTCGGAGATCAGCTTCGGCTGCTGGACGATGGGCGGCCAGAACTGGAGCTATGATGGGGAGCCCGACGGCTGGGCCGATCCCGACGAGGACGAGATCACGGCCGGAGTCAAGGCCGGGCTCGACGCGGGAGTGAGGCCGGGCTCGACGCGGGAGTGAATCACTTCGACAACGCGGACACCTATGGCAAAGGCCGCGCGGAGCGGATGCTGGCGAGGGCGCTGGATCGCCTCGGCGTGCGAAGCACCGATGTCGTCATCGCGACGAAGGTGGGATGGTTCCCCGGCACGGCCGAGCACGCCTACGAGCCGGAGCATATCCGGCATCAGTGCGAGCAGTCGCTCATCAACCTGCGGCGAGACTACATCGACCTCTACTACTTCCATCACGGCGACTTCGGCGATGGGGATCGCTATCTGGAGGATGCGGTGGCGGTGATGAACGACCTGGTGGACCAGGGGAAGGTGCGGTTCAAGGGGCAGTCGGCCTACTCGGAGGAGGACTTCGAGCGGCTGGTTCCCGTGGTTGAGCCGCAGGTGCTCCAGACCGGGTCGAGCGCGCTTAACGACGGGTTCATCCGGCCGGGCTCGCGGATGCAGAAGCTGATGGAGAAGCACGGGCTGGCACTGGTGGCTTTCAGCCCGCTGGCGCAGGGCTTGCTGCTCGACAAGTTCGACCCGAACAACCCGCCGCAGTTCGAGCGGGGAGACAATCGGCTCGGCAACGAGGCCTTCAGCAAGGAAGGCCTGTCCGAGCTGAAGCCGAAGTTAGAGAAGATCAAGTCGCGCTTTGGGGCGACGCCCGAGGACCTCGCCGCGACGGCGCTGCAGTTCGTGCTCGGCCATCCGAACGTGGCCTGCGTGATACCGGGCTTCCGCAACGCGCAGCAGGCGAAGATCAACGTCTCGGCGGCCGGGCGGAAGCTGAGCCAGGAAGATCTGGCGTTCATCCGCGAGGCGCTGGCCTAGCGCGGGGGAGGACTCGGAGCGAGAGAGGGAGCGGAAATGGATTTCGTGCGGGTGATACCGTGCCTCGACATGAAGGGCGGGCGGGTGGTGAAGGGGGTCCACTTTGTGGACCTTGTGGATGCGGCCGACCCGGTGGAAGCGGCCACGGCCTACTCCGAGGGAGGGGCCGACGAGGTCGCCTTCCTCGACATCACCGCGACGGTTGAGAAGCGGCGGACAATGTTCGATGTGCTCGAGAGAGTGGCCAAGGTCGTGAACGTGCCGCTGACCGTGGGGGGTGGGATCAAGTCGCTGGAGGACGTGGAGCAGGCGCTGGCTTCCGGAGCGACCTGTGTCTCCATCTCGAGCGCGGCCTTCCGCGATCCGGAAATGGTGAAGGGCGCGGTGGCGGAGGTTGGGTCCCAGAAGATCATGGTTGCCATCGACGCGGACGAGAACGATGCGCTCCCCTCGAAGCGCGAGGTATATATCGACGGCGGCCGCACCGCGACCGGCAAGGACGCGGTGGAGTTCGCCAAGGAGATGGCCGGTCTCGGAGTCGGGCAGCTCCTTCCGACGAGCAAGCGGGCCGACGGCACGAAGGACGGCTACGACCTGGTGCTCACCCGCGGCATCGCCGATGCAACGGGGCTGCCGGTCATCGCGAGCGGAGGGGCGGGGAAGCTGGAGCATTTCTACGAGGCCGTGGCGGAGGGTCACGCGCAGGCCGTGCTGGCGGCGTCGGTGTTCCACTTCGGGGAGTTCACCATTCGGCAGGTGAAGCAGTATCTCCGCGCAAGGAAACTATCCGTGAGGATGTAGGCGGCTACTCGCCGCCCGCGCCGCGCATCGACAGCGGCACCCACCCGCCGAAACTCTCCATGTGGCCCCAGTAGGCGAAGCCGGCGGTAATGGCCCAGATGGCGGCCGCGCCCAGCATCGCCAGCGCGCCAAGCAGCCGCCAGGAATGGCTTCCTCGTAGGCAGACCAGAGTGGGGGCCGCGAAGACCCCGCCGAGGCCGGACAGGATGAAGCCCACGCCCGACATCAGGGGCATCTGCGTCATCTGCAGATCTATGATCCGCGCGCCGAGCAGCACCGCGGCCCCGCCCGCGAAGAAGGCGAAGATGGTCACCGAGGTGAGACTCCAGCCGCGAGAGATGGCGAGCGCGGCCCCGAGGAAGACCACGCCGAACAGCACCGACATCTCGCCATAGGCCGAGTTGTAGGGCCCGATGACGGGCCAGGTGGCCGTCATGTGCGCGCCGAATACAAGCGCGATGAGCCCGACCATGGCGAAGCCGGGCGTCCAGCGCGGATGCAGCGGATCGTCCAGACCTCGGTAGACGTACACGCTCAGCAGGAAGTACCCGGCCACCATGTTGAGCAGCAGCAAGGTGATGTAGTCGATGAACATGCCGATCCCCCGTCCGCGTTCTTGCGCTCCCTCGGCCTCACCGATGGGCGCGGTCGCGGCGGCTGATTTCGGCGCCGCCTCGGTGGTCACTTGTGCGGTCGGCGTGGATTTGGGCGCTCGCGGCCACAAGATGCTT
>JALGXV010000090.1 GCA_029821885.1 Candidatus Hebobacteria bacterium
GACGGCCGCCACGCCCCCTGCCCGATCCAGATCCTCCATCGCGTGCTCGGCGGTGGGTCCGGGCAGGATGTCCGTGATGTGTGGCGTCTGGCGGGCCATCTCGTCGAACCAGTCGATCGGGAAGCTCGCGCCGGCCTCGTGCGCGATGGCCGGCAGGTGGAGCACTGTGTTGCTGGAGCCCCCGAGCGCATTGTCAACGCGGATGGCGTTCCGGAAAGCCGCCTGCGTCATGATCTGCCGTGGTCTCACCTCTCCTTTGATGAGATCCAAGATGCACTCGCCGCTGGCGTAGGCGATGCGTCGTTTCTCAGCAGACACCGCCAGCGCCGTGCCACAGCCTGGGAGAGACATCCCCAGCGCCTCGGTGAGGCAGGCCATCGTGTTCGCCGTGTAGAGACCCTGGCACGAGCCGATGCCGGGGCAGGCCGACTGCTCCAGTGCCTCGAGTTGCTCATCGGTCAGCATGCCGGCTTTGTGCCAGGCGGCACCATAGTAACCGTCGCCATACACAGCGTGGCCTTCAGCAAGCCGCTGCGCGGCCTTTACTACTGCGCCTGGCTTGCCGGCATCCTTCAGGCGCCCTGCGACGGCGAGCAACTCCTCCGAGATGCACGCGCACTGGCCCGCCAGCATCGGCCCAGCGGTGACCGCTATGGCGGGGATGTTGACCCGAGCTGCCGCCATCAGCATGCCCGGCGTGATCTTGTCGCAGTTCGTCAGTAGAACAACTCCATCGAACTGATGCGCCTCCAGCATCGACTCCACCGAGTCCGCGATCAGCTCGCGAGAGGGCAGTGAGTAGTGCATGCCGCGGTGGCCCATCGCCAGTCCGTCACATATGCCAGGGACCCCGAAGAAGAAGGCGACGCCCCCCGCGGCGAAGACGCCGCGCTCGATGTGGCGCTCGAGGTCGCGCATGCCAACGTGCCCAGGGACGACGTCGTTCCAGCTCGTGACGACTCCTATGAACGGCCGGTCGAACGTGCTCCGGTGCAGGCCCAAGCCGTAGAGCAGTCCCCGGTGCGGCGCTCTCTCGGGCCCCTTCTTGACGACATCGCTCCTCATGGTTCACCTCTCCTCGGATGCGCACGCGCGGCAGAAGCAGGCTGTGGCGCGACCTCACGTAGCAGGGAGGTCGCGCGGCACCCTCCGCGCCCGCGAACAAGCGAGCTACAAAGAAGCCTCTCGTCCTCTTGGGACGAGAGGCAGCGCACTCTCGCGGTACCACCCAAATTGGACGTGCCGTGCGTATATACAGCCCGCGGCCACGCCCCGCTCGATGCGCTGTAACGGGCGACTCCCGGCTCCGGCCTACTGGATGCGTTCGGACGGGCGGCTCTGGGGCGAGATTCGGCGGTCCCGCTGGCGCCGGCTTCCAGCCTGCGGCCGGCTCTCTGGCAGCCTGAGGCGCCGCCTACTGCTCCCCTTCTACGCCTTTGCTGAATGAGTTGCGCTCGGATTATACCAGAGCGCAGAACACAGCGTCAAGCCGGCAGGCAGTGGCACGCTCCCGGCGGGATATCAGCGGAAGAGGTCGGCGCGCTCCTGCTCCGTCAGCCTCAGAGATGCCGCCCCCAGCGCTTCGCGCGCGTGTTCCGGATTGCCGGTCCCAATGATCGGGTAGACCGTGAAGGGCTGATTCAGGAGGTAGGCCAAGGCGATCTGGTTCGCTGTGACTCCCTTCTGCTCCGCCAGGTCGATGGCGCGGAGCAGTCGTCGCCTGTTCGCAGGAGAATCGAAGCTCTCGGCCCGCGGAGGGGGGCCTTGGAAGTCCCCCCGCGCCCACTCCACGTTCGCTGCTCCGAAGTACCCGTTCGCCTGAGACGAGTACGGAATCATGGCTAGGCCCGTGTCGACGTGCCACTGGCGCAGCGGGTCGGCGGCATCAGAAGTGGGGGCCTCCGACGAGGGCCCGCCTGCGACAGCCCCCAGGGAGAACCACGGTTGGCTTGCGACGAACGGGGGCAGGCGCTTCTGCTTGGCGTAATCGTTGGCGGCGTCGATTCGTTCCGCCGTCCAGTTCGAGGCGCCATAGCTGAGAATGCGGCCGCTCCGCTGGATGTCTGCAAGCGACTCGATGATCTCTCCCACGGGTCGTGTCGGTTCGTCGAAGTGGAGCCAGTAGAGGTCAACGTAGTCGGTCGCGAGGCGCTCCAAGCTTTCAGCCAGGTGCTGCTCCAGGTCCTCACGAGAGCAACGGCCGCTCTTATCTTCCGACCCCCACGGAGAGTGTGCGCCCTTCGTGCCGATCACGATCTGGTCGCGGTTACGACGCGACTGCATCCACTCGCCTATCGTCCGCTCGCTCGCGCCCCAGCCGCCCTCCACCCAGGCCGCGTAGATGTGGGCCGTGTCAATGAAGTTCCCGCCGGCTTCGACGAACGCGTCCATGACCGCGAAGCTATCTTCTTCGCTCGTATGTGTACCAAGGCCCGCGCTGCCAAGGCAGATGCGAGAGGGGTCCAGACGGATCCCGCGAAGTGCGTTCGCCATTGCTGTGACTCCTTGGATGGCACTTTCAGTCAGTTTCGGCCTTCAGAACAGTATTCCTGTTCCAAGGGCAGGCCGGGATTGGGTCTGCCTGCACGTCGCCCTCGAAGAGAGGGGGACGTGCAAGTGAGACGAAGTGCTTGGACGGCG
This sequence comes from Candidatus Hebobacteria bacterium, assembly GCA_029821885.1. Taxonomy (GTDB): domain Bacteria; phylum Armatimonadota; class Hebobacteria; order Hebobacterales; family Hebobacteraceae; genus Hebobacterum. Next base: position 2,641 of record JALGXV010000090.1, read on the forward strand.
GGCCTTTTGCTGGATGCGAAGGAGAACAGATGACAGACAAGAGGGGATCCAACGAGTTGACAGCTTCCGCGAAGGAACTGGCAAGGCGGCATGGCGCGGTGCTCGTCGGTGTCGCCCCGCTTGAACGCTTCGATCCAATGCCGCCACTGTATGACGCCGTGCCCAGTGGGCACCACCCAAGGGACTACCTGCCGGACGCCAGATCCGTCATCTCGATAGCCCAGCCGCTGATGAACCCGGTGGTAGACGCACCCGCGGTGCTGGCCACGCGCGAGCTCGAGATGATCCCCGAGCACGTTCGGTACCCCTACTTTGAGGCACTGTACGGGGAGGTCGGACACCTCGTCCAGGACTACATGCTCGAGTTTATCGCGCAGATCATAGGCCAGCACCTGATGGGACTCGGGTCCGAGGCTATGATCTTCCCAACGACCGGGCTCCATCCTCACGTCGAAGGCATGACTGACCTGGACATTTGGGAGGGACCGCCGCGGCCGGGCGCCGAGAAGTTCTCGCCATTCAGATACACCTTTGGTCCGTTTTCGCACCGCCACGCCGCGACCCGTTCCGGCCTGGGCGAGTTCGGATACAGCAACGTTGTCCTCACCAGGGAGTTCGGCCCCCGGCAAAGGTTCAACTCGATCATCACGGATGCGGAGTTGGTGCCGGATCCCCTCGTCACTGAGCCGATATGCCTCAGGTGCGGGCTGTGCCAGAAGGCGTGCATCATGGAGTGCATCACGATGCGGGATGACCCAGCTGTGCGGGACTATCGCTCCGTTGAGACCGTCGACCGGGAGGCGATCTTCATCGACACACCCGCGAAGACAGATCCCACCCTCTGCAGGCGACGAAGGGAGGGCAGACCGGATTCGCCGGTCCGCGGCGATTGCGTGAGGGTCTGCCCTGTGGGCGGGAGGTCGAAGCAACTCCCGGAACGGCTGAGACAGATCATCGATGCCTGGGAGTCTGAGCGCTGACGCTCATCGCCTAGGCCCCCCAGGTAGGCCGGCCCTCCCGGCCATGCAGCGGCCTGTGTGCAGAGCTCAGTCGGTGAAGCGGTATTTCAGGAGCGCCCAAAGCGCTTCCACCCCGTCCCACCAGCGGATCTTCTTCCCGGCTCCGATCGAGCGCGCCTGATAGGACACCGGTACCTCGTGGATACGGATACCTCGCTTCCGAACCTTGGCCGTCACCTCCGGGCAGAACTCGAACCGCCGACAGGTAAGCGGAATCTGTCCGAGGACATCGGCGCGGAAGACCTTGTAGCACGTAGCCTCGTCTGTAATGCCTGCCTGGTAGAGCAGGTTTGTGAGCCGTGCCGCTACCCAGTTGAAGATGCGGTGGGGGAAACGCATGCCGCGGAACTCGGGGGCGCGGGTCCCGTAGACGACGTCTGCCTCACCAGACTCGATAGGGCCGATGAGTTTGGGGTAGTCGGCCGGATCGTATTCGAGGTCGGCGTCCTGGATGAGGATGATGTCGCCGGAGGCCTCCTGAAGGGCGCGACGGATGGCGGCCCCCTTGCCCTGGTTCACAGGCTGGCGGATGGTCTTCAGGTCCTGCGCTGCAAGCGGTTCGAGGACAGAAGGCGTTTCGTCAGTGCTGGCATCGTCGACGACGATGATCTCCTTGTCTACGGGGGAGGCGCGGACGCGGCGAATCGTCTCCGCGATCGTGTCGCGTTCATTGTACACCGGGATTATCACGGAGAGCCTCACTTGGCCTCTGCCTACCGGCTGTATTGGACCTGAGTTCCGTCTGCGTGCATGTGCTCGGTTTCGGCGATGGGGCTCCGACGGACCCCTGACACCCAATGAGGTCCAATTCGTCGGGGATAGCGCTCACGCCTACCGCGTGGTAGAATGTGTCAGAAAGTGCCCAGGGGGAGAACTTTCTTGGCCGATTGGTCATCTAATACCTGGGAGGGCGATATGGAGGATGTCGTCCGGCCCGGCAATCTGTCGGCGGACGGCCGCCTGGCAACGGCGGACGATGCGACTCTAGTGGCGGCCTGCGCGGAGCGCGTGCCCGGCGCGTTCCAGGAGCTGCTGTCCCGCTACCGCAGGCCGGCAGTGACGCTTGCCTATCAGATGATGGGCAATCTGGAGGACGCTGAGGACGTGGCTCAGGAAGCGTTCGTGCGGGTCTTCCAAGCCATACCCCGGTTCCGGGGTCAGGCGTCCTTCTCGACGTGGCTGTACAGGATCGTGACCAACCTGTGTCTGGGCAGCAGGCGCCGGAGGAAGGCCACTGTTGCGCTGGACGCGGTCCGGGAGCCGAGGGCGAGCGACAGCCCGTCCCGGCAGGTGACGGAGGCGTTGCTCACCCGGCAGGTGCTGGGGGCCATGGCTCCCGAGTTGCGAGCGATACTGCTGTTGAGAGACCAAGAGGGGTTGAGTTACACTGAGATTGCGGAGGCTTTGAGGCTGCCGTTGGGGACCGTGAGGTCGCGCTTGAGCAAGGCGCGCACGGCGTTCAGGCAGATGTGGCGTAAGCTCTCCGAAAGTGGAGAAGAGCAATCGTGACTTGCAGGCTCTACGAAGAGCAGCTGTCATCGTATCTGGACGGAGAGCTGCCCGCGAGGCGAGCAGCACGACTGGATGCACACCTCAAGACCTGCCCTCACTGCCGGGCCGAGCTGACTGCGCTCGGTGGCATAGCAGGTCGACTGCGGGCCGTCTCGAGCCAGGTTCAGGTCAGCCACGACTTCGACCGGCGTGTCATTCGGGCCGTCGGCTACTGGCACGTGACCGGCTGGCAGAAGCCCGTGAGGTCCTATCTCAAGCCGCTCGTCATCCTGGCACTCTTCCTGCTGGCGATGATGGGCGCAGTCTGGCATTTCTTCACGAGGCCGCTGGGTCCGCCTCTACCGGAACCACAGCCAGCGATCTCTGCCGTAGCCCCAGTTGTGCCGGGAGCTTCTGTCCCCCCGATGCAGGACCCAGAGGCGAGGTAGCTCGACGGAGTCTGAGCTTCGGAGCGGCTGTGGCCGGCGAGGGCCCGGCCGATGCCGTCAGAGCTTCCGCTTGATGAAGTCCCAGAAGTTGCCCCCCAGCAGCGTTCCGACGTCTCTTCGTATCTCGTCTTCCTCCAGCCGCCACCCGGCCGACAGCAAGTCCGCGTACTTCTCGCAGAGCACCGCGCCTATGATTCTCCGGGAGTGCTCCCACTTGTAGATGAGCTGGTCGAGCACGCGCGCGTCCGAGTGCTGTGGAATGAAGCCCAGGCCGAGCAGCTCGAAGCGCATCCGGGTGATCTCCTCGACCAGGCTGGGGTTGTTCAGGAACCACCAGCACCCGAATATGAGCAGATTCCTGAACTTCCGGGCGGCCACACACAGCTCGTGCTGGTTCTCGCGGGAGAGCATGGTGACGAGGAACTTGTTGCGGGGATACTCAGCGCACAGGGACTCGACGGCCTCAATAGCAGCTTTCCCAACCGAGTCGCCCGCGAGCCGCAGGCCGGGATTCACCAGCTTCTTCACGCCTATCATCATGGCAAACGGCCGGTTGAGCTCGGCGCATACCGGTAGCACACACTCTCGAATGAGCAAGGCCCTGGATGAGTCCTCGGCAATCGCGAATGTCGGTGGGAGAGACACCGCGAGGTAGAGCGCTTCCATCCGGTCGCACCAGTACTTGAGGAAGCGCTGCACCTCAGTGATGCACCTCGAGGACAGCCCCACATCGACCGAGTAGCCCCACGCTGCGAGCCGCTGCCAGTTGGCATCCCATTCGTTGAGCAAGGGATCGAGTCGCAGCGCGGCCTTGAAGCGCGGGTCGGGGCGGTAGGATTCCAGCCAGACCTTCCGCTCTGCCTCGTCGAACGGATCATTGGTCATCACGACGTCCCTGACGCCGGCCAGCTCGAAGACGATATCAACGTACTCCCCCGGAGTGAGCTGGCTGAAGTAGCTTCGGTAGGCGGCCAGGTCTCTGGCTGCCACGTCCAGCCCGAGCTTGTGCAGCACCGTCAACACGCCGCGGCAGGACTCGGCGACTGGCGAGTTCTGCTCGAAGAGCGTCTTCCAGATCAGATCGGCCTGCTGCTGCGTGGTTAGGTCCCAATAGGCGTCGTAGGGCAGCTCGGCCCACCGGAAAGTCTCAGCGATCAGGTAGTGGTACGTGATGAGATCATCCACGCCCCAGAGGAGCAGATCGCCAAAGCAGGGCGGATAGATGTGTGTGTGAACGTCGGTCACTTTCGTGTCGCGGATCGCCTTCTCGACTGCTGATCTGAGGCTCGCGACGTCTTGAACCGCCATGGCTATCTGTCCTCCGTCTTGCCTGGAAAGGCCACGATTATAGACGAGATGTCACCCGGTGGCAAAAGCAGGTCGCTGAAGAGGAGAGGCAGCCGCGGGAGAGCGTGCTCAACGAATTGAGATGAGCACTATCGACCGCGGTGGGAGACGACCCGCGATCTCACTTCCGGAGGCGCGGAGACTCGCTGCCGGGACGTCACCGTCCTCTGAGAAAGTGCGGCCAATCAGTCGGAGAGGAAGCTGGAGCCCGAGCCGGCTGGAGCGCAGGCGCGCGGTGAAACCGACCTCCCGGGCGCTTATGTTCACCAACACGGCGGCCAGGCCGCCCCCGGGTACGCGCCAGGCCGATCCGTGCACAGCCGGCACTGCCTGACGCCTGGTCCGACGCTCCGCGGCCGAGGCGCCCGGCGGGTTGACGAGCATGTCCTCCTCCAGCGTGGGACACTCAATGCTCAGGGGCCCCAGGAACTGAGACTGAGGCAGAAGGGCGCCGATCCCCCATGCCTGGGCGCGGAGAGCTGCTGCCAGGAACGCCAACTTGTGCCGGTTTGCCTCATCGCGGGACTGCTCGGGCAGAAAGCCCTCCAGCACCGGCTGGTATCCCCATGTAACTGACCTCGCTACCTCGAGACAGAACTGCGCCTGGTAGTCGCGATCCATGACCCGCGGCGGCGCCCGCAGATCAGACGTACTCGCAACCGGCCACATGGGATCGGCGGGCCGCTGGTTCACCAGCGAAACGGCCGGGCCGGCCATGGTGGTGTAGTCGTGGTAGACCGCAGCATAGAGCGGGATAGGAGTCCACCTGTGGCCGAACGCCTCCGGCACGATTCCACAGCGCTCAGCCGCGGCGTGGCTGGTGAAGATAGCATCGGCCAAATCGAGGTAGTGCTCGGCCAGGCCATCCACTGCCATTTGGCGTCCCACCCCAATGGCAGCACGCACACTCGCCAGCAGTGAGCGGACGCCCTGGGCCCATTGTGCGGGGCCAGCAGGCCCGTGCTCGTGGCTTGCCTCCTCGCACAGCAATGGAGGTATGTCCAGGTCTTCGAGGACAATCCCGTCCGCGCCCCACTTCGCGAGTTCCCTGGCGACGCCTGCGAGTTCCTCTCTCCAGTACTTCGTCCCCGCGCACATCGCTTCCAGCCCGGAAGCTGGCCGTCTGCCGGTACGACTGCCGGTGCCCTGGGCCGGACGGGCCGCATGTGCCGGGGCGTCCTTCTCGCGCCACAGCAGTGACTCCTGGCTCACGAGCAGAGCGCTTATACTCAGTTGGTCGAGGACACCGGACTCGCCGAGTTGCCTCTCGGCGGCCGAGAATGCCTCCTCGCCGTCCCGGGGAGGCAGGTAGTCGGGGTAGGCGCCGTAGCGGGCACAAGAGTGCCAGCACCGCCAATCGAGCTTGACAGGCACGTTGACGAGCCGCTGCAACTCGCGGGCCACATCCGCGACTCGCCGTGCCCCACCCCAGTAAGATGCCCACAGGCCATAGGCGCTGGAGAGCGGGGGCACCCTGCGCTCTCCTCCCCTGCCCCGGGATGCCCAGGGCTGTCGCCTAGCCCAGGCACGGTACTCGGCGGCCGCCTCGAACCAGTCTCCTGCGGCGATGCCGACGGCAACCGGGTAGCCCGACGACCACTCCCCGTCCGACCTGACCACGGGGAATTGGGTCGTCGCAAGCCGCAGGCGGCCCGACGGCGGCCCACCGGAGACGGTCAGCCGCTTCCTGGCGCCCTCTGAATCCCGAGCGGCCAACCACAGGGCAGTCCGGTCCCCACAGCAGTAGCCGAAGAGCTGCATTGAGGCCTCCCCGGGATACTCGAGCGTCCAGATCAGGGGATCACTGCCTCTCGCCAGCGGGCCCGGCAGATACACGCCACCCGATAGAGGCAGGAAGATGCCGCTGTCCATGAGAGGGTCAGCGCACCCGACAGCAGACAGACAGGGGAAGTCGAACTCCACGACGGTGTGGCCCGCGGGAAGCTGTATCTCGTGCTCGAAGAGCACTGCAGGAGCGTCGTGGGGGAACCCGATCTGGGCGGTGACGGCTGAGGCTTCGACGTCTGCTGCGTCGAGGATGCCGCGCCACTGAAGCCACAGGCGGAGCCAGCCCTCATGGCGGTGACGACCGAAGCTGTAGCTGAATTCGGCGCAGTCCCTACTGGTGGTCTCGGAGGTTTTTCCGTGCGCGTCCCTGAGCTTGAGGCGCCACAAGAAGCCTCCGGCCTGCGCCTCCTCGGGGTCAACGAGTTCACTGTCCGTCTCGGCCTGCACCAAGGAGACGAGTGTTCCGTCCTGACGAGAGAAGGCTACCTGTATGAAGGGGTTGGCTAGCGCAATGCGATCGCTATGCTCAGCATACCCGGCGCCCCCTCCACCTGCTGCCGCACCGGCTCCGAACGCGTCTGTGTCGCCACTCACCTGGAGCCCCCGCCAGGGGCCGCAGAGGGCGGCCTAGCGATCACCGATCGGACCCGGGTCCGGGGCCGACACACGAAGTGCGCTGCGGACGACCTCCGCCCGCGTGTCCGAGTTGCGGTTGTAGCGCTCGTTGAGCACCTCGATAACTGCGCCAACACGATCGTCGTCAGATGGCCCATAGACGGCATGTCGGCCGCTGCCTAGGACGAAACGCTCGATGAGACCCGCCTCCGCGAGCTGGTCGAGTGCCAGGACGACCTCTGCCTGAGGACGCCGGAAGCGCCCAGCCATGTCCTCTGGCCTCGACACGGTGCCCGGACGAGCGTGGAAGAAGAGGATGATCTCCAGCTTCACGAGGCTGTCAATGGCAGTCCCAAGCAGCAGATCGAGTTCGTTGTCCATTGCCGGTTCCCTCGCGTTCCCTGCGCGAGCTTGTGGCGAAGGCGCTACTCTCTCGAGGCGCCCTTCATTTCGCCTAGTATGGCGGCAACGGCCGCCGCCGGGTCCTCAGCTCGAGTCACGGGCCGGCCGACCACGAGATAGTCACTGCCCGCCTCGATTGCCGCCAGCGGCGTGGCTATGCGGCTTTGATCGCCCGCCTGGGCCCACGCCGGGCGGATGCCCGGTGTGACCGCCAAGAACTCCTTTCCACAGACTCGCTTTATCTCTGGCACCTCGTGCACGGCGGCCACGACTCCGTCGAGCCCGGCTCGCTTGGCCAGCACGGCCAGACGGACAGCTGTGTCATGGGCATTCGCGGGTATCCCCAGCTCTTCTCTGACCTCGCCCTCTCCCAGGCTAGTCACGACCGTCACTCCAATCACGAGAGGCGGCACTAGCCCTGCTTCGGAGGCAGCCTCGACCGCGGCTCTTCGGGCCTCCATCATCATTCTGCTGCCGCCGAGTGCATGTACGTTGAACATGGAGACGCCCATGCGGCCGACTGCCGCCGCCGCGCCTGCGACTGTGTTTGGAATGTCCGAGAACTTCGAATCGTAGAACACGCGAGCGCCGAGCTCACGTAGCGCCGACACTGCCTCCGGCCCGGCCGAGTTGAAGAGCTCCAGACCCACCTTGAGCATGCCCACCTTCGGCCCAACCAGGCGCGCCATTTCCAGCGCGGGCGGAAGCTCAGGGTAGTCCAGCGCGATGATCAGACGCTCCTTGGGATCCCTCATGGCAAGGCGATTATATCACAGCCCGCGGCATGAGTCCAAGCAGGCGTCATCTCGTCATGTGGTGGCAGTAAGAGCGCAAGTCCAGCGGAGTCCCAGCTCTCACAGTTGGGACAGGAAATCAGGATCAGTGATCTGATGGTCGTTTGCAAGCGCGCCAATCAGGCCCACTACCCTCGCCGTGACCGTGTCCACGCTCTCAGCGACTAGATCGCGGAACGGCTTGTTGCTGTTGAGAGATCCGGTATCCAGGTGACGACGGCTCTCCTCGAGGAACGCCGAGCC
>JALGXV010000371.1 GCA_029821885.1 Candidatus Hebobacteria bacterium
TCGAGCGCAGGCAGGTTCTCCTCGATGATCTCCGGCGGCAGCGGCCTGCCGGGGCGGATGTTGCCCACCCCGCCGTGCATCTTCAGCGCGCGAACCGTCGCCACGATCACGACACAGTCAGGCTGGAGGCCGCTGATGCGGCACTTGATGTTGAAGAACTTCTCCATGCCGCAGTCGGCGCCGAAGCCGGACTCCGTCACGACGTAGTCCGCAAGCTTCAGCGCGATCTGATCGGCGACGATGGAGGAGTTGCCGTGGGCGATGTTGGCGAAGGGCCCTGCGTGCACGAAGACCGGTGTGTTCTCCAGTGTCTGCATGAGGTTCGGCATGAGGGCGTCCTTCATGAGAACGCACATCGCGCCCGCAGCATCCAGGTCTTCCGCCGTCAGCGGCTTGCCATCCCACGTCTGCCCGAAGATGATGCGGCCAAGCCTGTGTCGGAGGTCCTGCAGGCTCGTGGCCAGAGCGAGGATTGCCATCACCTCGCTGGCCACCGAGATATCGAAGCCGGTCTCCCGCACGGTCCGGTTCTCCCCGCCCAGCCCGGAGACGATGTTGTAGACGCCCCACTTATCGTTCAAGTCAATGACACGGCGCCACGAGATCGTCCGGGCATCTACTCCGAGCTGATTTCCGTGCTTGATGTGGGCGTCGATCATCGCGGCAAGCAGATTGTTGGTAATGCTCACCGCGTGAACATCGCCGGTGAGATGGAGATTGAAGTCCTCCATCGGCACGACCTGGGAGTGCCCCCCGCCGGCCGCGCCGCCCTTGATCCCGAAGACGGGGCCGAGGCTGGGCTGCCGGATGCAGGTCATGACCTTCTTGCCGATCGTGCCGAGCGCCTGAGAGAGCCCGATGGTCGTGACTGTCTTGCCTTCGCCCAACGGGGTCGGCGTGATCGCTGTCACGTCGATGTACCTCCCGCTCGGTCGGTCCTTGAGCCGCTGCAGCACGCTCAGATGGACTTTGGCCTTCCACTTACCGTAGAGATCGAGGTCGTCCTCGCCGATGCCCACGCCCTCGGCGATCTCCAGAATCGGCTTCATCTGTGCTGCTTGTGCGATCTCAAGGTCGCTCTTCATTCATGGCCCTCCTCAAGTAGTTGGCACTGCCGCACTGGAAGGGAGACGGCGCCCCTCAGCTGGCGGGCGCCGCCGCTTCCTCGGCCTCGTACATCATCGGGCGAAGCTTGAGCGCCGCCCGCTTCTCGTTCATATGGTCGATCATGAGCCGCGCCGCGGCCACCGGATCGGCTTCGAAGGCCCACTTCCCGCCCACCTCACTCTCCATCTCTTTGGTGAGGTAGTCGTGGACGGCCTGCGAGCCCTCCACCGGCAGAGGCGTGCCGAAGACGGTGAAGATGCCGGAGCCCACCACGTACATGCCGATGGAAACCGCCTTCTCCGACATCCACTCCGGGGCCGCGCCGGCCACCGGTAGATCGCTGATGTCCTCGCCAAGGCCGCCCTCTCGAACCATCTCCGAGCAGGCGATCAGGATGCGGCTGTTGTCCACACAGGAGCCGACGTGCAGAACCGGGGGAATGCCGACGGCCTCGCAGATCTCCTGCAGCCCGCGGCCCGCGTACTGCATGGCGGCCTCGGGCGTGAGCAGCCCCTCCTTCGCGCAGGCGATTGCCGAGCACCCTGTCTGCACGACCAGCACGTCATTTCGGATCAGCTCCTTGACCATCTCGACGTGGCCGTAGTCGACCGGCTGCACATTGGGGTTGCAGCACCCGACCACACCGGCCACCCCGCGAAGACGCCCCTCGATGATGCCGTTGTTCAGCGGCCGGTAGGAAGGCCGGAATGTGCCGCCCAGCAGCCTGAAGACGTAATCTGCGGTGAATCCAGCGACCAGGTCCATCGTGTGCTCGGGGATGTTGACCTGTGTGGACTCCCTCTCGGGGAACTTCTCGATCGCCGTTCGCACGATCTCGCGAGCGACGTCCAGCGCGTTCTGCTCATCGAACTCGATGTGCCGTGCCTCGGGAATCCGGCCCTTGGGCGACGTTGTGATCAACTCGGTATGGAAGCATCGGGTCATCTCCGAAAGACCCGGCATGAGGCACTGGACATCCACGACCATCGCCTCGACGGCGCCGGTCGCAATCGCCAGCTCCTGCTGAAGGAACGTGCCCGCGGACGGAATCCCTTGCCGCATCAGGATCTCGTTCGCGGTGCAGCAGATGCCGCCGAGTTGGATCCCCTTTGCGCCCTTCTCCTCGGCGAACTTGAGCAGCTCCGAATCGCGGGAGGCCTCCACGATCATCTCGGACAGGATCGGCTCGTGGCCGTGCACGATGATGTTGACCTTGTCCTTGCTGAGGACGCCTAGGTTCACCTTCGCGCGGATCGGGGTTGGTGACCCCAACATGATGTCCTGAAGCTCGGTCGCGATGAGCGACCCGCCCCATCCGTCACCTAACGCAGTGCGGACCCCGTGCCGGAGTATGCTGTGGTAGTCAGTGTCCGTCCCCATGTGGGTGCGGTGCATACACTCGACGATCTCGCGGTCGATGCCCCTGGGCATGGCGCCGAGACTGCGCCAGAGCTGCACCCGCTTCTCCGGCGCCCGCTGCATCAGCTTGAGCTCCCCCTCTTGCTGGCCGAATTCCGCCAGCGCCGCTTCGCCGACGGCCAATGCGATGTCCTGGACGGACTTCCCCTCTGTCTCTATCCCGAACTGCTCGGCCACCTGCCGCAACTTCACCTCGTCCTTGACTCGGTAGTCCTT
>JALGXV010000372.1 GCA_029821885.1 Candidatus Hebobacteria bacterium
CCCACGGTCGCGAAGGCGCTGCTAGAACATGGGGCTGACGTCAACGCGCAGGACAAGAAGGGGTGGGCGCCTCTGCACGATGCCGCAAACCAGGGACTGGCAAAGCTGCCTGGCATCCTGCTCGACCACGGGGCCGATTGCACTCTCCGCGACGCCTCCGGAAAAACACCTCTCGACTACGCCCGCCCGAACTCCCCCCTGAGGACGCTCCTGCACGAGCGAGAGTCGGAGGGCAGGCGATGACACAATCGGCCGCCACAGCCCCCGCTCGCATCGTGCGTTGGGTCTTGCCGCTGGCACTCGTCTTGATTGCGGGCGTCGTCGTTGCCGGGCGGCTCGGCCGCTCTCCTGCCGGGCCGCCGCAGCCTGTCGCCCAAGAAGAAGACAATACCATCGCGGCCCGCGTTCATCCCCCGCCGGGATATGAGTCCCTCCCCGCCGAGCCCGGGAGCTTCGAGGAATGGCTCACCCGGCTTCCCCTCAAGCCCGGGCGGCCGCCGGTTCTCCTCCACGACGGGAGGGAGAAGCCGAACCAGGACGCGCACTATGCCGTGATCGACATCGACGTGGGCGATCGCGACCTCCAGCAGTGCGCCGACGCTATCATCAGACTGCGAGGGGAATACCTCTGGGCGGCCGGACGCTACGCCGACATCCACTTCAACTTCACCAGCGGCGACCGCGCCGATTACGAGCGATGGCGGGAGGGCTACCGGCCGCTCGTGGTGGGGGACAACGTGAGTTGGGTGAAGAGCGCCCCGCGAAATGAGTCCTACCAGACCTTCCGGGATTACCTCACGACCGTGTTCCGCTATGCCGGGACGCAGTCGCTGAGCGCGGAGCTAGCGCCCGTTCCGAATGTTGCCCAGATGAAGATCGGTGACGTCTTCATCCGCGGCGGCCTCCCGGGGCACGCCGTGATCGTGGTGAACATGGCCGAGCGCCCTGACACGGGCGAGCGGGTGTTTCTGCTCGCGCAGAGCTATATGCCCGCGCAGGACATCCACCTTCTGAAGAACCCGACCGATCCCCATCTGAGCCCGTGGTATCCGCTGGCCTTCGGCAACCGGCTGCGCACACCCGAGTACACCTTCCGCCGAGACGAGCTGAAGCGATTCTGAGCAGAGCGCACCAGGCGCGCTCCCGCCCCACAGGAACCCCCTCCCCGGCCGGAGAAGAAGGGCGGCGGACTGAACATATCCCCTTAGGAGAGTTGCCGTTGGAGGCAAGTCTTAGGAAGAAGGTTCTGAAGCGCGGGCTGTCGGAGCGGTGGCAGTCCGAGCCGATGTTGGGCACCGATTACGGCGAGGAGGAGATCGAGGTCGTCGTCGCCACGATTCGCGCCTCGATGGAGCCATCGGTGGGGTTCGGGTTCATCACCGATGAGTTCGAGGTATTCGAGCGCGAGTTCGCCGACTACTGCGGCACTGAGCACGCGGTCTCCATCTGCACGGCCAGCGTCGGGCTGGAGATGGCGATGCGGTGCCTCGACCTGCAGCCCGGAGATGAGGTGATCTGCCCGAGCATCAACTTCGTCGCCGCGCCGATGTCGGTGCTGGGGCACGGCGGGAAGCTGGTGCTGTGCGAGGTGGACCCGCGCACCCTCTGCGCCGACCCCAACGATGTCGAGAAGCGCATCACCCCGCGCACCCGCGCCCTGCTCATCACCCACATGAACGGCCTCTCCGCGCCGATGGATGACTTCTTCGAGCTGGCCGAGCGCCACCCCAATCCCGATCACGGGCCGCCGAAGGTGATCGGCGACGCGGCGCGGGCGGCCGGCGGCGGCTACAAGGGAGGGAAGATCGGCAAGACGGGATGGATGACGATCTTCAGCTTCCACACCATGAAGAATATGTCCACCCTGGGCGAGGGCGGCATGATCACCACCGATGACGGCGACATCGTGCCGCGGCTGCGGGAGATGCGCCAGTTCGGCGGCGAGCACTGGGGGTCGAGCTATAAGATGACCAAGGTGCAGGCCGCCGTGGGGCCGGTGCAGCTTCGCCGTCTCGATGGGTTCATCTCGGCCCGCCGCAAGCTGGCCGAGCAGAGGACGAAGCTGCTGTCGGGATGTCCCTGGCTGACGCTGCCCTATGAGCCCGAGGACTGCTACCACTCTTACTACATGTACACCATGTTCGTGCCGCCGGAGTGGGGTGGGAAGAAGCGGGACCTGCTGATCTCCCTGCTCGACGATGAGTACGACGTCGAGTGCCGCATCTTCAACCCGCCGGTGCACAAGACGGCTCCGTTCGTCGCCCGCCACACCGAGGGCCAGGAGCTTCCGCTGTCCGTGGAGCTGGGCGGCCGCATCATCTGCCCACCGATCCACCCCACGATGTCGGAAGAGGACAACGAGTACATCGCCGCCGCGGTGTGGGAGGCGGTGGAGAAGATCGCGGCGGAGGCTTGAGATCGGCCGGACCGCGACGGTAGAGGCTATTGAAAGGAGCACTGATGGCTGCGAGAAAGCGACTCTCGGTGAGGGCGTATCTGCTTCACCTCACCCACTACGACCCGATGTGGATGCGGCGCAAGGCGCGGGAGAACCCCTTCGATCTGGCGATCGCGCTGGAGATGGTGCAGGCGCTGGGGGAGGAGGGGTTCAACCTGCTGGTGATCGATGTGGCGGACGCGGTGAAGTACAAGTCCCACCCCGAGCTGGCGAAGCGCTACACCGTGCCGATGGGGCACCTCCAGAAGTTGGCCGGTGCGGCGCGGAAGGCGGGGCTGGACCTTCGACGATGAGGCCTACTGGGAGAAGGGCTTCGAGCTGATCGACGAGCTGATCGGCGTCTGCCGGCCGAAGCGCTACTTCCACGTCGGCATGGACGAGGACCACGACCGGTCGTACACGCAGTATGCGGAGGCGATCAAGACGCTCCGGGCGGGGCTGCGGAAGCGGAAGCTGAAGACGGTCATCTGGAACGACACCGCCATCGAGTACGCGCCGGGGATGGCGCATGCGGAGAAGTCGCTGGCCGCCGAGCAGGCGATCCCGAAGGATGTCGTCCAGATCGTCTGGCGCTACGACGCGGTGCCGGCGGCGGCCATCCGGCGGGTGGCGCGTCGGGAATTCGAGGTGTGGGGCGCGCCGGGGCAGCACCCGCCGGCGATGGTGGCGGAGTTCCGGAAGGCGGTCCTCGGCGTGGGGGGCAAGGGCCTGCTCATGACGACCTGGCGGCCGGTGCGGAGGTCGACGCGGAAGGACTTCCTCGCCGGGGTCAGAAGAATGGGGCCGGTGTACCGCGGGGAGGGCTAGGCGAGCGCCTTCGCGGCCGGCTGTGCTATGATACTAAGCGGCCGTTCCGGCTGTGGGAGCAAGAGCTGTAAGTTCCCTCGACGGCAGAGAGATGGATGCGGAAGGGAGGTGAGAAGGCGAAGTACAGAGCCTTCGAGGGGGGATGGAGCGTTCCCTGGTGCAAATGCGGACACGACTCTGAATGGAGGTGCAGTTCGCGATGAGAACGCGGAAGGGATTCACTCTGATTGAGCTGCTGGTTGTCATTGCGATCATCGGCATCCTAGCAGCCATGGTCTTTCCTGTCTTCGCAAGGGCGCGCGAGTCCGCGCGCAAGGCGGTGTGTCTGTCGAATGTGAAGAACATCGCCCTGGCCTTTCAGATGTACCTGGCGGACAACAACGACACCTTGACCCCGAGCGAGCACCGACAGGAGATCGTCGACTACTTCCTGACCGTGCCCGGGGGCGGGGGAGGGGGTGACGACTGCTCCATCAACCCCGATCGAGCGGAGGAGTACGCCACCCGCGGCAACCCCTACCTGAGGCACTCGGTGATCCTGGATGAGTACGTCAAGAACCGGGACGTGTGGAGCTGCCCGAGCGCGAAGCTGGTCTCAGGCGCCACCTTCATTCTCCCCGGGCCGGATTGGTTCGGATACCTGAAGGCAAGCGAGGGCATGTGGGGCGGAGGCCAGCCCTGGGGGCCCTGCTCCTGGCCCCATCCCCCCGGCTGGGGCGGAGACGTGACGGACTCGATTCTCCAGCAGCGGATTGGCGCTCCTTTCGCCCAGCTGGGCGGCGGGACAGACGCCGCCCACAAGGCCTTTGTCCAGAGCATCAACACCAATGACTGGCATGGGACGAAGTTGGTCGAGGTCCAGGACCCGGTCAACTTCATCGTCTGCGGGGATGGCGGCTCCTTGATGGAAGGCGCCAGCCCCGGCATCGCGGCCTATCCGGACATCTGCTGTGCGGAGTGCGCCGGCATCAACTGGGACGCCTGGACTTGGCCCACCTATGATGAGAACTGGAACGTGACTTGCCCGAATGGCGATTACTGCCCCGACTGCCCGCCCCTGCATGCCCGTATGGACTTCATGAGAGACCCCAACCTCAGGAAGGCTTACACGCGGCACCTGGGCGGCGTCAACCTTGGTTTCCTCGACGGCCATGCCAGCTGGATCAACTCCGAGCGGCTCTTGGCGAAGTATGCCGACGGAGAACTGGACGGCATCGCCGAGTACTGCCTCAGTGGCAGCCGCGCGCTGTATATCCAGAACTGCGGCGAGCCCCTTCCGGACATGGAGTTTCTGTACTAGCGGGCCTTGCGCAGCAACCTGCTGACGAGCGATGGCGGAGCGTCCCCGCGGGCGCTC
>JALGXV010000091.1 GCA_029821885.1 Candidatus Hebobacteria bacterium
ATACGAGCCGGTGGTGTCGGTCGGCTTCGCTTGGAGGTCGCACAGGGAGACGATCTTGCCGTCGGCCTCGGCCACGAAGCAGCCGACCTGCTGGCGCTCCCGCGTCCGCCGCTCGGCCTCTTCGGCCGTGATGGGATCGCTCCCCCCCCAGGGCCAGCCCTCGAAGGTGACGTTCCAGAAGCGCGCCATGCGCTGGGCGTCACCATCACGCCATTGTTTCGTCAGATCTCGCGTTGGAATCGACATTTGCCTTCCCCTCGAAGCCCGTTGAATTCGGGATGAATGGTATGGAGCAAATAGAAATGCCGCGGGCTTCCGTCCCGCCCACGGCTCCGGGTGCTGCGACCTGCAGATTGCCTAATCGTAGAGTAAGCTAGCGATGGCGCGACCCGGAGAGTGTGGCCAGCGACGGACTCATTGCCTTAACCATGCTCATCACCTCCGGGCAGCGTTGGTGTGGAGGCTGAATGATAGCGGACAGGCACCGCCCCGTCAAGGGCTTTGCCGCTCTTCCTCACGGCCGGAAGACCGTTGGGCAGGAGCCTCCGGCGCCGTGTGTACCCCGAGCGAAGTCGAGGGGCCTCCTGCCCGGTTGCTGCTCTATGACGCGCTGCCGTGGAGATGAATGTCCCGCTGCGGGAAGGGGATGCTGATGCCTTCGGCGTCGAAGCGCGTCTTCACCGCCTCCATCGTGTCGAAGTACACTCCCCAGTAGTCGGGCGTGCGCGCCCAAGGCCGGACCGCCAAGTTCACGCTGCTGTCGGCCAGCTCCAACACGCCGATGGTGGGCTCCGGGTCCTCCAGCACCCGCTCGTCCGCGGAGAGGATCTCCCCGAGCACGGCCTTGACGCGCTGGAGGTCCTCGCTGTAGCCGACCCCGATCACCATGTCAACGCGGCGCGTGTCCTTGGCGGTGTAGTTGATCATGTTGTCGCCCGTCAGCTTCGCGTTGGGCACTATGACGAGCCGGTTGTCGCCGGTGCGGAGCTGGGTGGTGAAGATGTGCATCTCCTCCACGACCCCAATGACGCCGGCGGCCTCGATCACGTCCCCGCCCTTGAAGGGCCGGAACAGCAGCAGCAGCACGCCGGCCGCCAGGTTGGCCAGCGAGCCCTGCAGCGCCAGGCCGACGGCCAGCGCGGCCGCGCCGAGGATCGCCACGAAGGTCGTCACCTGCACGCCGAGCTGGCCGAGCGCCGCCAGCAGGATGGCCACCATGAGCAGCACATAGGTGACCGAGGCGGCGAGCGACACCACGGCCGCGTCGACCTCTCGCTTCGCCAGCACTCGCTCCACGAGGCGCCTCAGGTACTTCGCAATCCAGCGGCCCACCACCATGATGGCGATGGCGGCCAGCAGACGAAACGCGTACACGGGGGCGAGCTGCAATACGCTCTTGATCACGTCTTCCATTGTCATCTACCTCCTTGATGCTCGGCAGGATACGGCGGCCGCGCACGTGGGCGCGCTCGCGGCCCCGCCGGTGTCCCACACTCGTATGTCGCCCCGCATTTCCCGCGTCCCGCCGCGGCCTCCTTCCCTGGTTGCCGGTTGATTGGACACCGGATAGACACGACCGGTACCTGTTCAGCTAGCGGTGTTGGGGAGTTTTGTCGTGGCCCTTGACACACCCTCCGGCCCTCTGCTAGCCTCGAGGTACGCCTAGAGAGCGGCCGCTCACTGCTGAGAGTGTGGGGTTGCCGTGCGCAAGGCCAGGCCGTCCTTCCTCGCCATCATCCTCGCCGCCGCCCTCGTGGTCCTCAACCTGTGCGCTCTCGAAGGGCCCTCGTCTGCGGGTGACGTGGCCGACATCATCCCGGCCGATCAGACTCCCGAGCCGGGGATGAAGATCGCCCTGCTCGAGAACCCCGTTCCCCAGTCCGGCTCGGCGGCCGAGCTGATCGAGCTGGCCCACGAATACGGCTGGAACTGGGATCCGGAGACCAAGGCCGTGCTGCTGCAGGAGGCGGCCGACTGGGACCCGGGGAGCAGCGACGCGGCCATCGCGCTGTTGGAGCTGGCGCGGCTCCACTGTGAGGAGGGGGAAGTCGAGCAGGCCGAGGCCGCCTTCTCGGAGGCCGCCAAGTACCAGGACGCGGAGATCCAGGCCTTCGTGGTGGTGATGCGGACCCTGTGCGACACCCTGCGCGAGAAGGACTACGCGAGGGCCGAGCAGTGGCTGCAGGAGACGGCGGAAAGGTGGGCCGGGAAGGAGCTCGGCGGCTGGGCCTCCCTGCAGCTCGGCAATCTCCTCCGCGACTACACGGCGGAGTTCCGGCGGGCGATCCCGTACTACCGCGCGGCGATGGAGTCCTACCCGGGCACCCTGGTGGCGGAGGAGGCGGAGCTCTCGATCGCGGAGTGCTTGTCCTGGTCCATGGCGCGGCCGGCGAGGTCGGCGAAACACTACGAGGCCGCGCTCGAACATCTCACCAGCCCGAGGCTGCGGGCGCGAGCGATCACGGGCTACGCGATCACGCTCTGCCTGCTGGGCGAGTACGCGGATGCCTTCGCTCTTCTCACCGACTTCGTCGAGCACTATCCCTATGACCCCTGCGTGCCGCTGGCCCGGGCCTATCGCGCCTTCGCCGCGGTGAGGCTGGATGATTGGGAGACGGCTGTTGCCGATGCGCAGGCATTCGTCGAGGCCCCGATCGGCCAGCGCGGCCATCCCTGGCTGCACAACTCGGAGCACACGCTCGGCCTCTACTCCTTCAACCAGGACGAGGACTACGAAGAGGCGC
The DNA here is from genome assembly GCA_029821885.1 of Candidatus Hebobacteria bacterium. Taxonomy (GTDB): domain Bacteria; phylum Armatimonadota; class Hebobacteria; order Hebobacterales; family Hebobacteraceae; genus Hebobacterum. Next base: position 2,745 of record JALGXV010000091.1, read on the forward strand.
TGGCGCACTTCGAGCGCGCCATCGAGGCCGCTCCTGACCCGGAGGCGAAGTCGAAGTCGTCGGCCTGGGCGGCCCGGTCGAAGGTGCAGCTGGGCGATCACGAGGGCGCGGTGGAGCTGTTCCTGGCCGCGGCGGAGGCGACGCAGATGCGAACCCTGCGGTGCGCCTACCTCCAGGAAGCGGCCGAGGCGGCCGCCGACGGGGGGGACAAGGAAACCGCCAAGAGGATCCGCAACCTGGTCCTCGCCGAGTGCGTGGAGCCGGCGGAAGAGCCCGCGGCGACGCCCAGCAGCTGACGGCCGTCGCCACCTGGGCCTTCGCCGCGAGGAAGTGGGCGAGCGGGAAGTCGCAGGAACGGACGACAGCGAGGGCCGGCGAAGACCTCCGCCGGCCCTCTGTTCAGCAAGCTCGACTGACTCCCGGGCGGTGTTACGAAGGCTTGTTCCCTCGGCAGGTGCCCGCGCTGGTGGACACGTGGAAGCCAATGGAGCCAATCGCGTCGCCGTCCTGCTTGACCTCAGCGACGTAGGTGCCTCCGTCGAGCACCGAGTAGGTCTTCGTGCTGAGGTTGGCCACGTAGTGCGGCGGCGAGACCGCGTCGTCGAATTTGAGGCTTCCGTCGCCCAGCGAGAACGTGTACGTGGTCTCGACCCCGAGGGAGTTCGGCCCCGTGACCTCGAGCGTGATGTTCAGCTGCTCCGCGATCGTCTCTCCCGCGCAGTCGAGCAGATGGAACTTGATCGGAACGGTGCTGCCATCCTTCAGGGCAAAGCCGCTGTTCACGATCGGGGGCTCGAACACGGGGGAGACGAGGGACCCTTCCTGAATGCCGACATCGTCGAAGTAGGCCACCGTCGCGGTGCCACCGGCCACGACCCCGAACTTGTCCAACACGATGTGGCCGTAGCTGCCCCAGTCGAACTCCTTCGGGAGAATCCCCAGGTCGTCCGCGACTTTGACATCATCGACCCAGACGTCGGCCGTCAGGGCCGCGTAGTCGAGCGCGACGCGCACCTTGCACCACGTGCCCGGCACGTAGTCCGAGACGACCGTCACGTCGGTGCCGATGAACCGCACGATTCCAAGGGCGCCGTCGATGCGGATGTAGTTCCAGGCTGGGCCCTGGTTGCCATGGGCGGTCAAGAAGCCGATGGCCGCCTCCTGCTGACCGACGGGCGGGATATTGAGGGCCCCCTCATAGACGAGGCAGTCGGGCACCTCGCACAGCTGGATGTAGTCGTGCCGCGCCCAGCCGGTCTGGCTCTGCAGGCGGAACGAGTGCGCGCCGGAGTAGGCCACGTCGTCGGAGACGTAGGCGCTCACACCGCTGAACATCATCTGCCATCCGTTCCCCGCGGGGTAGTTGCCCACAGAGATGTTCTCGAAGCCGTCCGCGAACGGCGGCGGGCAGTCGTACGGCAGCCCCTCCACGACGACGTTGTCGAAGCGGCCCTCATAGTCGTCCCGGCCGTCGGAGCAGTTGTTGATGGCGCCCACGTAGACCGCGGTCATAACCATTGCCTCACGTGACGAGATAGGCAACACCGCGGAATGGGTCCCGCTGCTGCACGTCACGGTAGCCGTGGCCTCCATCGCGTCGTAGTCGAAGATGACCTCGAGCGTCCCCTCCTCGAAGCTCGTGTCGTTGTGGGCGAAGTCCTCCCACACGCCTCCCGGGAGGTTGAGATATGCGTAGTTCGGGTTGAGGTCGTTGCCGCCGACGCGGTAGTCTGGGCACACGACGGGCCAAACGTCCCCGTCCGGTGTTAGCCCCATGAATATGGAGCCACACGTATGGCTCAGCATCTCCTCGTAGTCAACGCTGAAGTAGGTGGGCAGGATCGGATGGTCGAGAGACTGGACGAGGTAGCCCTCCCCACCATCGCCGACCCGGTTCGAGTGCACGTAGGCCTGGCCGTCCGTGATCCAGTAGTCGTTGTACCCAAACGTCGTCCAGCAGTTATCCACGAAGTTCCAGCTGTCGGCCCCGGCCGAGAAGTCACCATTCGTCAGCAGATTCGCGCCCAGAGCACAGGAGCCTGAGGCAAACAGGTGAGCGAAGAGCACGGCCGCTACGACGCACAACAGAATCAGCTTCCGGACACACATCGGTGAGCGCCTCCTTGTATGGGTCCCCGGTCCGCGGACCCAGTAATCGGAGGAGAGTCCCGCTCTCAGCAAGGAACTCACGGAGGATGCGTCTCCCCTCTGCGAGCCCCTTACCACAGCGGAATGCGCTTTCCTGCCGAAGATGACAGGCGTGTGTGGGATATCGAGAAAGCGCTGTGAACGACGTCCGCGACGCCGGCGCTCTGGCTGCGGAGGAACAGAGGGCCGATGGGCAGGCGTGGCCCCGAGCCCCCTCACGCGAAAGCCTAATGCCCCCTCACCAATTCCACCAGAAGGCGGCCCCGTCTGGGTCGGCGCCGCCTTCGCCGCCGGCGGCGCGATAGAGCGCCATCGCCGGCTCATTGGAGGCCTGGGTGGGAACGAACATCTTGCGGCAGTCGCTCTCCCTGGCGAAGCGCTTCAGCTCCTCCACCAGGGCGCGGCCGATGCCCCGCCTGCGGTACTGCTCCAGCACTCCGGTCTCGTAGAGGAACATCATCGGCCTCGGCCCATCGAGCCGGGGGAATCGGTAGCCATAGACCAGGCCGACCGGCCTCTCATCCACATAGGCCGCAAGAAGATAGGCGCGCTCGTCGGCGACGAGCGCGGCCATGTCCGCGGGGTCGAGCGACACATCTCCGACCTCATCGATCGCGAACTTCACCTGCTCGACGAGCCGGCATGCGGCCTCCTCGTCTCCCTCCACCAGCCTGCGTATCTGCATGCTCCCACCTCCCGGCGCCATCCGCCCATCATAGCACAGGACCCGTAGGGCAGGAGTCCCCTCGGGTTCGCTCGGGGTGAACTCGGTCCTGGCCCACTCACGTTTCGGGAGCAAGCTGCCGAAGCGCCAAGGCAGGAGGCAAGCTCCTGCCCAACTGGGGGAGGCAGGACACGGAGGTCCTGCCCCACCACTTATGACCCGACGAGGATTGGGGGGGTGGGCGGCTAAGGCCCTGTGCTGGCCGGCGCCCGTGGCGGGGCCGGCGCGATTGCCTGTCGGCTCGAAGGGATACCGATGACCACGAAGGGAAGGGGAACCGCTATGCTCATCCCGACCATCGTCATGGGCGCGCTCGCGCTTGCGCTGCTGTGCGTCGGATACTTCCGCGGTCAGGGGGAGCACGTCGCGGGCGCGAAGACAGGGCTGCAGCTCACCGCGCAGGTCCTGCCGCTGCTGCTGTTCGCCTTCCTGGCGGCCGGGCTCGTGCAGACACTCCTGCCGAAGGAGCTGATCTCCACCTGGATCGGCCCCGGGTCCGGACTGCGGGGGATTCTGCTGGGAACGGCGGCGGGGGTGTTCACTCCCGGTGGACCCTTTGTCAGCATGCCGATTGCGGCCGGGCTGCTGCGGACGGGCGCGGGGGTGGGCACGATCGTGGCCTTCCTCACGGCGTGGTCGCTCTGGGCGGTGGCGCGCCTGCCCCTGGAGTTGGGCATTCTCGGCTGGAAGTTCGCCGCCATCCGGCTGGCCTGCACCCTCTTCTTCCCTCCCATCGCCGGGCTGTTGGCAACAGCAGTCTTCGGCCGAGTGGACCTCCGCTAGCCAGCAGGGAAGCACAGCCGATGGGGGAAGTCCCGTAAGGCAGGAGCGTGTCTCCTGCCCCGAGCGCCCTCCGTCCTGCTTCATTCACGTTTCGGGAGCAAGCTCCCGAAACACCGATGGTTCGCAGGGAAGCGCAGCCGATGGGGGAAGTATCCGCGAGTCCCGACGAGGTGCTGCTCGGCCGCCGGAGTTCGTCTATGGTGAGTCGACGAAAGTTTCTCAAACGCGCTGCGGCGGCCGGAGCCGCGGCGGCGCTGTATCCGCGGGAGGCGCTCGCGCAGTGCGGCTCATCTGAGAAGGAGAACGCGATGGAGGCGATTCAGACGGTCACCGGCCCGATCGCGCCGGCCGAGCTGGGCGTGACGCTGATCCACGAGCACATCATGTGTGACTTCATCGGCGGAGACAAGACCGGGCCGCACCGCTGGCAGCGAGACGAAGTGTACCAGGTGATGCTTCCCTATCTGGATGTGGTGCGGGAGGGCGGCGGGCAGACGTTCGTGGATTGCAGCCCCAAGTTCCTCGGCCGCGACCCCGTCTTGCTCAGGCGAGTGTCGGAGGCCAGCGGCCTCCACATCATCACCAACACCGGCCTCTACAAGGATCCGTACCTGCCGAAGTACGCACTGGAGGGGACGGCGGAATCGCTGGCCGATGATTGGACGCGGGAGGCGAAGGAGGGTATCGGCGACACCGGCGTTCGCCCCGGCTTCATCAAGATCGCTGCCAACGAAGGCGACCTGAATCCGATCCAGCGGAAGATCGCGCGGGCGGCCGCGCTCACCCATCTGCGCACCGGGCTCACCATCGCCGCCCACACGACCGAGAGCAAGACCGCCCTCGAGGAGTTGGACGTCCTCCAGAGTGAGGGCGTCGCGGCGAGCGCCTTCATCTGGGTCCACGGCGACGTGGAGGCAGACCGCCAGGCCTGGCGCGAGTCCGGCCGGCGCGGCGCGTGGATCGAGCTGGACGCCGTCACTCCGGAAGAGCCGGAGCGCCACCTCGAGATGGTCCAGGACTTGATCGAAGCCGACCTGATCGATCAGGTCCTGATCTCACAGGACCGCGGCTGGTACAACGTCGGCGAGCCAAACGGCGGCGAGCAGCGGCCGTTCGATAAGCTGCTCACGGAGTTCGTCCCGGCGATGAAGAAGGCCGGCGTCGACGAGGCCACCATCGACACGCTCCTCAAGGACAACCCGCGGCGGGCGTTGACGCCGCGGGTCCGCGCTGGATGAACGGGGCGGACCGACCGGTTCGGATCCGCCTCACACCACCCTCCGTCGCAACTCGGAGCCGGGGCGCGAGGGCGCAAGCTCAGCCCACCTCATAGCTGCGTATCGCCTCGTACATCGCCACCATGTTCTCGATGGGGATGTCCGACATCAGCCACTGGTCGGGGCCGGCGATGTACCCCGTGGGGCCAAGCGCCCGAATGGTCTCGGCCGTCGCCTCGCGCACTTCATCGGGCGTGGCGCGGGGAAGTAGGGTCTGAGTGCTGATGCCGCCGTGGAAGGCGATCCGGCCGCCGAACCGCGCCGACAGCATCTCGGGCGCCATCGCCGCCGCTGCCACTTGAACCGGGTCGAGCACATCGATGCCGCAGGTGACGAACTCCGGGATGAGGTCGGCCACCGCCCCACACGTGTGGAACATCACCTTGAGCCCAAAGCCGCGGGCGTGCTCGGCGAGCCGCGCGAGATGCGCCAGGAAGAAACGCCGGACAGCCTCGGGGCCGATGAAGAGCGAGCGCTGAGTGCCGAAATCAGTGCCGAAGTAGAAGACATCGAGGCAGTCGGCGCATTCCGAGAAGAGCGCCTCATTGATGTCCAGGAAGCCCTCGGCGGCCCGGCGGGTGATCTCGGCGATCAGCTCGGGCTCATCCACCATCGCCAACAGGTAGCGCGCCTCGCCCATGCTCCGCCGCGCACCGGTGAAGATGGTTGCCCAGGCGCCGCCCATCACCGCTAGGCCGGTGGCGCGGGCCTCCCGCACACGCGCCACCTCGGCCGCCAGGTCCACCCGCTCGCGGCTCGGCCACGGCAATCCCGCCAGGTCCTCAATGCACTGGACCGCCGACAGATCGGGAAGGGCGCAGTAGACCGTCACCTGGATGGTGTCGGCGTCGAAGAAGCGCGTTGCCTCCTGCGCGTCCCGGAGGCCGAGGCGGGCCTGAAGCATCGCCTGCGTCTCCTCCTCCGCGGCGAAGTAGCAGGCGACGCGGTCGATGTCGCGATGCTCGATGGAGCGCAGCACCCGCTCGCGATGGCCCAGCGCGGCTGGCATGCCGGCCTCATTCGCCTGTGAGCGGAGGGCCTCCTTTACAGTTGCGCCAGGTGAGTGGCACGCGCCCGAGGCGCGGCAGCGGCCGGATGGAGATGCCTGAAGAGGACCGATCTACCAGCGTCGCGCCGGGTCAGGACGAACAGCATGATGCCAAAGGGAGGGAGAAGGCCGGCTCCTCTTCAGCAGCAGGTGTTATCGCCGCCGCAGTCGCAGCCGCCTTCCTTCTTGCCTTTGAGGGCGGCCCGCATGAGGGCATAGGCGCAGCCGACGCCGCTCTCGACACGGATGGCGCCGCTCGGGCAGTTGAGCTGGCAGGCGCCGCACTCCATGCAGGCCTCCGCCTTGACCACCTCGGCCGCGCGGTGTCCCTCCGCGAACACCCCGTGGGGACAGACCGCGCTGCACAGGCCGCAGTTGACGCACCGCTCAGGATCATATTCCAGCGTATTCGCCGCGGAGACCGATGACATCATCTCTCTGATACCAGGCCGATGACGATGAGCGCTATCAGCAATATCATACCACCGCCGAGCATCGCCGCCATGGGCCGCGTGTACTTCTGTATCTCCCGGCGCACGCCGGTTCGAGAAGTGAACGGAGTCGACCCCGTGAAGTTGAGCGCGAGGAACCCCGCCACCGGAAGCGCCATCAGAAGAAACGCGCCCGCCCATGCCGGCCCAATCCAGGCCAGGCCGCCCTGCTTCCATGGGAGGAGAGTCAAGGCGAAGGGCGTGCAGACGGTGCCGCCGAGCACGAATCCCTTGCTGGTGAAGTCTCGGGTCGGGATCCAGGGCAGCAAGATCGGGAACAGCACCACCCCGGCCGCCACCGCGGACACCAGGCCGGCGGCGAAGAGTCCCCCGGCCGCGAGCCACAGCAGGAGCGCGACCCCCATGGTGGGCCAGAACACATGGACGAGTTCGACCGGCATCAGCAGGACGCGGTCGAGGAGGCCGAACCGCACCCGCCGCATCTCCGGCGCGGCCTCACCCGCGGCCAGGTAGGCCTCCAGGTCGGCCGCCCGGACGGGGCCGTACTTGACGCTGAATCCGCTGCCGCGTTGCACCTCGTGTGCATTCACGCCGGGGGCGCCGAGCTGCGGCAGGATCAGCTCCCGATGGCGGACGATCCCGGCCAGCTCCGTCGCCTCAATCCTGTGTCCCAGCTCCTCGGTGCCGAAGGTGCCCTTCCCGGCCGCGCACCAGACGTTGATGCCTTCGGTATCCAGCACGAGCAGGTAGGCGTCGGTGTTTCTCAAGGCGGAGCGGAGGGCGTCGAAGCTCAGCGTGTAGTTGGCCGTCACCAACACGGGCGAGTCCGGCGTCGGGTCTCCCAGCGCGTAGAGGCCGGGCTCGACCCGGTGGCCCGAGCGGTTCACCCCCCAGCGCGCCAGGAAGTGGTCCCACCAGTTGGCGAGCGTGAGGGTGCTGCTGGTAGTCCTCATCGCGGGCCCGCCCGCCGATCTCTCACTCGCCACTGCGACTCGCTCCGGTTGCCGCCGCGGGCGGCCGCGCAGACGCGCACCACCGCCGGCATCACACTACCATTAGGAACGGGAGCGCCCGAGCCCTGCCGGCCGGGCACGGTCGGCGACCACGGGACGAGCGCGCTCAAGTGGAGGGATAGCCCTCGCTCTCCTCTTCGGCCGGCAGGGCCTCCTCCTCCTCGCCGGGGGCTTCGGGCATCGGGACCCATTCGTCGGAGGGTTCGGCCGACTCGAGCTCTTGCTGCCGGATTCTCTCCTGCTCTTCCTCGTACTCCCGGGCACGCTGGAGATAGTCGTCCATCTCCGCCTCCACCTCGGCCGGGTCCTGCCCTGGCCTTGGCGCCGGCGCGGGCGGAAGCGCCACGGGTACCGCGCCTCCTCCTCCGGGACGGCGAGCGGTGCTCGATATGTCGACAGCCGCCTGCGACGGATCGATGAAGGCGCCGCCGGGTGGGGGAGGCTCTTTCGGGCCGCAGCCGCCGCACATGGCCGCTAGGGTCAGCACCAGAACAGCCGCGACCAGCGCTCGTCTGCAGTGAACCATGACCCGTCCTCTCTTCTCTCCTCATGTGTCCGGTCTGGTGCCCAACCGACACCCAGCCGAACTCGTAGCAGTTCGCACGGCGACTTCGCCGCGGGTGCGACTTCACCTGCCGCGAGAGTGTTGTGGTGTGGACCGCGGCACATCACATGCCGCTCTCGTCGATCGGCCCGCCCCCCGGCGAACGCACGCGAGGAGGTGGCAGACCGAGCGCCTTCTTCTCATCCCGGCCGCGTTCCCGACCGGCCTGGCGGGGAGGCTGAGTTGCGGCTCGGGCACGCCCCCGGGCGGGATGCGACTCCCCCGGCGCCGTCCCCCAGTCCCAGCAGCGGCTTCAGATTCAGAATATTGAATATCCATATCAGAATTTCTAAAATCCCGCTTGACAGACGCAGAGAGATCTGCTAGCATCACCATCTGAGGTTTGAATATCATGAGCACACCCCTCAATCGCTGTCCAGGCTGCCAGAAGCCCCTACGGGAGTGCAGGACCAGCCCAGGCGGTCCGCAGGGCGGGAATCGGCCGGGCCGGCCGATTGCTCCGGCAGCGCCTCTCAGGACCCCCTCGGAAGGGGCCTGGACGAGGGGGAACAGCACCAATAGAGCCACTACGAGCAACCCGGGCGTGGGATGAGTTCCTGCACAGGCAAAGGAGGGACCAGAGTGACGCGAAATCTGGCTGCCTTGCTCCTGGCGCTTGCCGCGTGCTTCGCCGGCGCCGGCTGTGCTGATGCCCCCGAGGAGGAGACACCCTCTATGGAAACGGCACTGCAGCAGACCCTCGATGAAGCGCTCAAGGCCGGACAGGGCGTCGGCGTGTCGGCCGCTCTCATCATCCCCGGGCGCGATGTCTGGCTCGGCACCAGCGGCGTGTCCGAGCGCGCCCCCGCCAAGGCCCTCGACCCACGCATGGTCTTCCAGATGGCCAGCATCAAGAAGAACTTGATCGCGGCCCTGATCCTTCAGCTGGCCGACGAGAAGCGGCTCTCGCTCGACGCTCCCATCGGCAAGTGGCTGCCAACATACGAGCACATCAGCCCCGACATCACAGTGCGTCAGCTTCTCAACCACACGAGCGGGGTCTTCGACTATGTGGAGCATCCCGATTCGCTCGCCCGTCGCCCCCTGTCCTCGCTGGACTTGAACAAGCACTGGACGCCCGAGGAGATCATCACCACTCTGGTGGGCGAGCCCTACTTCGCCTCCGGCGCGGGCTGGCATTACTCCAGCACGAACTATCTTCTGCTCCAGCTGATTGCCGCACGCGTCACCGGGTCGGATGTCGACGAAGAGCTCCGCGCCCGCTTCTTCGAGCCCCTCGGCCTGACGAGCGTCTTCGCGGTGCCGGGCGAGTCCGTGCCGCCGGGCTTCGAGATCGCCCACGCCTGGCGCGATCTCGACGGCGATGGCGCCCTCGACGATCTGACGGCACAGCCGAACACGGCCATCTGCTCCTGGGCCGGCGGAGAGCTGTACTGCACACCAGAGGACCTCGCCAGGTGGCTGGTTGACCTCATTGAGGGCGACGTGCTCACGCCGGACTCGCGGCAACAGATGCTGTCCTTCCATTCCCCGACCCCCGGCGAAGATTGGATGAACGGCTACGGCCTCGGCATCGCCAAGAACGAGATCAACGGCATCCGATGGTGGGGCCACGCGGGCTGGATCTTCGGGTACAAGTGCGGCGTGATCTACCTGCCCGAC
>JALGXV010000373.1 GCA_029821885.1 Candidatus Hebobacteria bacterium
GGGATGGTATGGGCACATCGCGTGCCTGGCGTACCGGCATCGTGCTGTTGGCCGTTGCTTCGCTGGTTGCATCGCTCGCGACGGCCGCTCCGGTCGAGGCCGCGACGCTGCTGGTGCCGGAGGGCCAGGGTCCTGGCGGCCGGGCGCTCTACGCCTGGGAGGCAGGGGAGTCGTGGCCGGGGGGAGAGCAGCACGACCCGCGCCTCGACGAGCCCGTCTCCTGCTGGCGGGCCGGCGTCTCGCTCGTCGATCTCTTCGCCGACATGGCGGAGCAGACGGGCGTCGCCATCGGCTTCTGGCCCCACGATGACGAGAACCGGCGCCTCCGCGTGCATGTCTTTCTGAATCCCGATGGCCCGCCCACTCTTCGCGACCTCATGGCCCAGCTCACATGGGTGACCGACTGCACCTTCGGCTGCACGGGCAGCGGGGCCGGGTCCAGCTACTATCTGCTCGGCACGAGCATCGCGGAGGGTGCGGTGGCCAACCTGCGCAGGCGAGAGACGCAGGCCCGCCAGGAAAGCGAAGCCCGGGTCCAGGCGATCAAGGACCGGCGCGGCCAGATCGAGGAAGCTCTCGAGCTGCCGCGGGAGGAGGCCATCGACCTCTATCTGGGACGGGACGACGCCCTCCTGCTGACCACTCTCGATCCGGCGCGGCGCACCGCAGCTCAGGTCGTATCGGAGCACCTGCGTCGGCTGCTGGAGACGATCCGGTTCGAGCCATCGCTTCCGCCTGACACCGTACAGAGCTTCTGCACTGGCATCAACCTTGCGCCTCTCCCACAAGAGGACAAAGATGCGCTGGCGGCAGTATTCCCGGACTACGATGTGGACTACAACGACCCGGAGGCGTTCTGTATGCTGGTCATCGACTCCCGGGGTCGCGTTCACCTGGAGGCGCCACGCTACCACAGCGATCCGATAGAGAGCTGGCCTGGGTTTGATGATGCCGTGACGGTGATCAATGTGTCAGGCGACATCCGCTCCCGCCCCAAGGACGAAGTCGCCCTTCGACGGGCGCTCGGCGAGACCATCACCCCCGACCAGGAGGAGGCCTACATCGCAGGCCGCGAGGCCGAGATCGTCGCTGAAGAGCGGAGCGCACGCCGGCGCCAGGCCGGGGGCAGGTCGCTGTCGGATGAGATGCGTGAGCTGCTCGAGAACACCACTCTCTCCCTCCCCACTGGCACACATCCCGCCTGGGAGATCGAAGAGGAAGTCGGCAGGGCGACCGGCCTGCACCTCATCGCCGATGGGCTGCTCGACGCGAAGGCCGACCTATCCGGGGCGGGCGTGAAAGGGGGCGGCGTCAGCGCGTTGGCGGCCCTCAAGGCCTTCTGTGACACGCCCGGCCGCAACTTCATGAGGAGCCCGGAATGGGAGTGGGGTGACGCGGGGCGCTTCCTCGCTTTCCGCACCGCCAACCGCGATATCTGGCGCGCAGCCATGCTGCCGCAGGCGCTGTTGGACTGGCTCGACGGCCAGGTCGAGCCCTACCTGCCAGGGCCCGATGCGTCCGGCGAGCGCGCCGAGACGGCCGAGTTCGACCTGCCCGTCGATCCCGCGGGGTGGACCTTCTGGATCGGGAGCCTCAGCGACCTGCAGATTCAGTACGGGGCCGTCGTGCCCTACGCAGAGCCGGGAGATCTCCTCGACGCGGCCCGCCGCTCGACCTGGGGAGCCGCCTTCGCCCTGGCGAAGGAGAATCCGGCCGTGCTGCGGTTCCTCGGCAGCCTGCACTCAGCCCAGTGGGAGTCGGCCCACGCGGGCACCCTGGAGGCCCCGGGAGGCCTGAGCCCGGATCAGATGAAGCTGCTGGGGGCCGCGATAGAGGAGAGGAGCAGTTGGAACCTACACCTGCCGGAGGACAGTTCCATCACGATCTCCATCAGTCGGGGGGAGGCCGAGTCAAAGGTGCTGTGGCGGCACGTGACCTATGACGCGGCCGGCGAGCGGGGTACCGGGGCCGCCGGCGGTGGGGGGACGTACTCCGAAGAGCAAGCCGGCGGCGTTGACTGGTACCGAGTCCACCTCACTGCAAGGGGACTGCTCGAGGGTGATGACGAGGAGCAGACGATCCTGGAGAAGCAGGTCCCCTTCCTCCCCATCTCCATTGAGGTTCATGCAGACGTGGGGAGCTGACCGACCGCGCAGTAGCCCGCATCGCCGCCGATCCCAAGATCCCATTCGGCAGGCTCAGGGCAGGCCTTCGCTTCCGACTCCGCCGAGGCTTCGTCGGACAGGCCGCTCAGGATGACGGGGGTTCCAGCAGCGGCGGGGGCGCCAGCGGAAGCTGGTGAGGCGGCGGGCCTCACGCTGGCCGAGCCTGCTTCACTGCTTCGCGAGTTCGGCTCCCGAAGGCGCGGGCCCTGCGCTCTCACTTGTCTGCTCGCCGCCGGCCGCGTACAATAGGGCATGAGCAATCGTCGGCGACTCAGCGTCAGAGAGACGAAGCCCACCCACCTCCGCGGCGGGGGTGGGCCACCGACCGCGCTCCGACCCGGGGAGGGCAGCCACCGGTGAGGCGGGCACTTGTCCTCCTCTTGATCTTGGCCGCGGTGGCGGCTGCGGGGTACGCGGTGTACCGCCTGCGGCCGGGGCCCAAGGGCCCGCTGAATGTGGTGCTGGTGGAGATCTGCTCCCTGCGCTACGACCACGTCGGAGGCGCGGGCTCCGATCGGGCCCTCACACCGGCCCTCGACGCTCTCGCCGCCCGGGGCACCTTCTTCCGCCGGGCGCACGGCCTCTACCATGGGGCAACGCCCGAGGAGATCGTGGCCGAGGGGTTCGTCCCCAAGCATGTGCTTCCGTCCGGCGCCATCACCATCGCCGAGGCGCTGAAGGAGGCCGGCTACCAGACCGGGGGATTCGTCTCCAACGTCAACGCCTGGCCGGTCTTCGGGGTGCACCAGGGGTTCGACCAGTATGACTGCGAGGTGCCGCGAGACGGCCACTCCCTGGTGAGCCGCAGCCTCGAATGGCTCGATACCATCGACGAAAGCAGGCCGTTCTTCGCCTTCTTCCTCCTCTACGACGCGCACAACCCCTACAACCCTCCCTACAGCTACTACTGGAAGCGGCTGAATCTGTTCTGGTTCCAGCGCCCTCAGAACTGGTCGAAGGTGACGCAGGATCACGTCGACCGGATACTCGACCTCTACGCCGGGGGCGTCCGGAAAGCGGACGATGCATTGGCGACTCTGCTGGCGGCGCTGGAAGAGCGCGGGCTGTCGGAGAACACGCTGGTGCTGGTGGAGATCTGCTCCCTGCGCTACGACCACGTCGGAGGCGCGGGCTCCGATCGGGCCCTCACACCGGCCCTCGACGCTCTCGCCGCCCGGGGCACCTTCTTCCGCC
>JALGXV010000092.1 GCA_029821885.1 Candidatus Hebobacteria bacterium
CCCGCATAGGCGAGGCTGCCGACCATCAGACCGTTCCACGAGGCAAGGATCTTGTCGTCTCGGCCCGGCCGCGTCCTCCGCTCACGCGCTTCGAGCAGCTTCTGCCGCGCGTCGGCAAGCCGGCTCTTCATCTCTTCGGGATCGGCGTCCCGCTCTGCGGCCAGAGCCGACGGACGGCGCTTGATGTGGAGGATATTCTCGCCGGTCTGCCGACCGGTCGCCTCCTCGGCGTAGTTGCCCCCTTCTTCTACGCCGTAGATCTCTGAGAGGAGTCGGGCGTCGGCGCCGCCAAGCACCTCTTCGATCTCACCGCTCGTCCAGAGGTAGAACTGCCCCTCGATCCCCTCGCTCTCTGCGTCGAGCGCCGAGTAGAAGGCGCCTTCTGGGCTGATCATCTCCCGCTCAATCCAAGCGTAGATCCCCTCGGCCACATCACGATAGAAGTCGTCTCCCGTCATGGCATACGCCTCGACGTAGCTGCGGGACAGCAGCGCGTTGTCGTAGAGCATTTTCTCGAAGTGAGGAAGGAACCACCGTTCATCGGTGGCGTAGCGATGGAAGCCGCCGCCGATGTGGTCGTGGATCCCGCCCAGCGCCATCGTGTCGAGCGTGAGCTTGGCCATCTCCAGCAGTCCCTCGCCGCGGCCATGCGAGTACTCGTAAGACAGGAGAGCGAGGGCGGTGTGCGGCGGGAACTTCGGCGCGGTGCCGAAGCCGCCGTTCTCCGCATCGAAAGTGCGGTGAAGTGCCTTAAGCGCGCGGCCCACGAGATGCCGACCCAAGTGCACGCCGGGCTCGGCCTCCGGCACTGCTGCCATGCGCTCCACCGCGCGCACGATCTCGGCGGCCGCCTCCTCCACCTGGTCGCGGTCCTCCCGAAACAGCGCCGCGATTCGGGCAAGCGCGGCTGCGAACTGCTCACGTGGGAAGTAGGTCCCGCCGAAGAACGGCCGGCCGTCGGGAGTGAGAAAGACCGACATCGGCCACCCGCCTCGCCCGGTCATCGCCTGTACCGCGTCCATGTACAGCTGGTCGATGTCCGGCCGCTCCTCGCGGTCGACCTTGATCGAGACGAAGTTCTCGTTGAGGATGGCCGCTATCTCCTCATTCTCAAAGCTCTCTCGCTCCATCACGTGGCACCAGTAGCAGGTCGAGTAGCCGACGGATAGGAAGATCGGCTTGCCCTCCCGCTTCGCCTTCTCGAAGGCCTCCTCACCCCATGGAAACCAGTCAACGGGGTTATGGGCATGTTGCTGTAGGTACGGGCTCTTTTCGTCTATCAGTCGGTTGGCATGGGTCATTGACTTCCCCCGATCGGCGCGACGGGGCGGCTCTGCCCGCCAATGCCGCAGAGCGAACACAGCCACCGCGGCGACCGTCACCATAACGGCCGCCACCAAGGCTAGTTTCGCGCGCCGCGTCTTCAGCATTCGCTGCACTCTAACATGCCATTGAGTGATTGCTGACCAAGGATTCGGGGCTGCGCGAAGACAGTCCTGTGACGGGCTGTGCACTTGGCGGCGCAGGCCGCGCAGTGCAGGTATGCAAGGTTCCCGAACGAAAGGCCCAACGCAGCTTCGAGGCGTTCAAATGACGGACGCGCAGCGCGCATGGCAAGCGGAGTTCATGGACCTCTGGTGGCGTCGCCAGCGGGCCCAGTGGGATGTGTGGGCTCGCGGCGCCGACCGGGATCTGAATACGTTCGATGCCGACCTCCATAGGTTCTGCCGGGGTCACGCGGCTCAGATCGACACTGAGCCAGGCCGGGCTGGTGAGGTATGGCGACGCCGAGCAGCGAGGATCTTGGTAGACGCAAGCCCACGCGTCGCCGAGTGCCGCAACTGGATCGACCGCGCCCTGTTCGTCGACGACAGCCGCCGAGACGTCGCAGCGATTCGCAGTCGCGTGCTTGAGCTTATGTCGCTGCGAGACGCGGCGGCGGGCGAGCACGGATATAGGAGCTATCCCGCCCTTGTGTTCTGGAATTAGGAACTCTCCTGCCACACCGTTCGCAGAGCGTTCACGCGGCTGGTGGAGGAACAGGCCGAAGAGCGCCGCCAGGCGCAGAAGAGCCTCGGGCTGCGTTCTCTGCCCGATTGGTACTCCCTCCTTGGCGAGATCGGTCCGACACCCGGTCAGTTCGAAGTAGTCCCGGCGGCGCACGCGGTGCTGGAGAGGACCGGGCTTGACTCGGCCCTAGGTGGAGTTCATCTCGAAGCCGAACCAGGACGCGCCGCGGGATTCGTGCTCGACTGCGGACCACACGACATCCGACTCTCGCTGCGCGAATCCCCGGCTCCGGCGCTCGTATTTCACGAGCTGGGACATGCCGTCGGGCGCGCGCTGAACCGCGATGCGGACATCCTTCGTCTGCTGCCGACCTCGACCGACGAGGCGTTCGGCGAGGGATTCGAGCTGATCGCGGAGGCGACGCCGGAATTCGAGGCCATCTACGGAGGCGCATCCGGCGCGGCTAGGCGTGCACACCGCGTGGAGGGCGTCCTGGAGAACGCCCGGCTCGTCGCCTCCTTCAACTTTGAGATGAAGCTGTGGGAGGACCAGAGCGCGCCCGAGGACCTCTACCGAAACTGCTACTCCGAGATGGACATAGACGTCGGCGACGAGACACTCTGGCCGCTGGACAGCTTCCGCTCGCTTGATCCGGTGTACGTCCACAACTACATCCTGGGCCGACTTGTGGGCGCGGCGACGCTGACCTTCCTTCAGGACCACGTCTCGCGCGAGCCATCGCCCCTCTGGGGACAGTGGCTCACCCACAACTTCTACGCCGATGGAGCAAAGACACCGCTCGTCGACAAGGCCGCTCGCCTAGGAGCGCTCGATCCCTTCCTTCGCGAAGCCTAGGGATTGCCCGACTCGTAGCGTCGCAGCCGCTCGATGGCCTCCGCAAGCCTGGCCCGGTGGGCGTGGATCGGTTCCGGCGTCGTTGTGAAGTCAGTCAGGCTGGAGCAGACTTCGGCCGGGACCTGGAGCAGCGTCTCCGCCTCTCCGTATACTGACGGATCGACGCCAGCCTCCTTGAGCCGGTCCACGTGTTGCCTAAGGAGCCAGAAGTACTCGAAGTCTTCGATGCCGTCCCGCAGAAGCTCCCACCGAATGGACGGCACTGGTCCTTCCAGGTACTTGGTGTCATCCACACCCGGGGTGCGGTTCGGCGGGTACAGGAACCTCCCGTCCCCGTTCCCCCACGGGCGCCGCTCGCCCGGCTCCAGTCCGTACCCAGAGGTCCAGCTCATCGCGTCCTGCCAGGGATTCTGCACTTGATCGCCGGGGTAGGCATGCTCCGACGTCCAGTACATGGTCTGCCACACGAGGAGGCCGTCGAGACCGTACTTCCACGTAGCCCACGACCACAGACGGAGCTCGGTCGCATAATGATCCAAGAAGAGCGTGAAGTACGGCGCTTTCGGAGCCGTGCAGAGATACCACCAGAACTCGTCGTCCGCCGTCTGGCGGTCGCGCACAGTGGTGGGGGTCAGGGTGAAGGTCGGTATGCACCACAGGTCCACCGCGCCGTAGAGGCGCGGGTCGGGATGCTCTGTGAGCATACGGGTCACCTTGGGGGCCGCCCGGTGAATCAGCTCCATCCCCTCCCGCACGAACTCATAGTCCTTCTCCTGCGGCTCATCGAACCAGTACACGTAGGCCTCATCCAGCCATCCCCGCTGTTCGAGATACGCCTGCACGGCTCGAGCGTAGCGGCCGAAGCTCCTCTCGTAGTCAGGGGCGCCCTGTTCGAGGTCCAGGATGCGGCCGGGCCGCCGCGAGTGGTACGTGCCCCCGCCGAGGCCGTCCAGCCCTAACACGAAACTATTGAAGCCGAGTTCGTCGAGAGCGAATTGGGCGTCCTCATCGAAGGCGGAGAAGTCGAGCTTGGGTTCGACGTAGTCGTGCGCGCCTTTCTCCCACTCCACCTGGATGGGGCGGCCGAACCTGTAGGGTGCGACGCGGTGTTCCGCGAATTCACGCAAGTAGAGCCGATAGACCTGCCGCAGTTCTTCTTCCGATGAGAGATTGTGGTAGCGGCGGATGAGCCAGTCGGACAGGCCGAATCCGCTACGCAAGTGCGTCACCTTCGGCAGTTCGAAATCCCAGACGTGCACAACCATTGGCAGCTCATATGAGGCGCCGTCGGCGCGAAGGGCCAGGTGTCCCCGGTAGTCGCCGGCCGCGGTGCCGGGGGGCACGCGAACGCTCACCCAGAACGGCTGGTTCATACCAGCAGCGAGGTCGACGGGCGCATCGTGTAACGGCAGGGGGTCGGGCCAGTCATCGACGGCCCCCAACTCGTCGGTGGGATGCTCGACCGGAACGTATTCGACAATGCGGATCTCGATGTCATTGGCAGCGATCCGTGCGCCGGAGTCGCTGACGAGATCACCTGCTGTGATTCTGCAGCCTCGGAGGGCCTGGCGCGGTGTCAACACGAGCTGGGCGGCCTCATACTCGTTGGCCGCGGCCTCGATCCTCACAGCGCTGGCACCGGTCCCGGGGATCGGGCGGCCGCGGCTGACCTTCCGCTCCGGCTCGCAGGACCAGATCGCAAGGGCACGGTCCTTGTGAAGCACCGCTCCGCCCCGGGAGTCATAGAGCGGGGATATGCTCACCGTCGATTCGGCTGCCCACAGCAGCTCTTCAGAGGGGATCTCTGTGCACTCCATTCGGAGCAGGTAGGCGCCCGCGGCCTCCAGGACCAGAGGAAGGATAGCCCGGCGGTTCCCGTCTGGGGAGAGGGAGAATCTGGTGACCGCCTCGTCCGCTACCACGCCGCCTGTCTCCGCGATGAGCCGAAGCCTGAGTGAGCGGCGAGGGCCACGATTCTGGACAATCAGCTCGGCCGCGCCGTCCGCGCCCGGACGCAGATCGCCGAGCTCCGCCACCTCCACCGTCAGATCGTCGCTCCTCTCCAGCAGCGCAATGTACGACGTTGTCCCGATCATCTGACGGATCGACTCGGCCTCCCTCAACACGGATCGGTAGACGTATCGGTTCACTTGCAGTTCGGCCCCGGGTGTGCCGGTGAGACGCACCCACACCTCGCGTGCCGGCAGAAGCTCATGCGGCACGGGGAAGGCTGCAGTCTTCGCCGAGTCCACTTCGCCCAGCGTCACCCACGTCGCACCGTCGGCACTCGCGTGCACGACCACAGAGCCCCGAGCATGCCAGTTGACGGCCACCTCAACCTCGGGCTCGTCGTGCCGTAGGCGTCCCACGGCATGCCTGTACGTGACGTGTTGTGTCCCGTTAAAGACCCATCGGTTGGTGTTGAAGCTCGCGGTGAAGCGATCCAAGCAGCGGAAGTCCGTCGATCCCAGCCCCGAGAGCCGGTGGGAGGCCTCGTAGCGCCCTTCGACGATGCTCTCGCCTTCCCCGAGTTCGATGTCCATCTCCCCGGGCCCACGAACGACCGGCACAGCGGGGGTAACGGTCACGTTGTCGAAGAAGACTGTCCCCTTGAGGTGCCACTGCCCCAGCCTGAAGAGCTGGCTCGACACAACCGCGTCGGGAGTCCGGAAGTAGAACTCTCTTCTCGTCCAGTCGGTGCCAACGGAGGCGTCTCTGTTGACCGACTCGAGGCCGGCTATCACCGTCCCGCCGGCTGACTGCGGACCCCGCCTCGCCCAGTAGGAGAGGTGATAGACGCGGTTTGGCTCGAAAGCGAGGAAATCCTTCGGAGCCCACCATGAGCTATCTCGGCCCAGCCCGGCCACACTGAGACAGCGCTCGCCATCAAGGCCGTTGTACTCCCAGGCGTAGCCGCCGAGAGAGAAGGCCGTCCACCCCGCGGGATCGCCCACGCCCTCCTCCAGCGAGGGGTTCGGCACCAGGTTCGTGGAGACCGTCTTGCCCAATGCCGGGCCATATGAAAGCAGAATTGCTGTGCCCGCCGCAACTGCAGTTGCCCATACTCTCATGTGGGACGCTCCTATCGTTGCCGTCTCGCCCAGAGCACGACGGCCGTCACCGACGCCGCAGGCGAAAGTCGGTGCCTACCTTCCCCGTTGCCGCGCCGATCTCCCCTTGCAGAGGAAGACGAGTCTTGGCGGCCATCCGACTACCCTTACTGACGCTACTAGGCCGCGATTAGTTCTCGCGGCGGCGTTCACGGCCGCGGGCCAGGCAGGACTTGCCCACCCCGCAGGCCAAAAGAACGATGGCAGGCAGGCGCGCCTAGCCTGCCGGAACCACCTCTCAGGAGCTGTCAGGTGAGCGACAAGAAGCCCCTACCGGCCGATCCCAAGACGCATGGACGCGATCTGTCGGGCGACGACCTCGATGAGCTAGCCGTGAACACAATACGCGCCCTGGCCATGGACGCGGTTCAGAAGGCGAACTCGGGTCACCCCGGCATGCCCATGGGCATGGCGGACGCGTCCTATGTGCTGTGGTCCCGCTTCCTCAAGCACAGTCCTGCCACTCCCGATTGGCCGAACCGCGACCGGTTTGTTCTCTCCGCCGGCCACGGCTCCATGCTCCTTTACTCCCTCCTCCACCTCTTCGGCTACGACATGCAGATGGAGGACCTCATGCAGTTCCGGCAGTGGGAGAGCCGAACTCCCGGGCACCCCGAGTATGGCTGCGCGCCGGGCGTGGAGACCACCACAGGGCCCTTGGGGCAGGGGTTCGCCAACGGCGTCGGCATGGCCTTGGCGGAGCGAATGCTGGCAGCGCACTTCAACCGTGACGGTGAGCAGATCGTCGATCACTTCACATATGCCATCTGCAGCGACGGCGACGTCATGGAGGGGATCTCTCACGAGGCGGCGGCCATCGCCGGACACCTCGGTCTGGGGAAGATCGTCTATCTCTACGATGACAATCACATCACGATCGAGGGCGACACAGCTCTCGCCATGAGTGAGGATGTCGGGCATCGCTTCGAGGCTTACAGGTGGCACGTTCAGCGCATTGACGGGCATGATCGAGCGGCGGTGTCGCGGGCGATCGAGGCCGCGCGGGCCGAGAGCGAGAGGCCAAGCATCATCGTCTCCCGGACGCACATCGCGAAGGGCAGCCCGAACATGCAGGACGATGCCGAAGCACACGGCGCCCCGCTCGGCGAAGACGAGGTGAGGCTCACCAAAGAGAATCTGGGGTATCCCGCCGAGCCGCTGTTCTTCGTCCCCGACATCGTCCGGGAGACGTTGGCGGCGCGGCGCGCAGAGCTGGACGCGGAGGCCGAGGCGTGGCAGAGGCGGTTTGCCTCCTGGCGTGAAGCCAATCCAGAGCTCGCCTCCGTGTGGGATACTCGCATGTCAGGAGCAGTCCCGGACGGACTCGCGGACCGGCTGCCGCAGTTCGAGATAGGCAAAGGCATCGCGACACGCAATGCCTCGGGAGAGGTGCTCCAGGTGCTGAGTGCCGAGCTGCCGGGGCTGGCGGGCGGTTCGGCCGATCTCCATCCTTCCACGAAGACGTACGTCAAGAGCGAGGAGGCGGCCCAGAAGGATGCCTACGCCGGGCGGAACCTGCACTTCGGGGTCCGTGAACACGGGATGGGAGGCATCCTCAACGGGATGGCGCTGCACGGGGGATTCATCCCCTACGGCGGGACCTTCCTGGTGTTCTCCGACTACATGAGGCCCTCGGTGAGACTCGCCGCCTTGTCCGGGCTGCAGGTCATCTACGTGTTCACACACGACAGTGTCTTCCTTGGCGAAGACGGGCCGACTCACGAGCCCATCGAGCACTTCGCCGCCCTGCGCACAATGCCGAATCTCCACGTGATACGGCCCGCCGACGCGGCCGAGACGGCCGTCGCGTGGCTCATGGCCCTGGAGAGGAAGGATGGTCCGACGGCGCTGCTCCTCACGCGTCAGAACGTACCAGTGCTCGACCGCAGCAAGCTAAGCTCGGCCGACATGGTTCGGCGGGGCGGGTACGCCTTGCTGGATGCCGATGACCCCGAGATAATCCTCCTCGGCTCCGGCTCGGAGGTTCACGTTGCGGTTGAGGCCGCCGGGCTTCTGGCGGAAGAAGGGCGGCGGGTCCGCGTCGTCAACCTCGCCTGCTGGGAGGTCTTCGACGCCCAGCCCGAGGCATACCGGCAGGAGGTTCTTCCCAAGTCAGTGAAGCGACGGCTTGCGGTCGAGGCCGGTGCCTCCTTCGGATGGGACAAGTATGTCGGCCCCAAGGGCGCGGTGCTCGGAGTCGACCGCTACGGCTTCTCGGCCCCCTGGAAGGTGATCGCAGAGAAGCTAGGGTTCACGGTGGAGGGCGTGGCGGAGCGGGCGCGCCAACTGCTGTCACAGAGCTAGTGTTCGGAGGCTGACGGATGGTGCTGCCGCTGCTATGGGTGATGCTGGCAGCCCTGGCTCTCGTGCTCGCGCGGGCCACAGCCACGGCCGCCTTCGCCTGGGTCGGCGCCCTGATGCTTGCAGTCTGGGCCCTGGGCACCCTTGCCGCCCGGCTCGCCGCGCGCGGATTGGCGGCAACCCGCCAGATGTCGGTTAACCTCATCGCCCACGAGGGACAGGCGACAGTCGAGGTCACGGTGAGGAACAGCTCCCGCCTTCCGGTGATGTGGCTGGTGGCAGCGGAATCGCTTCCCGCGGGGCTGCCCATTACCGGTCTGCGCGGCCGAGTGGGGCCGCTGCGAGGCCGCCGCTCATTCAGCTTCCGCTACACCCTGCACGGCGCCCGGCGCGGGTACTACCAGCTCGGGCCTGTGCTTCTGCGGTCGGGCGACGTCTTTGGCCTGGCACACGTCGAGCGGCGCGCCGCAATCGGCGATGCGATCACCGTCTTTCCCCGCATAGTGCCGATTACTCATGCAAGGCTGCCCTCGCGGCGCCCCGCCGGCCAGGTGCGAGCGCGCCAGCGCGTGCTGGAGGACCCCACCCAGGTCATCGGGGTCCGCCCCTACCAGCACGGCGACGGCCTCAGACGAGTGCACTGGCGGGCAACAGCCCACACCGGGCGGCTCCAGTCGAAGCTGTTCGAGGTGTCGGCCCAGATCGACAACATGCTGGTCCTCAACCTGCGTCGCAGCGATTACCCGGGCAGCCCGACGGAGGCGGAGGAGACCGCCGAGCTGGCCGTCACCACAGCCGCGTCGCTGGTTCAGCATGCACTTGAGAGGCGCCAGCGGATAGGCCTCCTGGCGCTCGGGAGGGATCCGGCCCGCCCGGCCACGACAGCACCCATTCGGGTCCGTGCAGGACGTGATCGGACCCAGCTCACGGCCGTGCTGGCCGCACTGGGCCGCGTTGAGCTGGGTCCTGCAGAGGACCTCGCCTCCGCCCTCGATCAGGAGAAGGAAGATCTGAGCTGGGGTGCGCTGGTCATTATTGTCACACCTGCTCTCAGCCCGGAGACCGCTCGGAGCGCTCTTGGCCTGCGGGGCTCGGGGTTCGATGTGAAGTTGGCGCTGGTCGGCAGCGGCGCGCCCTCGGGCGACAGCGCGGCCGCAATGTCGGCGTTTGGGGTACCAGCAGTGCTGATCAAGTCGGAGGCTGACATCGGTGCGCTCGGCATCTGAAGGCCAAGCGACGAGGCAGCGGCTGCGGCTTGAACTCTGGTCGTGGTCGGCCTGGCTCATCCTCGGGATGGTCTCCTATCCCGCGGTACTCATGATCTGGCTGGCGCCCGGGGCTGGGCTGCTGGGAGGGCTGATCGCCGGTTTGCTGATCGCCTACGCCGCCGCTCTGGGGTATGCTGGCAGAGGGGAGTTCGAGCGGTGGCCGCGGGCTGCCCTGGTGTCTGCTGTAGCGGGGCTGGCGGTCGGCCTCATGGCCCGCGTCGTCGACCGCGCCGATCCGAACACGGCCCTGCTGATCGGCCTGCTCGAAGCCGGGGAGGTCGTTTTCGTGTGGCACTTCCTGCCCTGGCTGGTGAGCGACGCCGGTACCCCCGAAGTGCCCGCCTCAATGAACCTCCAACTCCTGGCACGCACGGGGCGCCAGCGGGAGCCGGTTCGTGCCGCGCTGGGTCTCATGCTTGTCGTCTCCTTGCTGTTCCTCGGGCTCGGAGCCGTCTGGTCGAGAGGGGAATTGGGAGTACCCAACCCGACGGGTTGGGTCATCGCCCTCGGCCTTCTCGCGCTCGCGTTCATGTTCCTGGAGCGACTCGCATTCCTGGAGCGATCGGCCCGGGAGGGGAACCTGCTGCTGGTGTCGGGGTCGTACCGCCAGTGGATAGTGACGGCATTGCTCGCCCTCCTGCTCTCGGGCGCGCTCGCCGCCATCGTGCCATTGTGGCGGGCACGTGAGCAGGCCGACGCTGCGAGGGCCGGAACGGCCGCCGTCGACGCCCCGGCGGAGCCGTCCGCAGGGCTGGATCTGGAGCGCGCTGTCGAGCCGGCGCGCTCCGCGGCGACCCAGTTGGTGGCGGCCCTCTCGGGCCTCCCGGGCGCGCTCTTCCCCCTGCTTCTCCTTCTCCTGCTGCTCCTCTTGGCGGTGATCCTTCTCTGGGGCTTCCGTCGCAGTCGCGTGGCCCGATGGCTCGTGTACGCGGCGGGCCGACTCCTGGCGTTGGCGGCGCGCCTGTGGGAACGCGCCGCCTCGTGGCTGAGTGCGATCTTCGGGATCTCCCGCCGCGCCGCGCAGTCGAGCGACGAACCGGGCGGCCCTCGCGACCTCCTCGCAGATCACTTCGACGACCCCGAGCTTCTGGCTGGGCTGACGGCTCGGCAAGTCGTGATCCGCACCTACCACCTGCTGCTGAGCTTCGCAGAGATGCTCGGGCACGGCAGGCGGCGAGGACAGACCCCCTTCGAGTACCTGCGAGTTCTC
>JALGXV010000374.1 GCA_029821885.1 Candidatus Hebobacteria bacterium
GGAGCTGGAGGTTGTCATCGCGTCGCCAGAAGCCAAAGAGTTCGGAATCAATCTGCTGTGTGATGAGAAAGGCGAGAATGGTTTCACCATCGCATCTGGAGTTGGGAGCACAACGTTGACTGTGGATTATGTCAAGCCTCCTTTCGAGCTCAAAGAGAACGAAGACCTGACGCTGCGGGTCTTTATCGACAAGAGCATGATCGAGGTCTTTGCCAATGATCGCCAGGCCGCGGTGGCCTGGCACGAGTACTCCCCGGAGCACCTAAACGTCAGCCTGTTTGCCCGAGGCGGCGATCTGGTCGTCAAACAAGTGACGGCCTGGGAAATGGAGTCTATCTACGAAGGTAGTTGTGTCCATGAGGGGAGGTGACTGCCGAGATCGGCTTCAGAAGCAGGTGTTGGTCGGCGTCCGGGATTGACCCCGTAGTGTACCGGAACTCATCCGGACCGTTGAAGAAGCTAGTAATCATCTCGGTTTCTGACAGCTTCTCGGTGCTGGACGTGTTCGACGGCATTTGGAGGCCTACGGTTGGGCTCAGACGTGCCGTTCGAGTCACACGCTCACCCAGATACAACCTTCCGAGCGCGTCCGGATGCTCCGCGCAGCCAGTAGTCTCGGCATCCCATCAGTAGCGGCTCCATCACCTCTGGGTCGGCCAGACACAGGTCTTTGCCTGGCCTGACTCGGGCGGCCGCTATCTGCTTCACGAACTCCCTGTGAGCTGGGAGCAGATGCTTCCGAGACGAGTCATGCAGGCTGCGCGGGCGATAGCGACCGCCGAGATGGATGATGAAGTGCCGGAGCACGAACAGCGTTCGCACGCAGATGTCTGGCCAGTCCGCCTCGGCACGCCAATCGCCCAACAGGTCCTGCAGCTTCAAAACCCTCTGCCGACCCACGGCAATCCGACGCCGAGCACGCCTCACAAGATGGTGTTCCATCACAGCAGCGGCGCGCACAACGGTGTTCTCGTTGACGAAGCTGGCGACCGTCCCAGGAATAGGAAAGGCCTTGCGCAGGGCCACATGCGTCCGAACGACTCGGTTCATGTCCTCCAGAGCCAGACTGCCGCGGGCCATCGCTACCTCCGACGCAGGTGGGTGATGTCCGGAACACTATTCTAGGGCGCCGCCGACCACGGGACCGGTCCCCTACGCCGCACCAAGGGCGGAGCCTATTGCGGCGACACGCACCTGAATCTGCACGGTGCGTGCGACGAAGCCGGAAACAACGAAGAAGGGATCATGATCTTCCGGGTCGCGGTGAGTGCCGCGCCCGTGGATCTGTGACCGGTCTCCAGCCAACAGGCGTCAGGCGCGCCCCCAACGACGGCGGGGGAGGTACGGCCTGTTGCAGCAGAGAAGACCCCGTCCTGTCAAAAAGCTCATCCGCTCGCCAGAGCGCCTTCACAGCGTTCTCACGGGCAACTGACCACTGCACGCGGCCGCAGACGATCTGTGATATAGTACGCCCTCAGAACACCCAGATGGTGTCTTTCGGGGGGACAGGCATCATGACGAAGGACTAGTACAGGCTGGAAGAAGGACTGGGTCCATGGTCAAGGCACTTCTGTCTGCCGGTCTCGCGTTGTTTCTGTCCTGTTGCGTGTTGAGAGCGGAGGATGCTGTCAGGGAAGGAGTGAACTGGCTGCGCGCCGCCCGCATCACCACCCCGGAAGGGACCGAGGACCTCCCAGCCGTGCAGAGAGACGGCGTCAACGTGGTGCTGTTCCACGTCAATGGGCTACCGGATGTGGATGTGCCCCCGGGCGTGCTCTATCCCGACCTCGCGGAACTGAGAAAGCAGTACCCCGACCTGAAGATCGTCATCTATATCGCCCCTCTGGAAATCCAGACCCCGGGCGCGGACAAGGACGGGGACGGCAAGCTCGATCCGGGTCAACAGACTTTCTTCACCGAACACCCCGAAGCAGTCCAGGTGGGTATCGGGGGCCGGCCGATAGTCAGCTACGGCCAGGCGGCCTTCTGGGTGGAGGATGATGCGGAGGACGTCTGGGTCACTCCCACCAGCCCATATGTCCGGGAGCGGGCCATCGCTCTGGTGAAGAAGATCGCCTCCGATGGGGCCGACGGCATCTGGTTCGACGTTCCACACTTCGTCATGTGGTGGGCCCGCTCAGGCCCCCATTGGGCGAGCTTCGACCGCTTCTCTCTCGAGAAGTTCAAAGCGGAAACTGGCTTTGAGGCCCCCCGAGAGGTGAACTGGGAAGACCCCGCCTGGAAAGCCTGGGTCCGCTGGCGGCAGGATACGATGGCTGAGTTCGTGAGCACTCTCAGGGAGGCCGCCCAGTCGGTGTCGCCCAAGCTGAGATTCGGGGTAGAGCACTATGGCGGCTTCGACTGGCAAGGGGCTGCCGAGGCCAGGGCAGCTACCAAGCTGCGGAGGGTGACTGATTACCTGGCCCACGAATATGGCTCGGCGGCGCGTTCTTCCGGCCGCGCCCGTTACTACAATTGGCTATATGACAATGCTGTCTATGCCTTCTACCGGGGCGTTGATCGCGACCATCCCACCTGGATACTCTCCTACGGGGACAGCGGGGACGCGCAGCGGCTCAATGCAGCCACCCAGATAGGTCACGGCTGCTGCTTCTACGAGAACAAGCCGCCTGGGATGAGCGGCTCCGCCGACTATGGTGCCCGCAGGGAGATCTTCTCCTACATCCGCTCCCAGCAGGAACTCTACTACCAT
>JALGXV010000093.1 GCA_029821885.1 Candidatus Hebobacteria bacterium
CGCGCCGCCGAGCGTCATCGCCCATATGTACACTCCGGCCATCTCCTCCGTTACGCCCAGCTCTGTCTTCGCGTAGACAACGTAGAACGGCATAGAGGCGCTCACCCCAAACCCGAGCAAGGCCACCACGACCAAGGCCCGGAAGGCCGGCTCCTCCCGGAGCATAGGGACCACGCCCCGCAGGATCTGACCGACGGACTGCGGGCGATCCAGGACAGGTCGGATCGGCTCTCGTATCAGCCAGCAGCCCAGGGTGGACAGGCACAGGAACGCCGCCATCGCGGTGAACAGGACGGTGTAGTCCTGTGGGAAGCCAGGCCCCTTCGGCCCCAGTGTCCAGCGGACACCAAACCCAACTGCGAACGCGGTTACGGCAGTAGTGAACTGCATGGTGCCGAAGAAGCGCCCGCGCAGCCCTGGCGGGATGGACTTGGCGATGATGTCGTGCCATGAGATGCCTAGAAAGCCGTTGCCAAGGGCTAGAGAACTGTAGGCAGCGACGAGGAGCCAGATGACCAAGGCGTTGTTGTGCACGCCAGCGGCCCAGAGATACACCACAAGCCCGAGGAATGGCATGACGCCGATGAGGATCGGCCAGCGCAGGAACGGCAGTCGACGCGGCCGATGCCCAAGAACGGCGGCCATGAACACCTGAGGCAGCTTCCACCCGAGTTGCTGCATGGTTGCGATGACACCCATGACAACGGTAGAGCCCCCGAGGCGGGCGACGAAGAGCGGAAGCACGGCCGATGGATCGACCCAGGCGAGGCCGGCCATGAAGAACGTCGCCTCGGCGACGTAGAAAGTGAAGTTCCACCGCGTGTGCTCAGTAAGGTTGTTCGGACGTGGAGTCACGGCGCTCTCAGCCTGCTCCGAGTCTGCCCGTCGGGGACGAGGCAGCGGGAGGGGTGCCCGAAGCAGCTACTGCGCGCGGCGCGCGAATCCTCTGGGCATGCCGACCGCGCCGACCCGGCCGTCGGATCTCCAGCCGCAGGTATGTGCCCCGCGCGAGCTATAGGGATCGGAAGTTTGGGACCGCGACCGGCACTCCGCCCTGCTTTACAGAGACTTCGGCCATGAGCCCCGGCACGGTGAAATCCAGCGCCCGGTACACGTCGATATACGGCTCGGTATCGTTCAGGACGCAGTCCACGAACGCGCGCATGACGGCACCGTCGCTTCCGCCGTGCTGGTCGCCGTCGACGCCCGCCTGGTCGCGCCAGAAGTCCGGGAGGTAGTCATCTGCAAGGCCCGAAAACGACTGCCATTCCCGGCCGCCCGCTTCAGGCCTGGTCTCCGCCGTCTTCAGGCAGACTCGGTGCTCCTCCCCCGGGTACCGCCGCGCTTCGTAGGCGCCCAGGGTCCCTTGCAGACTGGCGTAGTTGTGGGTCATCGGCCGCGGCGAGACCAGATCGTGCCGGATCTTGACCAGCGCGCCGCGTGATGTCCTGCACAGCATGATGCTGCAGTCATCGGCGGCCCTGGTGGGGTCCACGTGTGCGCCGGTTCCCATACAGCTCACGGTCGCGACGAGGTCGTCGAGCCAGTCCAAGACCGTCCCGAGCGGGTGCGTGATGTAGCTTGGGCCCCGCCGGTTCAGCAGCCACTTCTCCGGCCAACTGCCCGGGCGGGCCCACGGGCCGACCTCGTGCACGTAGTCGGCCTCCGCGTAGTAGATTTCGCCGAACACCCCGGCTCGCGCCATGCATCTGACGGTCGAGAACTCCTTCATGAAGCAGCAGTTCTCTCCCATCATGTACTTCGCGGGCGATCTGCGCACAGCTGCAATCAGCTCCTCGCACTGCTGCAGCGAGACGGCCGCGCTCACCTCGGAGAACACATGGATGCCTCGCCCGAGTGCCTCGACGCTCTGGGGCACATGCAGGTGGATCGGCGTCGCCACCACCACAGTGTCGATCCCGCTGTCCAGCATCTCGGAGTAGTCCTCGAACACCTTGGCCGCGCCGAACTGGTCCCGTCTCCGCTCAATCGCGGCGGGATCGGGATCGCACACGGCGACGACGGTTGTGTCTTCCCAATGAGTCAGTGGTGCAAGGAAGTCACCACCTCGGCTCAAACCCGCGATTCCGACCCTCAATTGCTCGGCCATGCTCGCTCCTCGGCTCCATGCCTCTGCTGGCGCTCCAGTGCGGCATACTACCACGTCGAGCCGTCCGCCGACCACGCTCCGGCTCTCGATCGGACTGAGTGCCGGACTCGGGCCTCGGCTGCGAACTCATTCAACACCCGTCGCCGCCTCTCCCACTGCGGTGCCCCGGCTCGTGGCTCTCTCGCGCATGTACGAATCAAGGGGCCTTGTCGCGGAGCGCCGAAGACCATATCTGCCCCGGTGCTGCACGACCGGGATGCTTGAGAGTGAGTGGCAACGGATGACCACCGTCAGAGACAAGCTTTGGCTGTTCGGCATGCCTGTCATGGAGCGACACCGGGAGCGACAGGAAAGCCGGTTCCCCAGAGGGCACCTGATGACGACGCTGGAGGCGGCAACATACTTGGGGATTCCCAACGCGCTGTACGTGACGCAGCACAACTTCCCGGAGCCTCCCTTCGACAGCTACGCGCGGGCGCTGATATCGATTCGGCGAGTGGTGTGGTCCATCCTCGGCGACAGCCGATCGGACCGCAACGACATCGACGAGGTTATGCGCCTCGCGCAGGACTTCCCAAACATCGCCGGCGGCATCATGGATGACTTCTTCAAGCACCCGAGAAGGGAAGGGCCGGTGGGCCGGTTCACGCTGGAGCAACTGGACGAGTTCCGAGAGCGGCTGCATGTCGCGGCGCGGCCGCTGGACCTGTGGGTCGTGATCTATGCGCACCAGCTAGGCATGGAGACCGACGAGTACCTGGCTCGATGCGATGTCGTAACCTTCTGGAACTGGTGGGGGCGGGAGCTGCACGACCTCGAAGAGAACTTCGCCCGTCTCGAGCGGCGAGCGGATGATCGCCCGAAGCTGCTCGGCTGCTACTTCAGCGATCCGGGAAATGCGGAGGAGGGAGGGGACGGCATCCTGCCCCTCGAGCTGATGCGAGAACAGTGCCAGACCGGCTTGAGGTGGATGAAGGAGGGGCGACTCGACGGAATCATCTTCCTGGGGAATCCGATGTGCGGCCTCGGGCTGGAGACGGTGGAGTGGACGCGGCAGTGGATCGCTGAGGTCGCCGACGATCCGGCGTGATCCTCGTTCTGTGTGCCGGGTTGTCCAGCGCAGCGCCTTGGGAGCGGTGCTGACCGGACATCTGGCCGGCTGCCTCCGGATGCAGCCGGCCGCATGCGAGGGACCGCCCGGTGCATGGGTGCTGCGTCCCCCGGGGCACAAGCAGGAGAACCGGCGGCGGATTCGGCGAAGGGAAGAACGGCCCGGGCGGCATAGTTGTCTAGCGCAGACGAGCTTAGTCTGTAGCGCCTGTTCCCCTGCGATAGCAGGTCGGACGGACGTTTCTTTCAAGGCATGGAGCCGACATGGCAGAATCCGAGCCAGGATCGCAGGCCCGCGGCACCGTCACCCGCATTCGCGGGAGCGTGGTCGATGGCCGCTTCCCCGGGCGGCCGCCTCCCATCCACCGGAAGCTACGGACCAGCGATGATTCCAGCGTCGTCCTTGAGGTACTCGCCCACCTCGACTCGCATACCGCTCGGTGCATCTCCCTCACACCGACACGGGGCCTGAGGCGCGGCGCAACGATCCTTGACACGGGAGAGGTCCTGACCGTGCCCGTGGGTCAGCGCCTGCTGGGCCGGGCATTCGACGTCTTCGGCAACGTAATCGACGAGGGCGAGCCAATCGAAGGCGGCCCGTGGCGCGCTATCCATCAGCCGCCCCTCTCCCTGTCCCAGCAGGCCGCGAAGACCGAGGTCTTCGAAACGGGCATCAAGGCGATCGATGTGCTCGCCCCACTCGAGCGCGGCGGCAAGGCCGGCCTGTTCGGAGGCGCTGGGGTCGGCAAGACCGTGCTCATCATGGAGATGATCCGGAACATAGTCGGGCGCCACGAGGGGGTGAGCATGTTCTGCGGCATCGGCGAGCGCATCCGCGAGGGCAACGAGCTCCTTCGCGAACTCCAGGAGTCCGGCGTGCTCGACAGCACTGTGCTCGTCTTCGGGCAGATGAACGAGCCCCCTGGTGCGCGCTTCCGTGTCGGCCACGCGGCCCTCACCATGGCCGAGTACTTCCGCGACGATGAGCGCCAAGATGTTCTGCTGCTTATCGACAACATCTTTCGCTTCGTCCAGGCCGGACAGGAGGTCTCCGGCCTGCTGGGCCGGCTTCCCTCGCGTGTTGGCTACCAACCCACGCTTGGCACCGAGCTGTCGGAGCTGCAGGAGCGCATCAGCAGTACGGCTTCGGCTGCCATCACTTCCGTACAGGCCGTCTATGTCCCGGCCGACGACTTCACCGACCCGGCCGCCGTGCACACCTTCGCCCACCTATCGGCCTCCATCGTGCTCTCCCGCAAGAAGGCCAGCGAGGGTCTCTACCCGGCCATAGACCCGCTCGAATCCAACTCCAACCTCTTGACACCTCACACTGTCGGCGAGCGGCACCATAAAGTGGCTCGGGAGGTGCGGAGCACGCTCGCCGAGTATGAGGACCTCAAGGACATCATCGCCATGCTCGGCATGGAGGAGCTTTCCGAGCGCGATCGGCAGGCAGTCAGACGGGCCCGCCGCCTCGAGCGCTTCCTCACCCAGCCCTTCTTCGTCACCGAGCAGTTCACGGGCCGCGAAGGCCGGTCCGTCAGCCTGGAGGATGCGCTCGACGGGTGCGAGCGTATCCTCAAAGACGAGTTCGCGGATCTCTCCGAGCGCGCCCTCTATATGATCGGCACCATCGATGAGGCGAAGCAAGCAGAGGCCAGTGATGAACCTGAGAGTCCTGCTGCCGACACACGTGCTGGTTGACGAGCCGGTACACAAGATCGTCGCAGAGGCCGAGAACGGTTCCTTCGGCCTTCTCCCCAGGCACGTCGACTTTGTCGCGCCCCTCGCGGCCGGCCTTCTGTCGTTCCTCACCGAGGACGGACGGGAGGAGTTCGTCGCCGTGGACGAAGGTATGCTTGTGAAGCGCGGGGCCGAGGTCCTGGTTTCGACCCGGCGGGCGGTGAGGAGCGCCGATCTCGGAGAGCTTCGCCGGATCGTCGAGCGGGAGTTCCGCGTGCTGGAAGAGCGCGAGCGCCTCACCCGAACGGCGCTCGCCCGGCTCGAGTCGGACATCGTCCGGCGGCTGATGGAACTTGGGAGGCCCAGCCATGAGTGATCCGGAGCGGCGAGCCGACTCAACCCGGCGCGATGAACTCGTCAAGAAGATCGCGGCCAAGGAGCGCCGCAAGCTGCGAGCGCGGCGCCAGCGGGACCAGAGCGTCTGGTTCGGTCTGGGCATGTTCGGCCTCGTGGGCTGGTCTGTTGCCATACCAATGCTTGTCTGTCTGGCCCTGGGCCTCTGGATCGACCGCACCTATCCGAGCGGCTACTCGTGGACTCTCATGTTCCTCTTCATCGGCGTCGCCCTCGGCGCGCTCAACGCCTGGTACTGGGTGTCGCGAGAGGGGAAGCTCATCGAGGCGTCGGAGGAGGACGACCGTGAGTAGCATCATGAGCTTCGGGCTCGCCTGCCTCGGCGGCTTTGCCCTGGGTCTCGTCTACTTCGCCAGCCTGTGGCTGACCGTGCAGCGTCTCCCGACAGCCCGGC
The DNA here is from genome assembly GCA_029821885.1 of Candidatus Hebobacteria bacterium. Lineage (GTDB taxonomy): Bacteria > Armatimonadota > Hebobacteria > Hebobacterales > Hebobacteraceae > Hebobacterum. Next base: position 5,712 of record JALGXV010000093.1, read on the forward strand.
ATGCAGCCGCGCTCGCCATGGGGAGCCTGCTCGGCCGCGTCGCGCTCGCCGTGGTGGGCTTCTACCTCATCGGCGCAGGGGACTGGCGGCGGTTCCTCCTGGCGCTCGCCAGCTTCGTCGCCGCCCGCCTCCTGGTTGTACGCCGTTGGGGCGAATCGCGGCCGACTCCAGTCTCGGCCGAAGGTGATGCAGCGACATGACGATCACGCCCGACAACGTTGTCTACTTGGATCTCGGCCCGGCGAAGCTCAACGCCACCATCGTCTTCACGTGGGGCGTCATCGCGCTCATGGTGTTCTTCTCCTGGCTCGTCACCCGCCGCCTCACCTCCAACACCCACATGTCTCGCGGCCAGAACCTGCTCGAAGTGCTCGTCGATGGTATGCGGAACCAGATCCAGGAGATCGCCCAGCACGATCCTCGGCCGTACCTCCCGTTCGTCGGGACCCTCTTCCTCTTCATCGCGATCTCGAACATACTCGCCATCGTGCCCTGGTATCACCCGCCGACGGGCTCCCTGTCCACCACCGCCGCGCTCGCCCTCTGCGTTTTCATCGCCGTGCCCGCCTATGGCATTGCCCAGCAGGGCCTTGGGAAGTACTTCGTTCATTATGTCCGTCCCACCCCGCTCATGCTTCCCTTTCACGTCATCGGCGAGGTCTCCCGCACCCTTGCCCTCGCCGTCCGCCTCTTCGGCAACGTCATGAGCGGCTCCATGATCGTCGGCATCCTCCTCGCCCTCGCCCCCCTGTTCTTCCCCATCATCATGAACGCGCTCGGCCTGCTCACCGGCCTTGTCCAGGCCTACATCTTCGCCGTCCTGGCGATGGTGTACATCGCCTCTGCAAGCCGACGCCGCCATGCGCGCGAGGGAGAGGAATCCGAGCGACAGCAATCAGAAGGAGGAACCTAGATGACCGGCGCCGAGATTACCGCCATGGTGTCCATCATCACGGCCGGAATCACCATCGCTGTGGGCTCCATCGGCCCCGCCCTCGCCGAAGGAAGAGCGGTCATGTCCGCGCTCTCCTCCATCGCCCAGCAGCCCGACGAGTCCAACACGATCACCCGAACTCTTTTCGTCGGCCTGGCCATGATCGAGTCCACCGCCATCTACTGCTTCGTCGTCTCGATGATCATCATCTTCTCGAACCCATTCTGGGATCACTTCATCTCGGGGAAGTAGCGAGCCATGCAGGTAGACTGGTTCACAGTCATTGCCCAGATCGTCAATTTCCTCGTCCTCATCGCGCTGTTGAAGCGGTTCCTGTATGGGCCCATCATCAGGGCGATGGACCAGCGCGAGGAGAGGATCGCAGAGCGCCTCAGACAGGCCGAAGAGCGTGAGCAGAAGGCTCACGAGGAAGCGCGTACATACCGGGAGAGGCGAGAGGAGCTGGAGGAGAAGCAATCCCAGCTCCTCAGAGATGCGCGGGGGGCGGCCGAGCGCGAGCGCCGCGAGATGATTGAAGAGGCGCGGGGGGAACTGGACGAACTGCGCTCCAGGTGGCGCGACTCCCTGCAGCGAGAGCAGCAGTCCTTCCTCAGCGACATGCGCGCTCAGGCCGGCCGCGAGATCTGCACCATTACCCGGCGCATCATGCGCGACCTCGCCAGCGAGCAACTCGAGGCCCACATACTCGAGGTCTTCCTCAGCCGCTTGGGCGACATCGAGCAGGGCGAGCGTGACCCCATCTCGCACGCCGCCGAGGAGGGCGCGGCGGTTGCCGTCCTCACCTCCTTCGACCTCCCCGACGACCTACGTGAGAAGCTGGAGGCTGCGATACGGGACGAGTTCTCCGACGCCGCGGCGATCCAGTTCCAGACCTCGCAGGACCTCATCTGCGGCATTGAGCTCAGGACAGAGGGTCGCAAGCTCGCCTGGAGCGTGGGCGAATACCTGGATGCCCTCGGCGAAAGCCTCGCCAGGGCCCTCGCCCAGGAGACCGGCGAAGGCAATGGCGACTGACGACTCCTTCCTGAAGGCAGTGGTGAAGGACACCGCGAGCGCCTTCGAACGCGCTCTTGACCAGCACCCCTCGCGGCTGAGAGTTCGGGAGATAGGCATCGTCACCTATGTCACAAAGGGGATCGCCCGCGTGTCCGGCCTCCCCTCGGTCCGGGCGGAGGAGCTGATTCTGTTTCCTGGCGAGTTGCTCGGCCTCGCCTTCAACCTCGACCCGGACGAGGTCGGCGTGGTTCTCCTTGGCCAGGGCGAGCACGTTGAGGCCGGTGTCGAGGTCCGGCGCACGCACAGGCTGCTCGACGTACCTGTCGGCGAGGCGCTGCTGGGCCGCGTGGTCGACGCCCTGGGGAGACCACTCGACGGCGCCGGGCCGCTGCGCGGCACCCGGCGCCGCCATATCGAGCAACCGGCGCCGACCATCATGGATCGCGAGCCAGTGCGCGTCCCCCTCCAGACCGGCATCAAGGCCGTCGACGCCCTCATTCCGATCGGCCGGGGACAGCGCGAGCTGATCCTCGGAGACCGGCAGACCGGCAAGACGGCCCTCGCCATCGACACGATCATCAACCAGAAGAGCTACGGGCTCATCTGCGTCTACTGCGCCATCGCTCAGCGGAGCTCCGCTGTCACTAAGGTCGTCGCGGATCTCCGGGAGCACGACGCACTGGGCTACACCTCCGTCGTCGTCACCACCGGCGATGATCCGCCCGGCCTTCAGTACATTGCGCCCTATGCCGCGACAAGCATCGCCGAGTACTTCATGCACCAGGGGCGTGACGTCCTGATCGTCTACGACGACCTTTCACGCCATGCCCGCGCCTACCGGGAGCTTTCCCTCCTCCTGCGCCGGCCCCCGGGACGGGAGGCGTATCCCGGCGACATCTTCTACATTCACTCCCACCTGCTGGAGCGGGCGACGAACCTCAGAGACGATCGCGACGGGGGCTCCCTGACGGCACTCCCCATTGTCCAGACGGAGGCCCAGAACATCTCCGCCTACATACCGACGAATCTCATCTCCATCACCGACGGCCAGGTCTACCTCTCGCCCCAGCTTCAGCAGAAGGGCCTTCTCCCGGCCATCGACGTAGGCCGCTCAGTCTCTCGCGTCGGCGGCCGAGCTCAGCTGCCAGCCTACCAAAAGGTAGCCAGCGACTTGCGGCTCACGTATTCGCAGTTCGAGGAGCTGGAAGCCTTCTCCCGGTTTGGCACCCGGCTCGATGAAGAGACGAGCAGGACCCTGGAACGCGGTCGGAGGGTACGGGAGGCCCTCAAGCAGCCTCAGTACCGGCCCATGCTCCCGGCGGAGCAGACGGCTGTGCTCCTGGCCGTCACGCAAGGGATCTTCGACAACCTCGACGTCGAAGATGTGGGCGAAGCGGAGAGGCGGGTGGGCCGCGCCCTTATGGACGGTCTGCCGGAGGTCGTCGCGAGGATCCACGCGGGCGATGATCTGCCGGATGAGGCCCGCGAGCAACTCCTAGACTCGGCGCGGCAGGCCATCGCCGGGCTCCAGGAGGAGTGAGCCGTGGAGAGCCTGGAAGAGCTGCGCGCACGGATTGGCACCGCCGAGAACCTGAGATCCGTCGTCAAGACCATGAAGGGGCTTGCCGCCATCAGCATCCGCCACTTCCAGGACGCCGTGGACTCCCTCGCTGACTACCACCGGGCCATCGAGCTCGGCCTCCAGGTCGCCCTGCGCCACGGGCCGTACGAGCTCAGCCTGGAGCAGCCGACGGGGAGAGGGAGGGTGGCGGCAGCCGTAGTGGGATCAGACCAGAGCATGTGCGGCCAGTTCAACGAACACATCGCCGAGCATGTGGCCCACGATCTCGCTCGACTTGGCGTAGAGAGAGACCGCCGCGTCATTCTTGCCATCGGCCTGCGCGTCACGTTCCCCCTGGAGCTGGCCGGCATCCAGCTCGACGAGGTGTTCTCGGTTCCTGCCTCGCTCTCCGGGCTCTGCCCCCTGGTTCAGGATGTCCTCCTCCAAATCGACGAATGGCACGAGGAGCTGGGCGTCGACAGCCTTCTCGTGTACCACAACCGACCCACCTCCCGCGCCAGCTACCATCCCCACACACGCCACCTGCTGCCAGTCGATGTGCGCTGGCTCGCCGCTCTCAAGGAGCGAGAGTGGGAGGGCAGAACACTCCCCATCTTCACCGCGGACTGGGGCACGCTCTTCTCCGCCCTCATTCGCCAGCATCTGCTCGTCTCCGTGTATCGATCCATCGTCGAATCCCTCGCCGCAGAGAACGCAAGCCGCCTGGCCTCGATGCAGGCGGCCGAACGGAACATCGAGGAGCGAGTCCAGGAGCTGCGGAGTCAGTTCCACCGGCAGCGGCAGGTATCGATCACGGCCGAGCTGCTCGACATCGTCGGCGGCCTCGAGGCCCTCGGCGGGACGGTAGAGTAGCCACCGCGCTGTAGTTGCGATTCTCCGACCCGCGGCTGGTCGGCTGCGTCGAACTCGATCTCTCCCGGCAAAGTCATCACGGCCTGTCTCATCTGGCGGCGCTCCTTCCTGCTTTCTCGTGCGGCCGATCGCAAAGACGCTTCTCTGACTCGAGTGCCGATGTCGGGGAAGCGCTCCCACCCCAAGCACCCAGGTGCGCGCCGGGGCGCACTCAGTGGGTCGGAAGGGTCGTGCCTCCGAGCTAACATGGCGGCAACCAGCCGACCGCGTTCGGGGTATGGAGGTGAGCTGCCATGAGGGTGAAACTCGTTCTGCCGCGCTTGACGAGATCACAGGCCCGGTCCCGACGGAGGATCAACTACTCGCTGTGGCCGCCGCTCGGGCTCGCGACAGTGGCCGGATACGTCCGCGGGGACGAACAAGTCTGGATCGAAGACGAGAACGTCGAGCCGCTGGAACTGGATGACGACCCGGACCTCGTCGGCATCTCGGTGTCTGTGTCCGCGGCTCGCCGCGCATATGAGATAGCCGATCACTA
>JALGXV010000375.1 GCA_029821885.1 Candidatus Hebobacteria bacterium
CGCCGGTGGCCGACTTCACGGGGTCGCCCACCAGCGGGGACGCGCCGCTGAACGTGGACTTCACAGACACCTCGCTGTACACGCCGACGTCCTGGTCGTGGGACTTCGGGGACACGGGCAGCTCGACGGTGCAGAACCCGTCGCACACCTACACCACCCCGAACACCTATACGGTGAGCCTGACCGCGACCAACGCGGGCGGGTCCGACTCCGAGACGAAGGTGGACTACATCACGGCGACGGTGCAGACGCCGGTGGCCGACTTCACGGGTTCGCCCACCACGGGGTACGCGCCCCTGAGCGTGGACTTCACGGACACCTCGCTGTACGTGCCGACGTCCTGGTCGTGGGACTTCGGGGACACCGGGACCTCGACGGCGCAGAACCCGTCGCACACCTACACGAGCCCGAACACCTACACGGTGAGCCTGACCGCGACCAACGCGGCCGGGTCGGACTCGGAGACGAAGGTCGATTACATCAGTGTGACCACTGCGCCCGACGCGACGATCCTGCTGGAGGTCCACCCCAACGAGCGCGGCCAGGGCCCCTCCGGCGGGCCGCGGATCGGGACCGGTCCCTGGCAGCCGGCCAGCCTGGTGAGCGGGGCGTGGTACCAGTGGAAGGTGTACGAGTTCGAGGGTAGCGCCGACCTGTGGATTCAGGTGTCCGCGCAGTGCTTCGGGAAGGCTCAGACGGGCCAGGCTGAGAACGACCGGCTGCTGATGAGCATCGACGGCAGCACGCCCCCGGATGTGTGGGGCCTCCAGAGCGGGCCCTCGGGCACCGGCTTCGACTATCAGTGGAACGGCGCCGTCGACCTGGGCCAGCGGCTCACGCTCGAGTTCCAGCCCGCGGGCCTGGTCGCGGGCAAGCACGAGATAAAGTTCAAGGCCGACGCGACCCCGGTCCTCTGGTGGATCAAGGTCTACGACCTGAGCGCCCCGTAAGAGGACAGGTCGGCCGCGCCTTCGAACACGATCGAACCGGAGCGCCCCCGGGAGCGGGTGGGGGCGCTCCTCGCTCGGCCCCGGCCGCACACGCGATCCCCCAAATCCCAGGTGACGGGCCGCCCCAATTAGGGAACAGAAGTAGTGGCATGGAGGGAGACGTGGCGGTCGGTCTCGCTGGGGCTGTGACGCGGCTTCTTCTGGGATTCGGCGCATCGACCTCAAGACGTTTCTCCCAGGGTTGTTCGAGGTCAGTTGATGGGTGATCGGCCGTCATGACGCCGTACATGGCAGCACTGCGTGCCGGCGCCGTCGGGGGATTCCTGATAGGGATGGGGCTGGGCCTGCGGCTCTGGTCGCCGGCCTGGCCGCTGCTGAGCGCCGTCACGGCCCTGCGGTCGGCCGCGCTGGGCTCCTTGATCGGGGTTGCGGCCTCACCTCTGCTCGGGTGGGCGTTGGCGAGGAGACGCGGGCCCGCGGGTGCTGCAGGCGGCGACGCACTTCCCCGGTGGCGGCTCGCGGTGGGGCATGTGGCGACCGCGGTCGCGCTCTCGCCCGCGCTGCTGTGGCTGACCGCGCCGCCCGACGGCCTCCTGCGCGGAGGTCCCGCCTCTGCCCGCGCCCCCGGCGATAGTCGCCCGAACATCGTCTTCATCACCATCGACGCGCTGCGCGCAGATCACCTGGGCGCCTACGGCGGCGAGCAAGGCCTGATCCCGAACCTCGACGCCTTCGCGGCGGAGGCGTCGCGCTACGACGCGGCCTATGTCTCCTCTCCCTGGACGCTGACCTCGTTCGCCAGCATCTTCACTTCGCTGCCGCCGTCGGAGTGCGGCCTGAAGCTGCCGACGCCGTGGAACCGTGACTGGTACATGTTCGCGGCCAAGCTGCCAGAGGAGGTCGATCTCTTCCACGAGCATCTCCGCGGGGCCGGATACACCACGGCGGCCGAGCTGACGAACTGCTTCCTCACGGCCGAGCGCGGCTGGGCGAGGGGATTCGATCACTTCCGCAACGAGGATGGAGCGGAGGTCGGCGCCATGCTCACCCGCGGCGACACCGTGACCGAGAACGCGCTCGCCTGGCTGCAGCTCAACCGGCGGGAGCCCTTCTTCCTGTGGGCGCACTACCTCGACCCGCACGCTCCCTACAACAGCCCCGATACCCCGCCGGAACTGCGCGAGGGGTACCCGAGCATCTGGCTCACGCGGCGCGACTACTGGCAGGAGAAGATGGTGCGCCGCGACGCGGAGAGGAAGGCGCGCTATCAGGAGTTCTGCCGCCTGATGTACGCGGAGGAGGTGCGCTTCGCCGACCGGCGGGTGGGCGAGCTGCTCGCCGGCATCCGGGAGGCGGGCCTGTGGGATTCCTCCCTCATCGTCATCTCCTCCGACCATGGAGAGGAGTTGTTCGACCACGGGGGATTCGAGCACGGGCACAGCCTCCACGAGGAGGTGCTTCGGGTGCCGCTGCTGGTGAAGTGGCCCCGGAGCGTCGCGGCGGACCGCGAGGTCCCGCAGGTGGTCTCGATGGCCGATCTCGCAGCGACCTTCTTCGCGGCCGCGGGAATGGTGCAGCCGGCGGATTTCGGCGGGCGCCCGCTGCCCCGCAGGAAGAGCGAGACCGGCGCAGAAGTATACTCTGCGGGCCTGCTGTACGGGGCCGAGCAGGGCGCACTCACGACAGAACGCTGCAAAGCCATCTGGCGTCCGGCAACACGGCTGAGCCAGGAGCAGCTCTTCGTGTAC
>JALGXV010000376.1 GCA_029821885.1 Candidatus Hebobacteria bacterium
CCTCGAACTCTTTCCGCTGGAGCTGCCACGCTCCGCCGTAGTTGCCGACGAGGTGCTTGTACTTCTTCAGCCCGGGGTAGCCATGGGCCGGCAGCATCTCGCCGTGTGTGTAGATGTTGATGCCTTTGGCCTCCGTCTGTTTCAGCAGTTCCTCGAGATCCAACAGATCGTGACCAGACACGAGGATGGCCTTGCCTTTGACGGGCTCGATGCGCACTTGTGTCGGCTCGGGATCGCCGAAGTGTGATCTATGGGCCGTGTCGAGCATCTCCATCACGCGCAGGTTCACTTCGCCGCAGCGGAGGCACCAAGCGAGGAGATCGTCGGCCGTGTGCTCGCCTTCCCGGGCCAGGTAGTCAAGCGTCTCGTGGAAGAAGGCGTAGACCTCTTCGTCCTCGACTCCGAGGACCCGGGCGTGCCAAGCGTAGGCAGCCAGGCCCTTGAGGCCGTACAGCAGGAGTTCCTGCAGGCCGGTGATGTCATCGCCGAGCCGGGCCTTGCGCTCGCCGATGGAAACATGGTCGCCCTGGGCGACGAGGTTGGGGATGGAGTCGGCAGGCACCAGCGCGGCCGGGCCGGTCAGTGTGTCAGCCGACTGCCCCGCCTTAACCGTGGTCTCTTCGTATCTCTCGCGAGTCTGGTCGCGCAACTCAGCGGCCCTGTGGATCAGCTCGCGGAATCGCTCTGGATCGAAGTTGACGTTGGTCAGTGTGGCGAAGAGCGCCTCCAGGACGAACCCGTCGACCTCTGGGCCCTTCTCGCCGAGCTGCCGCGCCCTGTGCGCGTACATCCCAACGCCCTTTGTCACGTACACGAGCAGATCTTGGAGTGCTGCTGTCTCTGGGTCTTTCCCGCAGACTCCGCTGACGGTGCAGCCCTGCCCCTTTGCAGTCTGCTCGCACTGATAGCAGAACATGATTGTCTCCTTGCGAAATAACTACTTGCGTGCGGCCTCGCGCGCGAGTTGATCGAGGGCAGCTTCGCCCTCGACAACATCGAGTTCGAATCCCATCTGCAGCTCCTCACCGACGGCCAGTTCGACCAACTCGCCGGCAGCTCGGGCGGCAGCCCGGCCGATGGGCTTGCAGTTGCCGGGCTCTATCCCAAGAACGTACTCGCGGTCGCCGAGCATCTTCCACTGAGTGAGGAAGGGAAGCTCCGACAGACGGTAGCGGAGCCGGAGGCCGATCCCGCCGTCGAGCCGGCGGTTGATGAGCGCGCAGGTCACGACACCATCTGAGTTGGCCTGCACGGTGTGGAAGTACACCTTCTCCGCGTATCCAGACACCGGCGCGTGCATCTCGGCCCAGCGCTCCTTCCCGTCCTCGGCTTCGGCATCGCGCGGAGTCGCTTCAGTGCTGGGCAGTATCAGCTCTGCGCGGTCGTCCAGCAGCGGGAAGCCCGTGTTGATGTGATAGAGCAGCATCACCGGTGCCGGCCGCGCGCCGACGTTCGCGATGCGATCCCGAACGGAGAAGCCAGCGCAGTCTGCGCGGGCGCCTATCGTCCGGTGCATCGCCAGACCCGGGCCGAACAGCTGCGCCTCACGCACGACTCCGCTCACCTCGAGCTGCAGGCATTCGCCCGACCATTCCTCGCGGACGCTTATTTGCTCGGCGGGGATCGTCGAGACCCGGCCGTGCAGGCCCAGCTCCTCGCCCTCATCGGTGTGGGGCGGCCCGACCTGAGTGAGCCCACAGGTGGTCAGGAGCCCGCCGAAGAAGGTCCACAGCCATTCCGCGCCTCGCGGGTCGTAGAACCCCGGGGATGCGTCTCCCGCTGCTGAGCGCCAGCACAGGCTCATTCCCCTGTAGCGTGCCTCGCTGATGTCCATCCCGCGGTCGACCAGCACGGTGAACTCGAGGCCGCGGGTGGTACGAAAGTCGACCACCCGCACCCCGGCTGCGCGGCCATCGGTGAGCTGATACTGCTTCAGCCCTCCCAGTTGCGAGGTGTGCCCGGTGCGTTTCTCCACTTCCTTGCGGTCGTAGCCGAACAATGGCATATCCGCCTCCTCGGATGTGGCGTCGTGACAGCGGGAAACCTACCTCAGAAAGGCCTCATCGCCCATTGAGGCGAGATAGTGCTGGAGTCGCCGCCGGCGGGCGAGGAAGGCCTCGAACAAGCCGTCGGCCGTCTCCTCAATGGTGCGCTTGTTGTTCGTGTACGGATCCTGCGCAGTCGCTGTGTTGACCTGGTCGATCCATTCTCGCGGGATTGTCTGCGTGCCCGACAGCGCGCCGGCCAGACCTCCTGCCACTGCTGCCAGACAGTCGGTGTCTCGACCAAAGTTGACGGAGGCAATGATCGCCTCCCTCGGCTCGCCCTTGGTGACCGCGAAGACGGCCAGGCCCTTGGCGACGATCTCGTTCGCCTGAGAGTAGCCGTAGTTGAAGTACTCTCCGCCGTGGTAGTGCTGCTCGAATGCCTCCCTGAGCGCGATGTAGTCGCTGTGGGTCTGACCGAGTTCGAGCGCGCGATTGGCCTCGGCCTCGATCGTATCGTAGCGCGCGTAGAGGCCGCCGGCCTCCTCCCTGTAAGGCACGTACTCCTTCGCCACTGCGAGGACCGATTGCACAGTTGCATCTGGCTTGCATGCCTCGGCGATGGCGGCGTCGTATAGCGCGGCCCAGCGAATGGCGTAGGCCGCCTCGCGGGCGTACAGCTTCCCGATCTCGAACGCGT
>JALGXV010000094.1 GCA_029821885.1 Candidatus Hebobacteria bacterium
TGCCAGGTGCACTCTATACATGGCGCGGCTCCCCTCCACGAGTGCATGCCGCGAGTCCTCGGAGACATAGATCGTAGTGAGGCCGAGTGCGCGCGCGAGATAACGGATGAGGCTGGCCCGCAGCTGCAGCGTGTGCTCCGACGTGTATCCCAGCTCGCCGGCTGCTGCTCGGGATACCAGGAGATCGGCATCGCGAAGCGTCTCGCTCACGACTACAGGGCTGACGGCCGCCAGGCGGAGGGGAGTCCCGCCCTCCCCGGCAAACCATACCGCCCCGCTTGTCACGCTCTCGCGCGTCTCAGCGGCTGCGAGGAGGCGACCCGCTCGCTTCTCATCCTCTGCCCACTGGATGTGTGCCGAAACGCCGGACTCGGGCCGCCGCTTCTCCGCATCCCCTTGGCGTGGCGAGTAGCCTCGCGATCGGAGCAGCGCAAACGCCTGCCGGGCCACCAATGGGTGTCCAGCGAACCGCCTGCAGCACTCCTCCTCCTGCTCGCGCTCCCCAAGGAGGTAGCACTCGCGGAAGACCTGCTTGAAGGGCTGGGCGATGTGCGACTGTATCACGCGCTCCTGCCAGCGAGATAGGGCACCGCTCTCGGCCAGATCGAGTGGATGAGCGACGCGGATCTCCTCCGCGTCGGGCAGCTCCCCGACGCTCGGCGCCTCCGAGAGAGGATCGACCGCCGTCCACAAGAAAGGCTCTCCATCGGCGAGCAGGACGAGCCGGGAAACAAGGGAGCGGACAACCGGGTTCGCCAGCAGGGCCGCGAGCTGTTCCGAGCCGTAGCAGGCCCTCTCCACCATAGCCACCTCAAAGCGCCGGCGGAAGTAGCGATACATCTTCGCGAGATGGGAGCGGGCCTCCCTGATCTCCTCGTACTGAGGGTCCTCTCGGACAACCCGCGGGACGGTGTTAAGGCGCTGACGCCCGGAGAAGGCATTGAGGGAAACTCTTCCCGCGGCGACTGACAGCTTGAGGCGATACCCCTTCACATCCCACCAGACACGCCCCGGGCGGCCGTCGAGGCCCGCGTCCGCCCAAGCTGAGGCGAGATCGAGCCGCTTCTCGTAATCGGCGAGGCTCCCCACTTTCGCACGCGCTCTGAGTATCTCAAGCGATTCGTAGGCGGCCTGGCGGGACAGCGAACTCCCCTCCCGACACACCCGGAAGAGTGCCGGGGCACCTTCGCTCGCTTTCTCGGGCCACAATGCCAATGCCCTGATGGCGGCGGGACGGCCTTCCAGCGCCTGGCGGCAGATGACGTCGAAGTGCTCCTGTCGCAGCGCACAGACGTAAAGCAGGTTGTCCATGACCCGGTCCAATTGCGGCAGGAGATGGCTCCTCACGAACTCCCTGCGACGCAGTACAGGCTCCTTTGGGCCGTCGTAGTCCGCAGGTGGATCGACCGAGCAGAGGGCCCCGGCGGCAATGGACATCGGTTGGCCAATTCGCTCGGCCCAGGGACGAATCCGAGACTCCACCAGGCGGAGATCAAGCGGCAGGCGGCCCGACGTCGCTTGAAGCCATTCGATGGCTGCCTCGTGGTTCTCTTCCCCGATGGCATGCGAGACGGCGGCGCACAGGTCGGGGCGAAGCAGCGAAACCAGGCAGAGCACGACCAGGGGCAGGTCGGCGAGACGAGACAGGATGCGAGCATCGCTGGTGTCTGTGCCCGAGCCCCAGCGGAGCACGAAGAGCGGCCACCATTGATTCGGCTTCGCCGCCAATTGCCCCATGGCATCCCAGAGGTAGTCCTCTCCAGGGAAGTCCTGCACCCAGCCTGAAGTCTGGAAGCTCAGAGAGACGTCGGGCTGGTGCGCGATCTCGTAGATGACTTGGCGGTACCACTTGGCAAACCCAGGGTCTGCATCGAGACCCAGGCGCGAGAGCGAGCGACGGTAATCCCCGTCGGCATTGCTGGCGGACAGCGCGCGTGCCGTGAGGCAGTCCCTGAAGTCGGCGTAGCTGAGCCATCCGCCCAGGAAGGCGCGCAGGAATGAAAACCACAGGAGGGCGGGCCGGCCAGCCGCCTCCTGCTGTGCGCGGGCCCGAAGATCTCTCAGCCAGAATGAGCGAACCGACGGCGTATCACTCCCGGCGAGCGCACAGAAGAGCCACAGAAGCGCCTCGGGATCGACCGTGCTCTCGACGGCCCGCAGCAGAACTTCCGGCTGCCGCAGCGGCCTGTGCGCCAGCAGGGCACAGACCTTCCTCAGTGCCGACGACAGGCCGTGTCGGCTCGCGGCGTAGATGGCGGCCGCGGCCCGCTCCGGCCAGCCTGGAATGGCTCGGTCGAGTTGGTGGGCGGCTGCAGCGACCCTCGTCCTGAGCGGGCCGGCATGAACCGCCTGCAACACGGCTGGCGGGAGGCCCGCCACATCCCGGCGTGGCGTCCGCGCCGGCCAGTGCCTCTCGAGGACCGAGAGCAAGGCAGCTTGGTCTGGTACTGGGGACGCTCCAGCTGTGGCGCCCCCAGGTGGAATGATCTCTCGCAGATGACCGCGCATCTCGTGTCGGAGGACGACTCAGCATCTCCCAGATAGGTGGACTAGAGCGCGATTCGACGCCTGTCGATCGGTCCCTACATCTTCTCCGGCGCGGAGATGCCTATGGTATCGAGGACGATGCGGAGGACGGTCTGGGTCGCCTGGACGAGGGTGAGTCGCGTGGCGGTGAGTTGGGCGTCATCGTCGCTGAGAACGCGGCAGTTCGTGTAGAACACATGGAAGGCGGCGGCGACCTCGCGTGCATATCGGGTCATGCGATGGGGCTCACAGCGGGCCGCCGCCTCGACGACCTCGCCTGGCAGCTCAGCAAGCTTGCGGATGAGGGAGAACTCGTCGGGGTGCTCAAGCAGGTCGAGGTTAACGGAGGCTACGCTGGGAACGGCAATCCTCCGCTCTTCCGCTTCCCGAAGGATGCTTGATATCCGGGCGTGTGCGTACTGGACATAGTAGACCGGATTCTCATTCGCGCGCTTCTTGGCCAGTTCCAGATCGAAGTCGAGATGGCTCTCCATGGACTGCATGAGGAAGAAGAAGCGGGCCGCGTCTGTGCCGACGTCTTCGAGCAAGCTGGACAGCGGCACGATGTCGCCGGCCCGCTTGGACATGCGTACCATCTCAGAGCCCTGGAAGAGCCGCACCCACTGGTGGATGAATATCTCGAACCTCGCGGGGTCATACCCAACTGCCTGCACCCCGGCCTTCACGCGCCTGACGTGGCCGTGGTGATCCGGGCCAAAGATGTCAATGAGTCGATCGAAGCCCCTCTCGAACTTGTTCCTGTGGTAGGCGATGTCCCCGGCCAGATAGCTGGGTCGCCCGTCGCTGCGGATGAGCACCTGGTCCTGGTCGTCGCCGAGTTCGGTGGCCTTCAGCCAGAGGGCTCCCTCCTTCTCGTACGTGTGCCCCTTCTCCTTCAGTGTCTCTATAGCGGCCTCGACTTCATCGGCCGCATAGAGCGCGCTCTCAAAGACCCACTGGTCGAAGCCGACACCGAACGCGCGCATATCGCGCTGTTGGCCATCGACGATCTTCTTCAGGGAGTAGTCGTAGAGGGCCGACAGACGCTCCTCCCGCGACATGTGGAGATAACGATCCCCTTCGGCTCTGACCAGCTCCTCGGCCATCTCCACTACGTAGTCTCCCTGGTATCCGTCCTCGGGAACCGTGGCCTCTCGGCCGAACTGCTGCAGGTAGCGGGCCTCCAGGGTCTCGGCGAAGCGCTGCACCTGGGTGCTGTTCGTGGCGTCGTTGACATAGTACTCGCGCGCGACACGCCAGCCAGTACGCTCGAAGAGCTTGGCCAAGCTGTCACCGAGTGCAGCAGCTCGCCCTTGGACGACGGCAACCGGCCCTGTGGGGTTGGCGCTCACGAACTCCAGCAGGATGCTCTTGCCTCCGCCCGCGTTCGTGCGGGCATACTGCTCGGGCTCCTCAACGATCCGGCGCACCACGCCGCGGAGGTATTCAGGAGCAAGAGTGAAGTTGATGAAGCCGGGCCCTGCGACTTCGCTCTTCGCCACGATGCCCTTCGGGATATCGAGGTGCGCAACAAGTTTTTCGGCGATACCGCGGGCCGAGCCACCGACCTCGTTCGCCAGCACCAGAGGGAGGCTTGTCGCCATGTCCCCGTGACGGGAGTCGCGTGGGACCTGCAGCTCGATGCTCAGGTCCACATCCTCCGGTAGATCCCCCGCCGCCTTCGCGCGGGACAGCGCCTCAGACAACGCGTTGACTATCGCTTCTCTTGCCATTTCAGGTTCCGGCACCTCAGTTCGCTAGCGCCCGCCAGAGCTCCGCAAATGCCACCGGGGCATAGTCGGCCGCCAGCGCGAGCGCGAAGAAGCCAAGCAGCACCTGGGGGAAGCCGCTGTGCCACAGACGCAGCATGGCGCTTGCGCGGGCACTTGGCTGCGCCCGAATCTTCTCCAGCAGCTCTTCCGCCACCTCAATGGTGCGCGTAAGCTGAAGATCGGAGGGCCGCTTCGTAGTGACCCATCGCTGAAGCCCTGTACCCAACCGCCGCCATGTGAGCAAGACGATCATCACCAGCAGGAACAGAGCAATTACCCCAGTGGCTTCGTCGACGCCACCCAAGGATGCCAGGAACTGCTGGGCGACGACTAACAGGATCAGCAGCGCGAGCAAGTTCGTCCCGCACCGCGGATGGACTCGCGGCATTTGCCTGACTTTCTGCAGGTTCAGGTCCTCTCCTTCCTCAATGGCATGGACCACCATGTGCTCTGCCCCATGCATTCCAGTGAGTGGCGATACTCGCAGCAGGGCGAAGAACACCAGCACGTGAAGTCCGCCCAGGGTGACATCTGCGATGACACCAGCCGTCCCGACCAGGCCCTCGGGAAACAGGAGGAGACGACCGGCCAGCCACGACACCCCCGTTACGACGCCAGCCGCGATGAGGTCCAGCAGCATCAAGGCGGCGCCAGTGGAGAGAAGTCCGAGGTCGCTTGCGCCTGCACGCAGAGCCCCTGTCGTCAGATACACGCAGCCGGGAGTTGCCAGACCTGCCACGGGTGGCACGATTGGCTCTCCGGCCAGCGCCGCCAGGATGTCCCGCATGAGCAGCATTCCAAGATAACGATTGCCTGAATCCACCACGGGCACGGCCTCTGCGCGATCTGCCCGGATCGCCCCAACGACGTCCTCAAGGCGCTGATGGACGGCGGCCGCCAGCACCGTCGGGTGCATAAGCTGCTCCACCGGGACTGCGCCGAGGGGGCACCGAATGTTCGGCTCAGCCGCCAACAGCTCAAGCACGTCGCGCTCCGAGACCGTGCCGATGATGGCCGGGCCACGCGCCACGGAAAGCACTGGCACGCCCTTGGCCCGCATCAGCCGAACGGCCTTGGCAGCGCTGTCGCCCGGCTGCAGAGGCGGGATGGGTCTCACTGCGTCTTTGAGGTCACCTACGGTCATGCTCGCGCGAATCTCATTCACGGACCAGGAGTGCAGTGGGCCGGCTTGCGGATGGCCCGCCCACTATGGTATCATATTGTCCTCTGTCGCACATTACCCTAGGAGCTTCGTGATGGCCAGACGCTGTGATGTATGTGGCAAGGGCCCCCGAACCGGCTACAACGTCAGCCACTCCCATGTTCGCACCAAGCGGCGGTGGCTCCCGAACATTCAACGAGTCACGGCCCTCCGCCGGGGCAAGCGTGAACGCATGCAGGTGTGCGCTAAGTGCCTGAAGGCCGGCAAGGTGACGCGAGCCGCGTAGCGGCCGTCGCTCAGTTCTCTCCGTCCTGACATGCTTCTGATCCCGCCCGCTGCTGGGCGGGATCCTTGCTTTCCGGAGCAGCGGCCTTCAGCGCTCTAACTTCCTCCCGGGTGAGATGCCGCCACTCGCCAGGCTTCAGATCACCCAGCACCAGCGGGCCGACCCGAGTTCGCCGGAGGGCAACGACGGGGTGCCCCACGGCGGCCAGCATGCGCCGCACCATGCGTTTGCGGCCGGCATGAACGGTGAGCTCTAGGAGAGACGTCTCCTCCCCTCCCCGCAGGAGGCGAGTCCGGGCCGGACCAGTGGGGCCCTCTTCCAGCATCATTCCGCGGCTGAGTCTCCCCAAGGCCGCCCGCGAAGGCCGGCCCTTCACCTCAGCCTCGTAGACCTTCTCGATGCCGTGCCGCGGGTGGGTCAACCGGTGCGTGAGGTCGCCATCGTTTGTAAGCAGGAGCAGCCCTTCGGTGTCTGCATCCAGACGCCCGGCGGGGTAGAGGCGCTCCTTCATTCCAGGCAACAGGTCCAGGACCGTAGTCCGGCCGCGATCATCTCGGACGGAGGAGAGCGGTCCGCGTGGCTTGTTGAGGATCGCGTAGCGCCGGGGCTCGCGCCGCAGTTGTGTTCGGTCCACTTCGACCCGCGACTGCTCCGGATCCACCTGCGCGCCGGGCTCAAGCACGACTCGGCCATCGACCCGAACGCGGCCGGAGCGTATGAGCTCGGCTGCCCTACGCCGAGAGGTGACGCCCGCGGCAGCGATTAGCTTTGAGAGCCTTTCCATAGGCCTTGGCCAACAGCATAAGAAGGCCGAGTATGACCGCAGCTCGCAGCAGCCACAAGCCGGATCCCTGGAGGCGAGAGCGAGGTACAGACCGGGAGGATACCAGGGCGGAAGCAGACAGCGTCTCGCCGTTCGAGACGAGGCGGGCCTCCCCGGCCGGCGTCCCTGCTGCCACGGGAGCGTCAAGGGGGCTGAGTGTCACCTCGAGGCGGATGTCGTCGCCGAGCCCAGGCCCGGTGACACAAGACATGCTGCTCTCACAGACTACGGGGACCTGGCTCTCTTCACCGCCGCTGATCTGCGCATGCCCGACCGCGTCGCCGCGCTGCGTGTAAACCTGATGTCTGAAGTTCTCGAACCCGTAATCGAGGAGCGCCTTCGCTTCCCCGTACATGTCTGGTGTGTTGAGGAGGACGGCGATCAGGCGCCAGCCGTCCTGTGTGCCCGACGCGACCAGGCAGTGGCCCGACTGGCGCACATACCCGGTCTTGACGCCGTCGGCGTAGTCCACCTTCCAGAGAAGCTTGTTGTGGTTCACCAACAGACGCTGCCCCCCGTCCGCGCTGGGCACGGCGACTCTCGCCGTCTTGCTGCCCACGAGTTCGGCGAAGCGCGGGTGCTTGAATGCCTCGCGGGTAATGAGCGCCAGATCATAGACGCTGGCGTAGTGATCCCGGTGGTGCAGGCCGTGTGGGTTCACGAAGTGCGTATCGGAGGCTCCGAGCTCCTGCGCCCGGCCGTTCATGAGATCGGAAAAGGCATCCACACTGCCCGCAATCTCCTTGGCGAGAACGACGGCGGCGTCATTGGCTGACTGCACGAGGAGTGCAGTCAGCAAGTCGTCCGTGCGCACGACGTCGTCCGGCTTCATGTACAGCGATGAGCCGCTTACTGTTTGCACAATTGAGCCGGCCGTAAGCGTCTCGGGCAGAGCAGAGGCCTCCAGCACGAGAAGCGCGGTCATCACTTTGGTCGTGCTCGCCATGGGCCGTCGCTTATGCATCGCCTTATCGAAGAGAACGGTTCCCGTCTCGGCATCCATCAGAACGGCGGCACTCGCCCGCACATCAGGGGAAGATGCGGAGGCCGCGGGCAAGAAGAGTGCCAGAAGCAGACATGCGACGACGGACGAGCGCCAGCTTGTCCGCGAGGCCATCAGAGAGATCCCTCCCGGAGTTCTTCTGTCGCCTCTGCGGACGCCGCTGCGGGCCCCGCGCTACTCTGCTGCACCGGCTGCTCGTGTGTGCTGACCGGCGCCTCCTGCTCGAAAGCGCCATCGGCAGCGTCCGGTTCGGTAGGCATGGACTGCTCGTCTCCCGGCGGCGGTTCGATGCTGGGGAGATCCTCGACGGAATTGAGGCCGAACTGGCCGAGGAAGTTGTCGGTAGTGCGGTAGAGCATAGGCCGTCCCGGGCTATCCTTCCTCCCGACTTCACATATCAGCTCGTACTGGCTCAGCGTGTCTACCGGTGAGTCTGAGTTGACGCCGCGAATCGCCTCTATCTCCGGCCGCGTGATGGGTTGCTTGTAGGCCACTATCGCGAGTGTCTCCAGCGCGGCCCGTGACAGGCGAAAGCGCTCCGGCTGATGCAGCTTCGCCACATACGGGCCGTACTCCGGACGCGTGCAGATTTGGTATCCGCCTGCGACGCGCTGCACCTGGATGCCTCGGCCACTGCACTGCTCGTCCAGGCGCGCGACAATCTGCTCGACGTCGGCCGGCTTAACCTCGAGAATGTCGGCTAGTTCCCCGGCACCTATGGGCTCGGCGGCCATGAAGAGTACCGCCTCCAGGGCCGCAAGACGCCGGTCGGCATCCCCGGAGGCCGGGTCAGGTGCGCCGTCCATCGCTTCGGCGGCGGGGCTCTCCTGTGGGAGTTCGTTCGTCATGCTACTTCGAGTTTCGCTGATCACCGCGGACGGCCTGCGACGACTTGTCCGCGTATGGATAGACGCGTATCTCACCGAACAGGCTTTCCTGCGCCACCCGCACGCGGCGCAGGCGCATGAGCTCGAGCAGGGCGAGGAAGGTGACGACCAACTCGATGCGGGTGGTCGCCTCGTCGAACAGGTCTGCAAACTTGACGCCGTCCGTCGCCCAGCGCACGCGAGAGGCAATGCTGGCCATCTTCTGCGCCACTGTGAACCGCGGCCGCAGCATCTCTCCCGCCGGGCTTTCCTGCACCCGGTTCAGCACTGCCTGGAATGCCGCCCAGAGGTCGAATGCCGATACCTCACTCAGCTCCACATGGGGACGCTCTTGCCCGTTCCCGTTCTCGCCTTCCAGCAGCGCTCCGCGGGAGAATACGAAGCGTTGGATCTCAGCCCGCGCCCGGAGCTCCTCCGCCACTTCCTTGTAGCGCCGGTATTCGAGCAGCCGGGCGACAAGCTCGGCTCGCGGATCGCCCGCCTCCTCGTCGTCTTCTTTGGACTGATCATCTTGAGGCAGGAGCATGCGGGACTTGATCTCCAGCAGTCGAGCGGCCATCACAAGGAACTCGCCCGCGACTTCCAGATTCAGGGAGTCAAGCTGCGAGAGATACTTGAGATACTCGTCCGTGATATGCTCGACCGGGATGTCGAAAATGTCGATCTCATCGCGCTCAATGAGATAGAGCAATAGATCGAGGGGGCCCTCAAACACGGGGAGCTTGACGGGGTGTCCGGTGAATACACGATCCGGCGGGGCGGCGGGATGCACAGCCGCCTCGCGCCCGAGGAAGTCAACTGTGGACATTACCGCCTCCGAAGCCGCAATTGCTGGCGCGTGGTTCTAAGATCTTTGGTTCAACGTTGGGCCAGAGTGACCTGGGTAGGTATGCCTCATCCCGAACGGACTATCCACAGGGCCATCGACGGCCCTAGCGCAGCTTCATGGCCTGCCAGACGAGTTCCATAGTCTCGTCCGTCTTCTCGCGGGCTCGCATGGCTCCCTGGTGCAGCACTCTGTCGACGTATCCGGGGTCGGCGGTCAGCGCGGCACGCCGCTCCCACAGAGAGGTGAGCGCCTCGATCAGTATCTCGCCCAACTGCTTCTTATGCGGGACGCATCCCAGCTCGCCGGCCTCACAGGTGCGCTTCACCTCTTCCGCCCCCTCCGGGGCATAGGCAGCGTGGTAGGCGTAGACCGGGCACTGCTCCGGATGGCCGGGGTCATCCCTCCGGATCTTCTTCGGGTCGGTGAACATGGCGCGGACCTTCTCCCGCACCTCGTCCGGGGTGTCAGAGAGGTAAATGCAGTTTCCATACGACTTGCTCATCTTGCGCCCGTCCAGCCCTGGCAGCACGGCGAACTCGGTCAGGAGGGACTGCGGCTCGGGAAAGATGTCCCCGTAGAGGTGGTTGAAGCGCCTCGCTATCTCGCGCGTGAGCTCGAGATGGGGCTCCTGGTCGCGTCCCACGGGAACGACCTCGGCTCGGTAGACCAGGATGTCGGAGGCCATCAGCACCGGATACCCGAGCAGGCCATATGAGGGAGAGGCGATGTGGAGCTGCTCCCGCTTCTCCTTGTACGTGGGAACGCGCTCCAGCCAGCTGACCGGCGTCACCATGGACAGGAGAGCGTGGAGTTCACAGTGGGCCGGCACCCACGACTGAATGACGATGGCGGTCTTCTCCGGGTCCAGCCCAGCAGCCAAGTAGTCTATCGCCGCCTGACGCACATTCCCGAGGATCTCGCTGGTATCCTCGTAGGTGGTCGTGAGGGAGTGCAGATCCACAATGCCAGCATAGAGTTCGTAATCATCCTGCAGCCGGACCCAGTTGCGCAGCGCGCCCTCCAGGTTCCCGAGATGGAGTCTCCCAGTGACCTGCATCGCGCTGAAGATGACCTTCTTCCGTTCCTGCGGCATAGTTTGGCGATTATAGCACAGTGGTTCTTGGGACTGCAATCAGTACGGCCTAGTCGCCCTCGAGGGGCGTGCCTTTGATCTCGGCTTTCTGCTGCGGCACGACCTTCAGCCGAGCCTCCAGGTCCGCCAGCCCGGCTTCGAGGCGCTGCTGCCGGGTGGCATTCGTGATGTCGCCGCGGGTGCGCTC
>JALGXV010000377.1 GCA_029821885.1 Candidatus Hebobacteria bacterium
CGCGGCGCTCAATCGCCTGCGGACACTGAGGGTGGCCCAGCGCTAGGCCTGCGGGACCAACTCCCACACCTTGAACCACCATAGGACCGGGGTCTGCCGGGCCGAGAAGGTGAGTCGGTGTGTGCCGGGCACGAGTCCGGTGGGGTGGAAGTCCAGAACGAGACGCCTCCCATTGTCGGCGTTGCCGTTCCACTGGCACACGCCGGGCGAGCCGCTCATGATCCCCCATACGTCGTTCGGCGCGAAGCCGTCGATGTCCATACACAGTCTGTCCGCGTCGCTGACCGCGTTCTGTTTCGCGCTGAAGGACTGGGCGCACACCTGAATCCACAGATCCTCGCCTCCGCAGAACTCGTACACCTTCCATGTGTACCAGCCGCCAGGGCCCAGGCCACTTGCCTGCCACGGAGCCCGGCCGATCATGGGGCTGCCGCCCGGCCCCGGCGCACGCTCATTGGGGTGGACCTCCACCAGGCAATCCGGTGCTTCAGCGCTTCTCAGCTCGTAGAAGATGGTCGCGGCCTGTGCCGTTAGATCGAGCCCGACCCCTTCTCCATCCATGGCCGGCTGGCCCAGGGCGGTGCGCGCCCCGTCCGGGCCGATCGCAAACACGGCGAAGCCAGTACGCGGGTTGCGGATTGTCAACTGACCCACTATCGGCTCTACCAGGATGGGCCCGCTTCCCCCCTCGTACAGTTTCGTGTGGGTCAGGTTGTAGACCATTCCCGTGTTCTCGGCTCTTCCCACGGCGGTGACCAGCAGATGCGCCGAGGCCGAGATCGGCTCCCCGTCGAGCGAGGTGACCGCGACGGCCGCGAAGTCGTTGCTCACGGAGAGCGACACATCGGTCAGATCGATTTGGCCCGCCTCACCGAGGAAGCCGTAGGCGGCCTGCGATCGAGGGCTGTCGATCGTGCCGACGCCCTGCGTCCAATCACGTCTGAGCTCTCCCGTGTCGGATTCGGCATGGGTCGGGCCGGCCGTGCCGGGGAAGTCCGTCGGTGCGACGACCGCCTTCACGCCTGAGGGTGTGCTGAGCGCGGTCACCACTGAGGTCTCTTCGACGAGTGACCGGTAGGCCGGCTGTCCGCCCCAGGCAGAGAGCTGCGGCAGGCCGAAGACGTCGCTGTCTGACCACTGGACAGCGGTCGGCGGCACGGAGTGGGCCACATCTCCGCGCCTGAACATGAGCGCTGACGCCGGGAAGAGCCCGAACACGGCAGGATCGTTGAAGATGTCGAAGGCCCCGCTGATGCGATCCACGGGCACATCGCAGTTGTGACGATAGGTATAGGCCAGCACGCCATCCCACCCCTGGAGCGCGGCGACGGCCGCGGTGGGCAGGCAGCCCTCCGCGCGCCACTCGTTCGGCCAGGGGTGACCCCACTCGGAGCACACGTAGGGCATCCCGTGAACCCGGCTCATCGCCAGGGAGGCGAAGTTGTTGCCCTGCCCGTTCGGATCGACGTGGACCTGGGCGCGGTTGTGCCAGCGCGAGTAGTTGTCATATGGGTGATCCCAGTAGGCGTGCGCGTCCATGTAGTCCATGGTGGACTGAGAGGGGAGATTCGCCCCCGTGACCAGCCAGGTGTTGCCGGTGATCGGCACTCGCACGCCGAGGCCGCGCAGATAGGAGTACATCTCCGCGTAGTATTGCTGCTGCAGTTCGTCGATGAACCGGAGGACATCCGAGCTCCTCTCGGCGACGAGTCGCACGGGCTGGTTCGGGTCGACCGAATGCGCAGCCGCCCATGCCTGCCACATCTGCTCGAGGTTCGTAGCATATGGCTCGACCGTCACATCGAAGCTCAATATGTCGTTCTCGTTCGTGAACTCCATCAGCGCGATGGACGGGTCGTCGCTGTAGGCGAGGCCGGTGTACGGGTTGACGTGAGTCCACAGGTCGTGGCTGAACTGCTTCTGGAGGGCGATGAGCGTCGGGTCGAAGATCGTGTAGGGCTTCGCCGCGTAGTCGAGCTGATCTGCGTTCGCCACTCCGTCGCCGTCCGTGAACTTGCGGTGCACGAGCTGGTCGAGGTAGACGTAGATGCCCTGCTGCTTCAGGCAATACAGAAAGTAGTCGAAACGAACCAGAGCATCGGCGTCGAAGTGCTGCGTGTCTCCGTAGCTCTCGTCGAAGAAGTTGGGATGACTCCAGCCCGCATCGGCGTGGTGAGTCCGCACCATGTTAACACCGAACTTGGCCATTCGCGCCGCGATCTTCTCCGACTGCTCGTGGGTCGGGAAGTTGGCGCCCGCGCTGACACAGACGCCCCAGAATCTCGCCTCAGTCTCATCCTCGAAGAAGAGGCGACCGTCCTGGACCGTGACGAAGCCATGGGTCCCCGCCGGCTTCTCATTCAGCCATGACAGATCGATCGGCGCTACGTCCCACGGCATGAGGAAGGGAATCCAGCCCGTCGTGTCGGTCTGCGACGTGGCGGTGTAGGGGTCGAGTTGGAAGTCCACCGACTCCGAGAAGGCGACAGAGAAAGGGCAGGAGAACTGCGTGCCGGCGGGCACGGGCGAGCCCGAGTAGGCGCCCAGCAACTCGACCCGCAGCTCGAAATCGCTCCCACTCCACATCCGGTTATCCTGGAGGAGCACCTGCGCGGAGGACAACGTGATCTCGTACCCCATGTCGCTGCCGAGCGCCACCTCGAT
>JALGXV010000004.1 GCA_029821885.1 Candidatus Hebobacteria bacterium
CGCACCCCGGGGCAGCCGCACCGGCTGCAACCCAACCAGTACCGCCAAACCAAGGAAAAATCCCCCCTCCCACAATAGCGATACCTCCACCCCCTGCTCCCACCGCCTCACCAATAGCCACAACAAAATAACCCAGCCCCATACTCCCACTGCGAGCATGTAGGCTGAGTATCCCTTAGAGCTGCGACCCATGGCTGTATCTTCTGCTGCGAGAGCTACTGTGACGGAAGACAATGCGAGCCGGGGGCCGGTTTTTCCTACGGCTTACGCCGTAAGGTTAGACTACGGCCAAGCTAGTCTGGCGCCACCAGCCAAGACCATCGACAGGAGCGCCAGCAAAACCGACGTCCACTTGCCCACAGGAACACCTCCCGGAGCTCAGTACTCTGCCGGCCTTCCGCTAATAGCGGCAGGCTAGACCTCTCCGCTCGGTGCGAGAGTAAGGATCCGCTCGTGGTCCCCGGCTCGCCTTCGCTCAGTTGTGGGCCCGAGTCGTTCGCGGACTAGATAGACAGGGACGGCAGGCGCCGGTTGACAGCATCCAAGGTAGCGCAGACGGCCGCCCGCCACGGATCGTCCCGAACGATCGCCGAGCCAATTACGTCCAGCTCTCCCCTTTCATCGTGCATGCGTATGGTCACGGCGAAGAAGGGTCTGCCGCTGATCTCGGCTCGGGAGAAGTCGCGCAACTCCATCCCCACTTCGCCGTCGCCAATCCTGGCAGCTCGGAGGAACTCCTGCACGGCCTCGATCGTCGCACGCGCAAGCAACTCCTCCTGGTCAACGTCTCCCGCCAGTGCCGAAGCGACGCCGATATACGTCTCGTCGCCGCGCCCCACTGAGACCCGGGCACGGGCTGACGTGCGATCGATGGAATAGTCGATGCCAAGGAACTTCAGCCGCACTTCCTGCCGAGGCGTCTCTTCGCGTCCGCGCGTCTGCGCGATGCTGATCTTCCGGTGATCGACGCGGATGCCAAACTCGGAGAAAAGCGCGGACTCAATGTCGCGCGACATCTGCTTGGGATGCCGAGCGCTGTCGGCGAGCACGTGTACCTCCACTATCTCGCCTTCCTGCTCGGTCACAACCCGGGCCGAAACCACGCCGCGAAGGCGTGAAAGGGTACCTTCGATGTCCGCGACAGCGCCCCGGTTCTGCAGGTCGGCCATACGGCCACCCTCCTACCTACCTTATATGCCTGGATTGGGCCAGGCATTCCACATGATGTGACATGATAAGACCCGCAGGGGGCTGACGGGTGTCACCACAGCTAGCTGTGTTTCCAGCGAAGCTCCTACGGCGCTTCCACATGCATAATAGCAAGTGGTAGCACGGCTGTCAAGGACGGCGCTGGGGCGGCCCAGCGCACGGGAGGAAACCCTCCGCGCCTGGGTAAGATAGCAGGGAGACTTCGCGCCGAGAACGGAAGGACATGCTGCCAACGATACGACTTGGGAACCATGACGTGACCCGCCTAATCTGTGGCGGAAACCCCATCAGCGGCATCTCCCACTACAGCTCCGAGATGGACCGGGACATGCTGTACTACTACA
This sequence comes from Candidatus Hebobacteria bacterium, assembly GCA_029821885.1. Classification (GTDB taxonomy): domain Bacteria; phylum Armatimonadota; class Hebobacteria; order Hebobacterales; family Hebobacteraceae; genus Hebobacterum. The sequence goes on from JALGXV010000004.1 coordinate 1,554, forward strand.
CGATGCCGCGCCTCCAGGAACTTCTCGACGAGTGCTGGCGTCAAGGCATCAACACGGTCCAGACCCGCGGCGACCGGCACACTATGCGCATGTACCTGGAGCACCGGGAGAACGGCGGCCGGATGCAGTGGATCGCCCAGACCGCGTCGGAGTTCGCTGACATCCACGCCAACATCGACCAGATCTGCGATTTCGAGCCGATCGCCATCTACCACCACGGCACCCACACGGACAACTCCTGGCACGAGGGGAAGATCGATCAGGTCGCAGACTACCTCAAGTCGATACACGACCGCGGCGTGGCCGCCGGAATCGGCACGCACATTCCAGAGGTGGTGGCCTACGCGGAGGAGCACAGCTGGGAAACGGACTTCTATATGTGCTGCTTCTACAACCTTGCGCGCGGGTACAAGGCCGCCCCCGCGGTGGAGAGGCATGCGTATGAGGAGGAGAGGTACCCGGAAGGCGATCCCGACCGGATGACGGCGGTGATGCGGGAAGTCAAGAAGCCCTGTCTGGGTTTCAAGCTCATGGCCGCGAACCGGAAGTGCGGCACTCCCGAATCCGTCCGCGCCGCTTTCGAATACGCTTTCGCCAACATCAAGCCCACCGACGGCGTCGTCGTGGGCATGTTCCCGAAGTACAGCAACCAGCCGGCCGAGAACGCAAAGCACGTCGCAGAGATAGTTGGCGCGAAGGTGGGTTGACAGGCAAGCCGTCCGATGGTATCCTCTGCCCCACTATCATGCTGAGCAGCAGGCACATTACGAGCTACGACTTCCGCGCCCGAGCCATGTCTGTGTGTGTCCTCGCGCGCGCCATTGCCGCCATGCCTGCTGGTCTCGACTCATGATCTAGTTCAACGAATAACCAAGTCGTTTCCGAGACCACAGGCAATCCAAAGAAGCCTGTGGTCTTCGCTTTTTCAGGAGGGGAAGCCATGCCGGAAGCACAGGTGCGACTCAGGCCGATAGCCGAGGCCGATCTGTCGGACTACGTCGAGTGGCTCAACGACGCTGAGGTGACGCAGTTCACGCATCTCGAGTCAGGAGGCGTCACGCTGGAGGGAGAGCGGGAGTGGTTCCAGCGCGTCACCGATCCGGATTCCAGGACGCGGAACTGGGCCATCGAGGCGGAGGGCCGGCATATCGGCAACTGCGCCCTCATGCCGGACGAATCCGGCGAAATCGCCGGCTTCGGGATCATCATCGGGGACAAGAGCCAGTGGGGAAAGGGATACGGCACGGCCGCGCTGCGAGAGGTGCTGCGGATTGGCTTTGAGGAGATGGGTCTCCAGCGCGTCCACCTGACCGCGTTTGCAGGCAATGCCCGCGGCATCAGGTGCTACGAGAAGTGCGGCCTTCGGCGCGAGGGAGTGCGCCGCCGCCACTTCCTCAAGCGTGGGAGGTGGGAGGACGTCGTCTGCATGGGGATCCTGCGGCATGAGTGGGAGGCAACTGAGTTGGGCCTAACTCCTGGCGTAGAATGGCAGAATTGCCTAGATGCCCTTTCCCCGCAGCCAGGGGAGGTGGTCGTTGACGCTGGCTGCGGCGATGGACTGCCCGCATTGTTCATCGCCTCTCGCGTCGCGCCTTCCGGCCGCGTCATCGGGATTGAAGTGAATGAGGAGAGGGCTGAGAGAGCGATCGAGCGCATTGCCGCGCGCGGTATGCAAGCCATCGCCTCGGTCCAACGCGGCGATATCCGGTCGCTGCCATTGCCTGCTGACAGCGTGGACGCCTGGTTCTGCCGCGAGACACTTGAGTACTTGGAGGACCCGATGCTCGCCCTTTCGGAGGCGATCCGCGTGGTCCGGCCAGGGGGGCGTGTGGTGGCGAATGAGGCCGACTGGGACACACTCGCATACAACGCGACTGACAAGGCTGCCGAGCGCAAGTTCGTTGCGGTACACACGGATCACGGCGGCGGCCCGAGTGTCGACGGCCGCACTGGACGGAAGTTGCTCTCGTTGTTTCGAGAGGCTGGCTTGGCCGACGTCCGACTTGAGGTGCATGCGAATTGGAGCGACAAGTACTCGCCCGACGAGGACTATGTCTGCTGGCCCCTCAGGGAGGGGCACGTGCGCCGAGGCTGCATAACGCAGGAAGAGCTAGATGCCTGGCATGCCGACATGTCGGCGCAAGCGCAGCGAGGGCGGTACTTCCATTGCTTCAACTACTTCATCTGCGTCGGCAGAGCCAGATAGAGAGATATCGGCGCGTGAGCATCTATTCGCTTCGGACCACAAGCGAAGGGAGCCCGGCGATGGACGCCAACCTTATGGACACTAACCTGGTCGAGAGACTCACCGACGGCATCTTCAGCAAGGCGCTGCAGGTGCGGCGGATGATCCAGCGCGGCGCCACCGACCTGATGCACCTTCCGCTGGCCGAGATCGTCGCTCTCAGCGAACGCGTGGAGGCGCTGCTCACTCCACAGCAACTCGCCGAAGGCCTTGAGACCGTTGGCCGTCAGCGCTGGCACAAGCCCACCGTGGAGATGAGCGTCCGGGACGGCTACGCAGAATGGTCGAAGCAGTACGACGAGGAGCCCAACCCGCTGATAGCGTTGGAGGAGCCCGTCGTCCTCGAGCTGGTCGGCGATGTAGAGGGCAAGGACGTCCTCGACGCCGCCTGCGGCACGGGCCGCTATGCGCTCCTGTTCGCTGGGGCTGGCGCTCGCGTGTGTGGCGTCGACGGCAGCGAAGAGATGCTCACCCACGCCCGCAAGAAGACCGCCGACGGCGACCTAACGCTCGATCTGCGGAATGCTGATCTGCACACTCTCCCATTCGAGGACGAGTCCTTCGACCTCGTGCTCAGCGCGCTGGCACTGTGCCATGTGCCAGACCTCAGTCCGGTGATGGCGGAGTTCGCCCGCGTCCTTCGTCCCGGCGGCCGTGTCGTCATCTCGGACTTCCATCCCTTCTGCCTGCTGATCGGCTGGCGGACCTGTTTCGACCGGCCCGAGGCCAGGTACTGGATCGAGAATCACTTCAACTTGACCGAGGAATACGTTCGCTCGCTGCTTGCGAGCGACTTTGAGGTGACCGATCTGCGCGAATCCGTCGTGGATGAGCGCGTCGCCGGCATCCTATCCGATCACGACATCGAGCGTTTCCGCGGCTGGCCCGCAGCGCTGGTTGTGGCGGCTACTCTGAAGGAGGGAGAGTGAGATGAAGCCCACCGTCAACCTATACGGAGACGAATGGAGCGCGGAGATCTACGACTATCAGGTGCAGAGCCTCGAGGATCTGCCGTTGTGGCAGTCGCTCGCGGAATCCGCGGGAGGGCCGGTGCTCGAACTCGCCTGTGGCACCGGACGGCTCGTATTGCCTCTCGCCCGCGCCGGCTTCTGCGTAACCGGCCTCGACGCGTCTCGATTCATGCTCGCAGTGGCTCGCCGGAAGCTCGCGCAGGAGGATCACGAAGTGCGCGCCCGGTGTCGTCTCGTCGAAGGCAATATGAGTGGTTTCACCTTTGAGGAGGGGTTCGACCTGATCTACGTTCCGGCCCGCTCCCTCCAGATACTGCTCACTCGCGATGAGCAGCGGAGCTGCCTTGAGTGCTGCGCGCGGCATCTGCTGCCGGAAGGGCTACTCGCGATCGATGTCTTCAATCCGATGCTCTCAAAGCTTCAAGCGCGGCGGGTAGAGGAGGGGCCAGACGAGTTCTCGGGCACTGACGGGACGCCTGTCAAATGGTCGGCCGTCACGGAATACGACCTTGCCGCGCACCGGCTGAGCTCGGCGTGGCGATATGGGCACGGCAACGCAGGGGGCGCGGCCGCGGCGAATGAGTACTCGCTGGAGATGCGCTACTTCTTCCGCTTCGAGATGGAGTGGATGCTGGAAGCATGTGGGTTCGCGGTCGAGGCACTGTATGGCAACTTCGACCGAAGCGAATTCGCGGCCGACAGCCCGGAGATGATCTTCGTGGCCAGGAAGACGCCATGACAGAGGAGATGCCGCGCCGAAGGCAGTCGCTGAGGCGCTTCTTCAACGACATTACCCCTCTGGTATATGACCTGCAGTTCGCCCCGGACGCACCTGATGTGGCGTTCTGGGTCGAGCTGTGTCGCGAATGCCGTGGCCCGGTGCTCGAGCTTGGCTGCGGTACGGGACGAGTCAGCATTCCGCTTGCTCGTGCTGGACTCGAAGTGGTTGGCGTCGACCTGGCGGAGCCTATGCTCGCGGTTGCACGGCAGCGGCTTGAGGCCGAGCGCATCGAGGTCCGCCGACGCGTTCAGCTGGCGCGAGCAGACATGCGCGACTTCAGAACGGACACCACGTTCGCCTGCGCCATCATACCCGCGAGCACTTTCGCTGTACTGCTCACGCGGGAGGACCAGGAGAGAGCACTGGGCAACATCCACGCCTGTCTTAGAGGCGAGGGACGCCTTGGTTTCGACGTGCGCATCTTCGACGAATGGATACAGAGCGGCCGGCTCCCGCCGATGCGGCGCGCGTCGCCCGACGGACGGGTCGATTTCACGGAAGAGAGAAGCTTCGAGTTCGATCCATCCACGCGGGTGAGCAGGGCGACCATCACCTACACCTTCCATACACCAGACTACCTGGGCTCAGTGACGGAGACCATAGAGGGTCTCGTGCTGTCACAGGCAGACGTGGAGGACGTTCTGGCGAGCACTGGTTTTGTCGTCACAGCCGTCTGGGGGGACTACGACCGGGCGCCACTGGAGCCGGAGAGTGAACGGATGATCTTCGTTGCGCGGAAGGAGCAGCCATGAGCGAATCGGACTTCGATGACAGCCAGGCCTACTTTGCCGCCATCGCCGAGAGCTATGACCGGCTTCAGCCGGTGGTCGTCGGTCCGGCCTACCAGGCCGGGCTGGACTTCATGCTCGAGCTCATCCCACACGGACCCGACGATGCCTTCGTGTGTGTGGAGCTTGGCTGTGGGACGGCCGTGCTGGCGGAGGGTGTGCTGGAGCGATTTCCGGCGGCCAGGTGCATCGCGATGGACAATGAGCCGGCAATGCTCGAGATTGCCGGAAAGAAGCTGGCCGCCCATGGCGACCGGGCCGAGGTCCGCATGGCCGAGGCGGCGACGGCGGAGATGCCTGAGTGCGAAGTCGTCTTGTCATCCTTCGTGCTGCACCACGTGCCGCCCGAGGACCTGCCGGGGTTGTTGGGCCGCACGGCGGCCGCGCTCACGTCTGGCGGCTGTGCCATCATACTCGACACGATGGAGGCAGGGCCGCGCTGGGGCGAACAGATAGGAGCGGCCAGCGGCCACCTGTACCGAGCACACGTGCAGGCGGCGATCGCATCGGGCCGCGCCACACAGGACGAGATCGACGGCCGGTGGGCGTTCAAACGGAAGATGAAAGAGGAGGGGCGAGATGTCGAGCACTCCCACTCGGCCGGAGACATCATGGCAGCGATGTCTGTGGCGGGATTTGACGAAGTGGGGCTTGTTTGGCGACAGTTTGCGTTCACGATCGTGATGGCGTTCCTGCGGCCATAGAGGCCCTGTGTGCGCATCTTGACTGCAGCATTGCGGGTCCGTTCTTGACCGTTATATGGAGGTGTGATAGAGTACGAGGGTAGCTCAGAGAAGCGTTCCTCGTTCCCGTCGCTTCAGCAATCGCAGTCCTTTTGGGCGAGATGGCCCGGCCTCCGTAGGCTGGGCGTTTGCTTCCTCCCCAGTCCCAGCTGATTCGATGATCTCAAGCTCAGGGGGTCAAGCCGGCGATGTCTGAGTGGCTCCATACCGAGAACGCCCAAGACGTCTTCGTCAGCGTCGGCATCGCGCTTGTGGCGGTGATTCTCTCGGCCTTCGTCCGAGTGATCCTGACGCCGTTGCTTCGCGGGTTGACGCGCAGAACCGACACTGAGCTCGATGACGTGATCGTGGCCGCGCTCCGTCGGCCTGCTGCCTGGGTCGTGCTCCTCGTCGGATTCTGGCTTGCGCTGCGCAATCCGGAATACTGGACCGTCACCACTTACCCCTATGTGGACAAGGTGGCGGGAATCCTGGGCGTGCTGCTACTGGTCCACGCGGGCCTTAGCGTCTTCAACGCGGTCGCAGAGCGCTACAGCGAGGCCGCCGCGGAGAAGTCGGAGCGCCCCCGCGAGATTCGCTCGCGAGCGCTTGTAGGCCGCAAGGTCGTCAACATCACCATCCTCGTCATCGGCACACTGATCATCCTTAGCCAGCTGAATGTCAAGATCGGCCCTCTGCTCGGCGCCCTGGGCATCGGCGGCCTGGCCGTGGCCCTGGCGCTGCAGGACACCCTCGCGAATCTCTTCGCCGGGATATACATGATGGTCGATCGGCCGCTGACGGTAGGCGACTTCATCAAGCTCGAATCCGGCGAGGAGGGCTTCGTCGAGGAGATCGGGTGGCGCAACACAAAGGTGCGCATGTGGGCCAACAACATCGTCGTCATCCCGAACTCCAAGCTGTCGCAGAGCGTGTTGACGAACTACTATCTCCCCCAACAGGAGTTGTCGGTGTACGTCCGGTGCGGCGTCGCCTATGACAGCGACCTGGAGCACGTTGAACGGGTGTGCATCGAGGTGGGCAAGGAAGTGATGGATCGCGTGCCCGGCTGCCAGACGGAATGGACGCCGGCGGTCAGATTCAAGGAGTTCGCCGATTTCAGCATCAACTTCATGGTTGTCCTGCGCGTGAAGGACTTCGCGTCGCAGTACCTTCTGGCTCACGAGTACATGAAGGCCCTCCATCGGCGCTTCAACGAGGAGGGGATTGAGATTCCGTTCCCGATTCGCACCGTCATTATGCGCAGGCCTGGGAGGAAGGCCGAAGCGGTCGCAGCCATCCGGGGAACAGACAGCCCATCGCCAGGGCCTGAGGTGGGCGAGGGTGAGGGGCCGGGTACCGGGGGCGGCTAGCCGCGGGCATAGCGCGTCCGGGCCGGTGGACGGCCTGGGCAGCACTCGATGTGTGCGCGGGTGTGCATCGGGCGACAGTGACGCCGCTATCATGTGAGTAGGTCTACGGCTGATGCCGACCACAAGCGACCAACCACCCATTCCCGTGAGGTGCTTATGAAGAAGGAAACTGCAAAGAAGAAGCCCGTGTTCGCGGTGCTTGGGGCCGGCCACGGGGGCCTTGCGATGGCTGGATACCTCGGGCTGAGCGGCTTCGAGGTGCGCTTGTTCAACCGCACACCGGCGCGGCTGGAACCGATCCGACGCCGTGGCGCCATCGAGGTAATCGCCCACGACGGCGAGGAGCTACCCCGCGGCACCGGACCGCTCAAGCTTGCCACCTCCGACATGAAGGAGGCCATCAGCGGCGCCGACATCATCCTGCTGGTCGTTCCGGCAACCGGACACGCCCCGCTCGCAGAGGCGATGGCGCCGCATCTTGCTGACGGGCAGATAGTCGTTCTCAACCCGGGGCGCACGGGCGGGGCCATCGAGGTCCACCACATCTTGCGAGAGAAAGGCGTGGAGGCCGACGTCATCATCGCCGAAGCGCAAACTTTCCTCTACGCGAGCCGCGCCGTCAATCCGGCTCAGGTGCAGATATTCCGCGTGAAGAACAGCGTGCCCGTGGCCGCCATCCCGGCCTACCGCACCCCGGAAGTGATCAAGGCCCTGTCGCCCGCTTTCACGCAGTTCATCCCAGGAGACAATGTCATCAAGACGGGGATGGATAACATCGGCGCCGTGTTCCATCCGGCCGTCACCGTGCTCAACGCGGGCCGGATTGAGAGCACGCGCGGCGATTTCGAGTACTACGTGGACGGCATCACACCATCGGTCGCCAAGCTTCTGGAGGAGATCGACGGGGAGCGAGTGGCGGTCGGCGCGGCCATGGGCTTCAACTGCATGACCGCACGCGAATGGCTGTATATCGCCTACGACGCGGCCGGGCAGACGCTGCACGATGCAATCCACGCGAACCGCGGCTACTACGGGATCAAGGCCCCGCCGCACATCCATCACCGCTATATCACCGAGGACGTTCCCATGAGCCTCGTGGCGATCGCGTCTATCGGCGAGATGCTCGGCTCTCCCTGCCCCGCGATCTGCAGCATCATCCACATGGCCAACATCATGCATGAATGCGACTACTGGGAGACCGGCCGCACGGCCGAGAAGCTCGGCCTGTCCGGGCTCGGCCTTCAGGAGATACGCCGGCTGGTGCTGGAAGGCAAGGTCTAAGCCAAATGCCGAAGGTCATCGCCGGCTCCCTCGGCAACTGCGTACATGTCGCCGGGGCCCTCAGCTTCCTGGCCCTGGCCGAACGGGCCGGTTACGAGACGGAGTTCCTCGGCGCGGCCGTGCCTGTCGATGCCTTCGTGGAGGCCATTCGCGAGCACGATCCCGACCTGGTCGGGGTCAGCTACCGCCTTACCCCCGAGGTCGCCCGCACCCTCATCGCAGACCTGAGGCAGCGACTGGAGGAGGCCGGGCTGGCCGACCGGCGATTCGTGTTTGCGGGCACACCTCCCGTCTGCGCTGTTGCAGAGGAGTTCAAGTGGTTCGAGCGTTGCTTCACCGGGTTCGAGGAGCCGGAGGAGACGTGGGGCTACCTGAAGGGCGAGCCGCCGCCTCACGAGGCCGAAGACTGGGGGACAACCCAGGTCGCCCGCCTCGAGAAGAAGAAGCCCTATCCGCTCTTGCGGCATCACTTCGGCTTGCCGCGCCTCGAAGATACCATCGCCGGCATCGGGGAAATCGCGGACGCGCGCGTCGTGGACGTCATCTCGATCGGCCCAGATCAGAACGCCCAGGAGTCGTTCTTCCGGCCGGAGGAGATGGACCCATCGATGGATGGCGCGGGCGGCGTGCCGGTACGAACGCGGGACGACCTAGTCCGCATATACGAGGCCAGTCGAACCGGCAACTACCCGTTGCTGCGCATATACTCGGGCACGCGCGACCTGGTCAAGTGGGCCGAGCTGGCCACGGAGACCATCAACAACGCCTGGGGAGCGATCCCGCTGTGCTGGTACAACGTGCTCGACGGGCGGTCGAAGCGGACGCCCGAGGAGTCCATCGCCGAGAACCAGGCCGCCATGCGCTGGTATGGGGAGCACAGCATCCCGGTGGAGGTGAACGAGGCCCATCACTGGAGCATGCGCGACTCCCACGATACGCTGGCGGTGGTGATGGCCTACCTGGCCGCCTACAATGCCCGCGCCATGGGTGTGAGGCACTACATCGCGCAGTACATGTTCAACTCGCCGCCCACCACCTATGGCAACATGGACCTGGCGAAGATGCTCGCCAAGCGAGAGATGATCGAGGGCCTGCACGGCGAGAACTTCGTCTCGATGCGGCAGGTCCGCGCGGGGCTGCTGCACTTCTCGCCCGACCTCCAGGTGGCGAAGGGGCAACTCGCGGCCTCGACCGTGCTCGCGCTGGGGCTCCGACCTCACATCATCCATGTGGTCGGATTCTGCGAGGGCGACCACGCGGCGCGGGCCGAAGACGTGATCGAGAGCTGTGAGATCGTCCGCGGAGTGCTCCGCAACTGCCTCTTCGGCATGCCAGACATGGCCGTCGACCCGGCGGTCGCAGAACGGAAAGACAGGCTGGTCGCCGAGGCGCATGTGCTCATCGAAGCGCTGAAGGCGCTCGCGCCGGAGGAAGAGGACCCGCTCGCCAGCCCGAAGGTGCTCGCCGAAGCGATCAAGCTCGGCCTGCTCGACGCGCCTCACCTGAAGGGGAACCCCCACGCCGCCGGCCTGCTGCAGACGCGCCCTGTGAACGGCGCCATCGAGCCGATCGATCCGAAGACGAAACGGGTGCTCGCTGAGGCCGAGCGGCTGCGCGCGCTGCCAGGCCTTCCTCCCGGTGCTCTTCTGCCAGCGGAGGGCAATCCCGGCTGCTAGCGGACCAGACCTCGGGGCCGCCGCGCGTAGGCTACTCCTCGCGTCGCTGGGCGAACAGATCTCGCAGTGCCTCAAGTTGGCCCGGCTCCGCCAGGGCCACCACTCTGTCACCCGGGCGAAGCACTGTGTCGCCCCGGGGGATCAGAGTGCGGCCGCCGCGCCGCACGGCCACGAGCAATGTGTCCGGCGGCAGAGAGAGCGACCGCACTTCCGTGTTTGCAAGCGGCGAATCTTCCTGTACTTCGGCTTCGAACATGCGCGCCCCACCGACTGACTCCCGCAGCCGGTCGAGCCGGGCGGCGACCTCCGGCCGCTCTCGCCGCGCTCGATGGTAGGCCGCGATGATATCGCGGCGGCGGAGCATGCCAATGATTCGGCCGGGCTCGTCGGGATCGACCACCGGCAGAGCCGCCACATCGCGGCTTGTCAATCGCTGGAGGGCGAGCGTCAGGCTCTCGTCTGCCGAGCAGGTGACGGGGTCAGGAGTCATGATCTCACCGGCCATCGCGTCCGGCGATCCGTGGAGCACCGCGCTCTCAGCATCCGACCGTGAGACAATGCCTACGAGGACCCCTCGTCGATCCACCACTGGAATGCTCGCCGCATCGCCGCGCGCGAACATCGCCAGAAGCTCCTGGACAGTGGCGCTCTGTGGCATGGCGGCTATGTCTGCGACCATGGCATCCCGCACGGCTATCGCATCAAGCAGGTCGGGCTCGGCCCCGAAGACATCGACGCCGCGCCGGGCCAGCCTACGGGTGTAGATGGACTCCCGGCCCAGAAACTCCGAAAGCAGAGAACTCACGACACATGCGACCATCAGTGGGCCTATGATCCGGTAGTCGCCCGTCATCTCGAAGAGGATGACGATCGCCGTCATCGGCGCGTGCGCGACGCCCGCGAAGAGCGCTCCCATCCCAACAAGCCCATAGGCGCCCGCGGGTGCGGTGACATCTGGCCAGGCCGCGTTGACAACACGCCCGAACACTCCGCCCAACATGGCCCCCGCGAACAGCGAGGGAGCGAAGACGCCGCCTGATCCACCCGACCCGAGGCTGAGCGATGTGGCCACGATCTTGACAAGGACCAAGGTAGCCATGATGCCAAGGGCGATCCACCCTGTCAGGGCGGCCTCCGTCACATCGTAGCCGATCCCGAATACGTGTGGAAACCGGACGCCGATCACACCCACCGCTAGCCCACCGATCGCCGGCTTCAGATACTCGGGCAGGCGCCAGTTCTCGAACAGATCGTCGGCCGCATAGAGGGCCCAGATGAAGCTCCGGGCTGTGACAGCGGCTACTACGCCAAGTGCCAGGTAGAGCGGGAACTCCCATGCGCTCACCAGGAAATAGCGAGGGGCGCTGATCACGGCCGCGTCCCCCAGATACGTGTGAGCGATGACAACCGCTGAAACCGATGAGATCACGACGAAGCCGAAGGAGCGGGTGCTGAAGTTGCGCAGGATCACCTCCAGGGCGAACAGCACCCCAGCGACGGGCGCGTTGAACGTGGCGGAGATGCCACCCGCCGCGCCGCAGGCCACGAGCAGGCGCGTTCGCTCGGCCGGGAGGCCGAGTCGTTGCGCGAGCAGCGAGCCAAGGCCGGAGCCGATCTGCACCGCCGGTCCGTGCTGCCCGGCCGAGCCGCCTGAGCCGATCGTGAGGGCCGCTGCTAGCCCCTTGATCAGCGAGACCCGGCCTCGAATGCGCCCGCCCTGATGGGCCACCGCCAGCATGATCTCCGGAACGCCGTGGCCCCGCGCCTCCCGCGCCACGAAGTACACGAGGGGTGCGACCGACAGCCCACCGAGGGCAGGCAGCAGGATGACAGCATAGGGGCTGAGTTGCCGCAGCTTCCCCGCCAGCAGAACGAAGAACACATACTCCGACTTCGCGAGCAGCCAGTGGAAGCAGACGGCGCCGTAGCCAGCGGCGATGCCAACCACAACGGCCATCACCACCAGAGCGGTTGCCGCGGGCGACCGCCAATAGCGCGCGACACGCGTCAGGCGCGATCTGGCGCCGATCTGCGTCGGAGTGCCTGCTGCCTTGTGCGGTTCGGACATCATCGTGCCATGACCTCAGCAGGCGACAAATCAAGGACTGGCCGGAGGCACCGACGCCGCCAGCCGAGAGATCGGGAACCAGCGCTCTCGCGCGTCCCATGCGCACGCGGGAGCGGGAGTCGCCCCGGTCTATGAGATGCCGAAGAGCGCCTCGGCATTCCCGCGGTTGACTCTCTCCCGGAGCTCTTCCGGCGCGCCAACTGCCTCGAACAGCCCGTCATAGAAGTCGCAGTACGGCTTGACGTCTGGCTCTCTCTCGAAATACCCCACATCGCTGGCAAACATCAACTTCGTCAAGCTCGGCTCGTCCAGCACGCCGTTCGGCGCGAACATTTCCCGCCACATCGTCAGCGAACGGAAGATGGCCGTGCCGCCGCCGAGATCCGCGTAGACGTTTGGTGTCGACCAGGCGATTTTCCAGGCCTCCTCCCACCAAGGATTCCCATAGTGGGCCATGATGATCTTCAGGTCAGGATGGCGGCGGCTCAAGCAGTCGACCGCCGCCGGCCGCATGAGCGCGATGTCGGTCGGACGAGACGGCGCCGCGAAGGAGCGGCCGAGGTAGCCCGTATGGAACACAGCCACTTTCCCTCGTTCGGATATGGCCGCATAGAGCGGATCATAGCGCGTGTCTCCATAGGAGAAGCGCGGGTCGATGAACTTGATGGCGGCGGCGCCGCCATCAAGGTAGTCGCGCAACTCGGCAACGGTGACCGTGTCGATGTCCACGCGGGCGATGGGGATGACGAAGTCGGGCATTCTCTCGTGCGCGGCGAAGGCCGCTTCGGCTTCTTCTATCAAGGCGATGCGCTCAATGCCGAGCGCGCGACACTCCTCCACATACGCCCGTGGGTCGACCGTCAGCTTCGAGATGTCTCCGTGAACATGTGCGTCGATCCGCATAGCACGACTCCTTCCGGCGGAGAGCGGCGCGCCCGTCCGGTCCCGCCCAGTCACTCAGTTCGCCGCAGTTCCGGGGCCTTCCACCAGGCCACCACTGCCGCGGTGAGGCAGATACCGGCTCCTATGGCTACGGCTAACCGCTCTGTGAACCACTCGGCGAACATACTCACTTGGAGATCCCCGAGCCAGGATGTTCCTGCGAAGAGGAAGCTGCGCAGGCTCATGACCCTTCCCCGCAGCTCATCCGGCGACATCTTCTGAAGTATCGTGTTGGCCGTAACATTGAAGCCCATGCCTCCCATGCCCGCCACGGCCAGCGCTCCGATCGCGATCGCATATGTTGGTGACCCGGCAAACAGCAACAATCCGATGGGAAGGAGGAATGCCGCGACGGTCGTCAGCCAGCCAAGGCGTCGCCTATGGCCGGCCGAGGTCAGGAACACCGCGGCCGCCAATCCACCCACCGCGTACGCCGTATGCATGAGACCGTAACCCAAGGGCCCCGCGGCGAACGTGTCACGCGCGAAGACCGGGAGCAGCACCGCGTAGGACAGACCGTACAGGCTACTGATGGCGATGAGTACCAGTAGCGTCAGCGGCACGGCGTTGCGCCTTACCCATGAGATGCCTTCTCCCATCTCTCTCAGGAAGGCCGCGCGCGTGCGCACCACAGGTGGTCGTGGGGCAATCACGAGGAGCGCCACCAGCACCGCGATGAACGTAACCCCGTTGATGAGGAAACACGCGGCCATCCCGACGACTTCGATAAGCACGCCGCCGATGGCCGGCCCCACGATCCTTCCGGTCATGAACGCGGAAGAGTTCAGCGACACGGCGTTCAGTGTGTCGTCCTTCGTGACAAACTCCAGGACCATCGCGTGCCGTGTCGGCATATCGAACGCCCAGACGGTTCCGAAGAAGGCCGCCAGCACCATCACGTGCCAGACCTGAATGGCGCCGGTGTAGATGAGCGCGGCCAGCACGAACGCTTGCACCATCGCCAGACTCTGGGTGACGAGCAGGATGTTCCGCTTGGGGAGCCGGTCGGCCACCACGCCGGCCGGCAGCGATAGCAGGAGCATGGGAATCGTGCCGCAGGCTGCCACCAGGCCGAGATAGATGGGCCGGTCTGTCAACTCATAGACCAGCCACCCCTGCGCGGCCCTCTGCATCCAACGCCCGACCAGGGAAATGAGCAGACCGCACCAGAAGAGGCGGAAATCGCGGTGGCGCAGGGAACGCAGCGCCGCCGGCCAACGCCTCCCGCGGCTGACTTCAGTTCGTCGAGGTGGGCCGGGCTCGCGGTCCTGCTCCGTTATCAGCTCCTCCAGTAACTCAGATAGGCCTACAGTGTAGGGGACGGCTGGCCCGGTGGCAAGCGTGAGATGCAGGCAGGTGGCCCTACTCAGATTGCCGGATTCGACGGCGGAGGAAGGCTAGTAGTAGATCTTGTAGATGGCCCCTATCGCGTTCAGCGTGTTGTCCGGGTTCCGCTTGTCATCCTGATAGAGGTAATAGAACTCGAGCACCGTGCCTGCTCGCTGCACCGTGTCGCTTCGAAGCAACGGGGCCCCCTCGAAGGGCAGCTGGATGCCTACATCGTAAGTGACGCGGTCCCATCCCTCATAGCGAGAGTCGTTGAAGACCTCTACCTCCGCATAGAGGCTGAAAACGCGCCGCCGCGATCGGAACTCCCGCTCTACGGTGAGGCGGTTCCGGTACCGAGTGGAGAAATCCTCCCCATCGATCCAACGCAGGTCCACGCGATTGCGGTCGCTCACGATGATGTTGTGCGGAAGGTAGAAGCGGGGGGTCAGCTCGATAATGCCTCGGTGCTCCCCATTCAGATCTTCCTCGTCGCCGAGGCTGCGGATATGCCGGTAGCCCAGCCCGAGCAGCAGATACTGCCGCTCCCGCTCCTCCGGGGTCTCGGCCTCCCATCGCTGAAATGTATCGAGGTCGAGTCTGAGGGTGGCACCCACCTCCAGTTCGCCGTGCTCTGTGTCTAGATCGTCTACGAGGGCCACAACAAGGAGGAGCTGGGTATCCGGGTTGACAGGGAGGAACCAGTTCATCTCCGGCCAGGCCTGCCAGCCCGCGGCCATGGCACCCGGAGCACCCAGCCACAAGAGCAAGACAAGGGCACAGAGCCAGATCACAAATGCGTGTTTCCCAGAGATGGCCACGGTCTCTCATCTTCCGAGGAGGCCACCAGATCACCTCCCACCGGCGGCCCGCCACTTGTGCCCCAGCGGGCACTCTGTCGGAGAGCCTACCGGCTGGGCGACGGCTTCAGCCCCGCCTCGGAGAGCGCCTCCCGGCCCTGAGGCGAGAGCAGGAAATCCACGAACTCGCGCGCGGGCCCGGCTTCCGCGGCCCCCATCAGCGGGGCCGCCTTGTACTCGATCGGCCGGTAGGTATCCGCAGGGAGCTGCCCGATCACCCTGAGGGTCTTCGGGACGGTGCTGTCGCCGCCGCTTTCGTCGGACCAGCAGCCCTGGAAGACGAACGCCAGGTCTGCCTCACCCGCGACCAGCCCTCCGAGCAGCATCGCGTCCGCCTGCGGGTGCACAACCTTCGGCGCAACAATCTCCCACAGGCCAAGCTGGCGGAGGGATTGCTCGGTCCGGTCGCCGAGGCTGCTCTTCGCTGGGTCCTCGACGTAGATCCTCGCCACTTCGGGGGCCGCCACATTTTCCAGCCGCGCCACGCTCGGCACACCCTCGGCCGCCGCCACGAGCGCGATCCCATATGTGTTGAGTGCAATCGTCTCGACGTCAGACGCCACGACCACGCCGTCGGCGATGAGCGACTGCATCTCGAGCTCGCCCGTGGTGATGGCCACCGCAGCACCGCCCTGGGCGCCGGGCACCTTGGACAGCATGGCCATCGGCTTCTCCACCAAGGTCTGGACTTCCACGCCCGGGTGCGTGATCTGGTAGGCCGCGACGACCTGCAGTACGGGCCCGCTCAGCACACAGGGCACGTAGACAGTAAGCGCGACGGGCCGCGGCGAGGCGACCTCGGGAGGCTCCCCGCCACAGCCCGACAGCAGAAGACAGGCGGCGACGATGCTGCTAGTCCGAAGACTCAGTCTCGGGTTCAGCGGTTCCCGCTCCCTCCTCGGCAGCCTCCTTCGGTGGTACAAGAGTCGCTCCCACCTTGTCCAGCTCCTGCTGGATCACGGTCAGCAGGTCGTCACGAGTCCAGGTGACGTCCATCCGCCTGAGGAAGTTGACAGTCTCGGTCTCGTCTCCTCGCCTGATCTGGTGCTCGGTGCTGCCGTTGACGAAGACACCGGCGCAGCTGAGCCCGGTGGTCATCCACTTCTTTCGGCCTTCCGAAGACTGCATGTCGTAGACGGCCACCGTCACCGTCTCCGGGTTGGCTTCCCCAATGGCCAAGACGTAGTCAGCGATGAATTGGTGGCTCGGGTTGAGTGGGTAGTAGGCCTCGATGACCACCGGCACGTCAGGCACAGCGGCGGTCTCAGATGGAGCTCCCGCCCCTTCGCCCGGAGTGGCGCTCCCCGTCTCTTGCTGCTGATCGCTGCCACGACACCCGCAGAAGGCGCCACAGCACGCCAGCAGGACTACCAGTCCAAGTACGACGATCTTGTGGCTCGACACACTTCTCCTCCCAGAAGAAGAGTTACCAAGTTACGATTCGACGTCCGCGTCCGTTCACCCGTCGCCGCGGCCCCCACAGGCCGGGCAATCCGGCCGCTTTGTGACGGGGTAGACTGCGAACTCCATGTCTTCCCCGCTCCAGACGAGGAGCCGGTTCTTCAGATTCTCACCGACACCTGCCAGGTACTTGACGGCCTCCATCGCCTGCAGGCAGCCGATCATCCCCGGAGTGGCGCCCAACACGGGAAAGACTTCCGGGGGCGGGGCGCTCGGGAAGATACATCTCAAGCACGGAGTCTCGGGGGAGTGTATGAAGCTGAGCTTCCCCTCCAGTCCCCAGACGCTTGCGTGCACGAACGGTATGCCCCGCCGGATTGCGCACTCGTTGAGGATGTAGCGCGTCGGGAAGTTATCCATGCAATCTACAATGAGGTGGGAGTCTCCCACCAGCTCACCGACGTTCTCTACCTCGATGCGGCTGCTCACGGCCTCGACTTCGATGCTTGGGTTCAACTCATCCAAGGTCATCTTACCCGACTCGGCCTTATTCACTCCGATCCTGGCGTCGTTGTGTAGTATCTGCCGGTTCAGATTGGACAGCTCCGGGCTATCGGAGTCGCACAGACGGATGTGGCCCACCCCCGCAACGGCCAGATACATCGAAGCCGGCGACCCCAGTCCGCCCGCACCGGCCACGAAGACCCGGGCGGCCTTGAGCCGTTCCTGGCCGGATTCCCCCCAGCCAGCGATCATCATCTGGCGATGATATCGCTCCTTGTCCTGCTCGCTCAGAGCGATGGGATCAGAGATGCTCGCCACTTCTTCGCGTCCTTTCCGCACCAACTTCTACGCTTCTGCCTGAGCAACCTTGTCCAAACCACGAGGCCCGCCGCGCCGCGGCGGGCCCCTCGCCCGGAGGTCGTACGGGGCTCCTCCCTAGTACTTGAGCTGCAGCTGCAGATAGGTCCTCTCACCTGCCCAGGTTGCCCGCTCCGAGAACCCGTCGTCCGGCCGTCGCATCGCGTGCACGAGAGTCAGGCGTGTCGCCGGATCGAGCTGATACCAGTAGCCAAGCGTCCATCGCTTGAAGATACTGTCCGTGACATCCGTGTCGGGATCGTATTGATCGTACTTCACGAACAGCAGATTGGGAGCCTTCCGGGAGATTGGGTGACCGACCTGCGCGTACCAGCCGCCAACATCCGCGCCGCGGTCCCTGCCCGTGACGGCCTCCCCCATGAACTCCGTGCCGCCGGCCCACTTGAAGCGAGCGCTCAGGCCATAGCGGTCCTGGTCAGTCGCCTCCTCCCCCTCGCCCCTCTCGCCGATGTATCCGGAGAGGGCCACCGAACCATTCGGGACGGGGAAGTCCACGCGGGCCATTAGGTTCTTTCGATCGTTGTCATCGTTGGAGTTGATGCCGGTGCCATTGAAGATGCCGACGTCGAGTCGGGGGCTGCGAGGACTCGCCTCGTAGGCCCACTGCACGCCTATGTCCCGCTGGTGGGGGAAGAGCACGTCCATGAACAGGGCCCGCTCTCCGCTCCACAGGTTGGGTACCGCCTCCAGCAGCTCGTAGCCCCAGGGCACCTTCGCCTGACCGATGCGCAGGGCCGATTCGTCGGTCTTGTAGTCCGCATAGAGCGTGCGAAGCTGCGTCTTGGAGGTAGGCCCCCTGCCAACTTCCCTCGCATCCAACTGGAATTCGATGCGGTAGGACCAGAGGTCGGTGACTGGCCCGCGGATGTTGAACCGGGCCCTGCGCACCTGGAACTCGTGGGTGTCGGTCGCATCGTCCGCGGTATAGCGGAGCTGGAAGTAGCCGTCGAGCTTGTGCTTCTTCTGCTCCGCCTCCACCGTGGCCAGGCGCGTCTGGACGTCTTGCATAGCGGACTCCAGATCCTCCACCCGGACGCCCATGGTGACGAGCTCGGCGCGGAACTCCGCGATGAGCTTCTCCACGCGGGCGAGGTCGAGATGGGTGACCGGTGTCGGCGCGGCCGGCTCTTCGGTGGGTTCGGCCTTGGCTATCTGGTGCAGGGCCTCCCCCTGCTCCTGATAGGCCTGGGCGATCCCCTCCACTGCCCGCAGGGTCAGGGCGGCCGCCTCGTAGCGAGACAATCGCTCGCCGGCCCAATCGCCGATGGGCCCCTTTGGGTGTCCGCTCAGCAGCCCCGCCTGGCCGAGCGCGTCCAGCTCCCGGTACTGCCAGTCGTCCGGCCCCATGCTCGCCGCCTCGCCGCAGGCGGCCGCCGCGCCGAGTGCCATCAGCGCCACAACGCCCCATGTCACCCCGCACCGCCCCAGCAACCCTCTAGCCATATCAGATCCTCCACTCTCCGCGGCCCAGTGCTGCGCTCCGGCTGTTCGCAGAGCGAACGGTGCCATGATTACTCGCTACGAGTGAATCCTAGGTGAAGGAAGCCGAAACCTTCTGTGACGGAGACTTCACCAGGAGAACGGGCCGGCTCTCGGCCGGCCCGTCGCTCTCGGCATACGGCCCAACAATGTCTGCAGGCTAGGCCCACCAGACCTTCGGCGGTGGCTCGGAGATCGTCACGTCCTTCAAGAAGGCGACGGCCTTCCGGAAGCCCTCGTCGATGCTCATCAGGCTGTCCTCGTGCTCTATGCTGAGCACGTAGTCATAGCCGCCCAGACGCAATTCCGAGATCATCGCCTTCCACACCTCGGCCCCGTGGCCGTAGCCAACCGTGCGGAAGATCCAGGCGCGTGCGATCTCGTTCGTATAGGACTTGGTGTCGAGCACGCCATTGCGAGAGGTGTTGATGGTGTCCACCTTCACATCCTTCGCGTGCACGTGGTAGATGGCCGAGCCGAGCTCGCGGATGGCCGCCACCGGGTCGATTCCCTGCCAGAAGAGGTGGCTTGGATCGAAGTTCGCGCCGATCGCCTCGCCGCAGGCCTCCCGGAGCTTCAGGAGCGTTTCTGAATTGTAGACACAGAACCCGGGGTGCATCTCGAAGCAGATCTTCGTGATTCCGTGCTTCGCCGCGTAGGCGGCCTCCTTCGACCAGTACGGAATGAGTTTCTCCTCCCACTGCCACTTCACGACCTCGGCGAAGTCGGTCGGCCACGGACACGTCACCCAGTTCGGGTACTGGGAGGCGTCACTGTCGCCCGGACAGCCGGAGAAAGTGACGACACGCTCGACTCCAAGCGCCTCCGCCAGGCGCACCGTCTTGCGCCAGTCGCTGTGGAACCTTCTCGCCACTGATGCTTGGGGATGGACCGGGTTGCCGTGGCAGCTCAGGGCGGAGATGATCAGGCCGCGCTTCTCCACCGCTCTCAGGAACCGCTTCTGCGCGGCTTCGTCTTTCAGCAGCGCCGCTGCGTCGCAGTGCGCATTGCCAGGATATCCGCCGGTTCCGATCTCGACCGATTCACAGCCGACCTCGGCGACGTGATCGAGCATCTTCTCGAAGGACATGTCGCCGTATAGCACGGTAAAGACTCCGACCTTCATGACATCCTCCTCGCCGATTTCGTTCGATCTCTCAGAAACCAGCTAGTAGTCCACTTCGACCCACCGACCCTCGCGAGCGCTCCTCACGGCGGCCTCCACAATGGCGACGGCACGGTGTCCATCCACAAAGGTTGGGAAGTCGTCGACACTCGACTCTCCTGCTATTCTGCGATACACGTTGAGGAACAGGTTCTTGAACGCGTCGGGGTATCCCTCGGGGTGGCCGCCGGGGTAGTGGGCGTAGGGCTGGGCCTGCTCGCTGAGGATGGATGGATCCTTGACATAGGACTCATTGGCCCTGTCTCGGTAACCCGCCCAGAGCTCGTTCGGGCGCTCCAGGTCGGCCGAGATGGCACAGGTCGAGCCGTCGATCTCGTAGACGAGCCGGTTCTTCCTGCCCGCGGACACCTGGGAGACAGTGAACGCCCCGCGCGCTCCGTTGTCCAGCCGAAACAGGACACTCGCGAAGTCCTCGCTCTCAATCTGGACCTCCTCGTAGTCCTCCGGCTTCAGGGTCTTCCCGGCGAAGGCCTCCACGGCCGCCTTTGGGCGCTTGCGAACCTTGTGAGTGGTCTGGAAGTCGGCCATCACCTCCGTGATGGTGTGACCCGTGATGAAAGTGACCAGGTCGCAGAAGTGTGACCCGATGTCGCCCACCGCACAGCTCTCACCGGAGACCTCCTGATCGAGCCGCCAACTGTAGTCCGTCTCGTGCAGAAGCCAGTCCTGGAGGTAGGAGCCGTGAATGGCGTAGACGTCGCCGGCCTTGCCAGCGTCGCAGATCGCCTTCGCCTGCTGGGACAAGGGGTAGAAACGATAGTTGAAGCAGACTGCGTTGAGGAGCCCCTTCTCCTGAGCCAATGCGACGAGCCGACGCGACTCAGCGGTTGTCCGCGTGAGCGGCTTCTCCGAAACGCAGTGCTTGCCGCTCTCGAGGATGGCTTGGTTCACCTCGAAGTGGAGGTTGTTTGGTGAGGCGTTGTGAACGACCTCGACGTCGGGATTCGCCAACAGCTTGCGGTAGTCGCTGTAGGCGCGGGGTACGCCGAGCGCGGCCGCCTTCTGTTCGGTTCGCTCCGGGTTCCTCCCGCAGAGCGCGACGACCTCGACGAAGCCGAGACGCTTGAGGGCCTCGACGTGCGCCGGCCCGATGAATCCTGTGCCTATGACGGCCGCCTTGACGGTGCGCATAGCCACGTAACTCTCCTCTCGACCGATCTATCGATAACGAGCAACCCGGGCGTCAGCCACGGGTCACTCGGGTGTCGCCTCCGATGTCGCTTCCGGCTCCGCGTCCGGTATCGAATCCGGCGTCGCGTCGGGTATCGTCTCCGGCGTCGCGTCGCGTGTTCGCACCGCGATCTGCGCTCTCCCCAGTTGGTCGCGTATCCAGTTCGGCCACACGATTTGCTCCAGTTTCTGCTTCTCGAGTTGCTCGCGCACCACATCCCGCACATCGTCCAGGGTGAACTGCCGAGGGTCGAGCTTCTTCTCCACGCGTAGCAGGTAGTAGGAGCCTCGTATCTCCACCGGCCCTGCGACTTGATTCAAGGGAGCCGCGAAGAGAGCGGCTTCAAACTCCGGGGGCAGCGACTGCTGGCTCCTCTCATAGTATTGGATGTCTCCGGCGATCGTTCTCTCCTGTGGCGTCGGCGCCGTCTCCTTCGCCACCTCCTGGAAGCTCCGCCCCCTGCGAATCTCGGCCAGCGCCGCCTCCGCTAAGGACCTGTCGAGGAACCGCATGGCGCGGAATCCTACCATCTCTCCCCGGCGGTACAACTCCTGGTTGCTCCGATAGGCTCGCTCGATCTCGCGATCGTCCACGTATACCTGGTCCGAAAGGACCTTATCCATGAGCGCGTAGGAGCGGGCCTTGGCGTAGAGCCAGTCGAGCGTGACCCGCTTCGCCCGCAGGAAGCTCTCCAGCGCTGCCTCAGACCGTACGCCCAGTTCCGTCCGAATCACCGCGGCCTTCCGGCTGATATCCTCCTCGGTCAGCTCGATGCCCCGCCGCTCGGCCTCCTGCTGCAGCAGGAGTTCTGCAACCAGGTCCTGTAGGATGTATGGGCCGTGCCAGGCCGCTGCCGTCTTCTCCACGAGCTCCAGGGGGATCTCTTGCCCGTTGACCACCCAGCCGCTCACCCCTGAGAAGACCTCCAGTTCTGGTCGAGGCGGCACTTCGCCAACGACGCCAACGCGGGCGCGGCTCTCGGCGCTCTCAGCCCCATCAGAATTCGGCTCGACTTCCGCGGCGTGCAGCGTATAGCCGAAGAGCAGGATGAAGAGGCAGGCAGCAACTCCGGTCACCATCGCGCTTCGCATGGGAACGGCTCCTATCAGGTATGGCTTCGCCAGCGGCCGAGTAATACCAATTCAACCGGCAGCCTCGAACTCCTGTCACCGGGCCGGGGACAACCATGCATCCGCCGCGAGAAGCCCGCAGACAGCGGCGGCGTTCTGAACCTCTCCTCGGCGCACCATCTCCACCGCGTCTGACAGCGCCACCGGGACCGCCCGGATGTTCTCGTCCGGCTCCCCCGACGCCGCCACGCCTCGAAGGCCGCGCGCGAGGAAGATATGTATCAGCTCCGTGCTGAACCCCGGGCTCGTGTACGTCGAGAACAGGTGCACGAGCTCTCCCGGTGCCTGACCGACTTCCTCCGCCAGCTCTCGGCGCGCGCAGCTCTCCGGCTCCTCCCCCTGTTCCAGCACTCCTGCGGGGAGTTCCCACAGCACCTTTCCCGCAGCCTGACGATACTGCCGAATCATGATCACCCGGCCGTCATCCAGCAGAGGCACCACGGCCACCGCCCCCGGGTGATGGACGATCTCCCTCATCGCCGCACGACCATCGGGCAGCTCGACTTCGTCTACCGTTACGGAGATGAATCGGCCGGCAAAGGCCGCGCGCGAAGCTATGAGTCTTTCTCTGAGTTGTTCGTCCACGTGATCGCCTCGACGGCCACGGCGCCGGCCGCCCCGGCGGCCAGGAAGAACTCCGGATCCTCATCGACGCGGCGGCCCATCGTTGTCACCTCCACCCCATGCTGGGCCAGCACCTGCAACCCGATCTCCCCCTTCGCCACCAGCACTTCATGTCGCTCCGTGATACCTGCATCATCGAGCTGCCTATGCACCAACTCCAGCCTATCGGAATCCATGGCCGGCACCGCAACGACCGCTTGCACGAGAGCGACCTGGCCCAGGGCGACCAGGCTCTGTCTGCTGACGCCGCGGTGGCGCTCCCTGGGATCGGCGAAGCTCACTCTGGGCACAGCAATTGGCGTGCCTCCGAGCACTCCGACGGCGTTGATCTGGTCTCCCTGCGCGATCGAACTGAATCCCCACTCGGTCTCGGTGCCGACGTTGCCGGGGCCCTGTGCAACGATGGCAGTATCGGCGCCCAGCGCCGCCCTCGCGGCGAGCAGGCCCGTGTAGAGATTCACAGCCTCGTAGTCTCCGCCGAAGGCCTGCCCGACGGTGATGGCAGCATCGATCAGCCCTAACTCCCTCAGCCGAGCGGCCAGCTTGCTGAAGGCATATGGGAGGGCGGCCGTGTCGGTCATTATGTACGCCACCCGTGCTTCGGGCGACAGACCCTTGACTGCCGCCGCAGCGGGCGCGATCTGGCTGTGCAGGCCGGCGACGACAACCGGCATCCGGGCCAGGTCCTCACAAGACTCCAGGGCCTGACGGTAGGGGCTGTCCTCCTCCTCGACTGCACGGCAACGGAACTGCAGCGGCGTATAGCGGAGCTTCACGATCCGACCAACCTGCTCCGCTCGCTTCT
Organism: Candidatus Hebobacteria bacterium; assembly: GCA_029821885.1. Classification (GTDB taxonomy): domain Bacteria; phylum Armatimonadota; class Hebobacteria; order Hebobacterales; family Hebobacteraceae; genus Hebobacterum. Next base: position 25,265 of record JALGXV010000004.1, read on the forward strand.
TCTCCGCCCCTCTCTTCATCACGAAATGGTATCCCCCCGTTCCCAGCTTCGCCCGCACGGCGGTGGTGTTGAGAAGAACCTGCTCGCCAACCTGGACCTCACCCAGGAGCTGGGTGTAATTGACGGCGTGCTCCTCGCCCGCCTCCAGCTTCACCTTCAGCTCCTGTGCGCCCGGCCTCGTCGCAGTTACGCTGGACACCAGGCCGACGTCTGTCTGCATGAGGCTGTTGCCGGACCCCCTACTCATCCCCGCTCCCTGCTTCCGGTCCAGGCCGTCTGAGGGCCTGCCGAGCCCAGCGCGCACTCCGCGCCACAAGCTCTTCTTCCGCGGCCAGGATCTCGGCCTCAGGAGCGCCGCGGTCTGTGAGGAGCGACGGCTCGCGGGGCAGCCCGCGATCCCGCACGAGGCGCAACGTCCTGCCGAGCGCCTGCGCCGACACCTCCGGGACCCGCCGCAGGTACTCGTCGTCGAGGGCCGGCACGGCATGCTTGCCGATATAGGCCTCTATGTTCAGGTTCGCCTCAGGGGCCTCCCGCGACAGCACCTCGAGCACTGCCCCCAGATCCACTACGCCCTCCCCGAGGGCGCATCCGACCAGGCAGAAGCCATCAGCTCGCGCGGCGACTTGGTAGTCCTTCAAGTGAACCGTTCGCACCAGCGGGCCAAAGGCCCGCGCGGATTCCAGTGGATCATCGAGCAGGGCGAGCGAGTTGCCTGTATCGAAGCAGATGCCGACCCACTGGCTGTCGATCAGCTCCAGCAGGCTGAGCAGTTCGTCGGTGGTGAGGTCCTGGTGGTTCTCTATCGCGAGACCGATGCCGTATCGATCGCACACCGGCAGCACCTGGCGGATCTCGGCGGCGGCCTCCGAGATGACGCGCTCCATTTCCTGGCTCGTGGCCGGACGAGGTCTGCCGACGAAGGTGCGAACCACCGGTGATGCGAGCACGTGTGCGGCTCGCACCATGCTCTCCAGGTGCTCGGGGTTGGTGCCGCCCGTGCCAAGCTCCATGTACAGGCCGTGATCCTCGGCCTTGCGGCGCAGCTCGCTTACATACCCGTATTCGAGGCTGTCGAGATGCCGCGCGTCGGCCAGGTGGACGCCGTCCAGGTCGAGATCGGCGGCCTTCTGGAGGAAGTGGTCGACGCCCATCGCCGCGTTCTCGCGAGGGACGTAGTCCCAGAGACCGGCGGCATGGCGGTAGCTATAGGTGTCCAGCCCGAGCCTCAAGCCTCACCCCCTTGGGGTCGTCGGCTCAGTATAGCCAGGGCCTTCGCGCAGTGTCAACGGCACAGCCGTTCCGCTGTCCGGATGGAACTGCAGCCAGCTCCCGTTGGCGGCACGCGTCTTCCCATCGCCGGGCTGCGTGCACAGCCGGCGCGGGGAGCGGCGTCTCCTCATCCGCTGAGCCGACCAGACCTGCCCTCACATTGACACGGGTCACTCCCTCTGCTATATTGCCTCTCGCTTGCCCTGCACGGACTTCCGGCAAGCACACCCTTGGGCGAGGAGGGATCATCGTGAAGCACCGCGCAGTGTCTGTTGCTCTCGGCCTTCTGCTGGTTGCGCTGGGTGCCGGCGTCGCGAGTGCTGGCGACATTGTCACCGTGCCCACGGCGAACCAGCTGAAGGCGGGCGAGATCGATCTGGCCGGCTACTACATCTTCGTCGACAACGACGCGCTGGTCGACGCGATCCAGCCGCTGGACATCACCTCCGTCCGCGCTCAGACGTTCTACATGGGCCTGACGGACGAGGTGGAGCTCGACATTCACCGCTACGATGTTGACAAAGTGGGGAAGGAGTCGATCTACAACTTGAACGTCCTCGTGCTGAAGGAGGATGCGAAGTGGCCGAACGTGGTCATCGGCGGCCGCGACCTGACGAAGGTATACGGACATGCTTCCTACTACCTGTGCTCCGCGAAGACGCTCAACCCGCCTGTGGCCGGGCCACCGACAGGACCGATCTACCGCCTTCACCTGAGCGTGGGAACCGAGGACAACACGCTCTTCGCAGAGGGGCGGCACGAAGGGCTGTTCGGCGGCGTCCAGATCCTGTTCCGGCCCAGCGATCCTGCCGTCGGGTTGATAGTGCTCTATGACGCGACCGACATCATCACCGGCCTGACCTATGTCCCCAAGCCCAACTGGCCCACCTTCAAGGGCGGCACCTTCGGCGGACATTGGTGGGTCGGCCTCAGCTACACATTCAACGCCAAGTAGCTGCAACGCATTCCACGTGGCTGCGTGAGGGCGCAGGTGTAGAGGAATCGACCCCGCCACAGGGTGGGGTCGATTCTGCTTTCTCCTCTGCACCTGACCGGAGATCTCAGCGGGCCAGCATCATGCGGACCCCGATGCCCACTAGAGCCATGCCCAGCAGCAGGCTCATCGACCGCAGGCTGGCGGTGGGCATCATACGAGCGGCCACGGCCACCATGAAGAGGGCGAACAGCGTACGCAGAGTGGCCTGCGGGAGTCGGTGGGCGATGTTGGTGCCCAGCACCGCCGCCGGGATCGACCCCACGCAGATCGCCAGGGCGATCCACACGTTGACATTCCCCTCCCGCCAGTAGCCGATCCCGCCCACGAGCGCAGTTGGCACCATGACGGCCAGAGATACGCCTTGGGCCATGTGCTGCCCGAATCCGGCGAGCACGACCAGGGTCGGCACCATGATGATACCCCCCCCGACGCCGAAGAGGGCGCTGAAGACGCCCACCCCAAGTCCGAGCAAGGTGAACTTACCGTAGGTGAGCAAGGAGGCTGGCTTCACGGTGGGTCTCCTTCCTGGCTGAGTTACTCCGGCCCGGGTCGCGGTTGCCTGTGAGACTTCCGGGGCCGGGCGGAGTATAGCAACTGCGCGGAGGCAATGTCAACGCGGCCGCCGCCGAAGCGCGGCCCTCCTCCTGGGTCGGAAGGAGGGGCGTTCTCGTCGGCTGTCATGTTGAGCCCAGCGAAGCCTCCTGGTGACACATCAATCCGGCCGAGGTCCTTCGCTGGCGCTCACGACGGCGTCTCCCCAGCGGAATCTGAGACACCCAGGATCTGGCCTCATTTTGCGGCCGGGGGGGAGCGCGTCCCAGGGTGGGACAGGAACAAGAAGGAGGTCGAAGGCTCGGGTCGAAGCAGATGCTGACCGACAAGGGGCTTTCTTCGCAGGGAAGGCCCTCGAAACGGGAGGAATCGAGCATGGGCAAGGTGCTTTCCATCCTCATCGGGCTGATACTGCTGGCTCTGGGCATTTGGGGCGTGGTGGCCTGGAGCGCTCAGGTGCTGGTCTTCCTTCAGGCGGCCGTTGCGCTCATGGCGATTGTGGTGGGCCTCGGCATCTTCGTCTTCGGCGTAAGCGAACTAAGGGCCGGAGGGGAGGAGCCACCCGTGCTTGACACAACGGCCTCCTCGGGGGAGTCGTCAGACGAGGGCCCGGGCGAGCAGTCGAGCTAGGTCCGGACATCTGTGGTGTGACGAGAAGCGGCGAGCGGGTCATCCGCTCGCCGCTTCCTCAAGCTGCAGGTAGGGTCCGAGCTACGGCCCTACGCCTCGAGTGTCTTCCTCGCAGTGTCGACGATCTGGTCGAACGTCTCGCCGTCCCGAACGGCAAGCTCCGCTAGACTCCTGCGGTCAAGCCCGATCTCGGCGCCTCGCAGGCCCTTCATGAACTGGCTGTAGCTGAGGCCGCGCTGGCGCACAGCCGCGTTGATGCGAGCGATCCACAGGCGGCGGAACTCCCGCTTCCGGACGCGGCGGTCGCGGTAGGCATACCGCTTGGCCCGCATCAGCGTTTCCTTCGCCGAGCGGAAGAGCCGATGGCGGCCACCGACGAAGCCGCCGGCCTCTCTCAAGACGGCCTTGTGGCGTCGGTGCGCGACCTTTCCTCTCTTGATTCGTGCCATATCGAGACTCCAGGGGCTGAGGCTCAGCTAGACGGGGGCACCAGCCGGTCGAAAGCGCGCCGATCGGCGGCCGAAACCTCGCCGGGCTTGCGCAGTCTGCGCTGTCGCGCAGAGCGCTTGCGCGTGAGTAGATGGCCCTTGAAGGCGTGTCGAATGCGCAGCTTGCCGCTGGCGGTCCGCTTAACCCGCTTCGCCGCTGTCTTGTGTGTCTTCAACCTGACGCGGCCGCTCTGCGACCTGTTCTTCCTGGACCTGCTCTTGGGCATCGGGCGTCGCCGTCTCCTTCTTCGGCTTGGGTGGCTCGGGGGGCGCCTTCTTCTCCTTGACGGGCCTCGCACCCGGCTTGGGCGCGAGCATCATGTTCATCAGCCGTCCCTCGCGCCTCGGCTCCCCTTCTACGTGCGCCACGTCGGAGAGCATCTCCCTGATCCGGTTGAACAAGTCCGTGCCAAGCTGCGGCCGGCTCATCTCTCGGCCGCGGAACCTCACGCTGATGCGGACCTTGCTGCCCTCGCCAAGCAGCTCGCGCAGCTTCCGGATCTTGACGTCCAGATCGTGCTGGCTGATCTGCGGCGTCTTCATGCGCAGCATCCGCACCTCGGTGGCCTTGCTCTTCTTCCGCGTCTCTCGCTCCCGCTTGGCCTGCTCGTACTTGTGCTTCCCATAGTCCATGATACGGCAGACCGGCGGCTGCGCATTGGGCGCCACCTCGATGAGGTCGAACTGCCTTTCCCGGGCGATCCGGAGTGCGTCCTGGGATGGCATGATCCCCAACTGCACCCCGTTCTCGTCGATCAGGCGCACCTCGCGAGCGCGGATACGCTCGTTCACACGGACTTGTCGTTCGATCTTCCCTATCACCTCCGCCACTGCGAACAAAATCGACGCGCCCGCCCGTCCCACACGGCGACCTCGGGCCCGCCCTGGCCGCCGCAGTATAGCAGAATGAGGCCCGTTCTGTCAACGCGCGTGCCCCCGGGCGCCGCCCGCCGCCGCGCACCCACGCCTCCGGGGCTGCCGCGCGCGGCCCGCCGGCCCGCTCCCGACGACCTACCCCTTGATTGCACCGAGCTGGACGCCCCGCACGATGTGTCGCTGAGCGGCGACGAAGAGGATGATCAGCGGGACGATGTTCATCACGCTGGCTGCCATGATGAGATTGGTCTGCCGCCCGTACACACTGTCGAAGTAGAGCATGCCGATCGGCAACGTCCGGAGGTGCTCGCTCTTGACAAGAATGAGGGGCCAGAAGAAGGAGCCGTAGTTACCGAGGAAAGTGAAGATGGCGAGGGTCACCAGTCCCGCGCGGCAGAGTGGCATGATGACGTCCCAGAAGATCTGCCACGGCGTGGCTCCGTCGATCTCGGCCGCCTCGTCGAGGGAGGGAGGAATGGTCAGCATGAACTGCCGAAGCAGGAACGTGCCGAAGGCACCGAACGCCGCCGGAACGACCAGGCCGACGTAGCTGTCCAACAGGTGCAACTTGACCATCACCGTGTAGTTGGGGATCATGACCACCACACCCGGTATCATCAGCGTCGCCAGGTACAGCCTGAAGACGATATCGCGGCCCCGCCATCGGAGCCTCGCGAAGGCGTAGGCGGCCATGGCACTGGTCAGGCACTGGAGGAACGTGACCCATGCGGCCACGAAGATGCTGTTGAAGTAGTAGCGGGCGAAGGGAACCTGTTCGAAGACCCTGAGGTAGTTGTCGAAGCGCCACACGGAGGGGAACGGGTTGAACTGCTCGACCTCCTGCAGGGGCTTGAAGCTCGCCAGCACCATCCACGAGAACGGCACCAGCATCGTCGCCGCCATGATTGTCAACGCGATGTGACTCGCCGTGAACCGACCGCGCCGATACCACCAGGACGAGGGGCCAGCTTGCGGCTTCCGCTCCGCGACCTTCCCGATCGCGCTCACCGGCTCAGTTCCCTGCTGCCCGCACGCTGGCTCATCAGTAGTTGAGCTCCTTGCTGCCGAGGCGCCAGTTGACCATCGTGATCACGAAGATGGCCGTGAACAGCAGCCACGAGATGGCCGCCGCGTACCCGACCATGAGCTCCTCGAACGCCTTCGTGTAGATGTAGTAGGCGACGGTCGTGGTCGTGCCGGCCGGTCCTCCCTGTGTCATGACCCGCGCCTGCTCGAAGCCGCCCTGCAGGCCGCCGATGAAGCTCATGACGACGATGAAGAACGTCGTCGGGGCAAGCTGCGGCCAGGTGACGTTGCGGAACACCGCCCATTTGCCCGCGCCGTCCAACTGCGCCGCCTCCGTGAGCTCGGGCGGGATGTTGCTCAGCCCGGCAAGATAGAGCAGCATGTTGTTGCCGCCGATGGCGATCCAGATGCCCATGATGATGAGCGCGTCGCGGGCGCCCATCCCCCACTGGGCGGCCGAGGATCGCACCTCTTCCGCCTCCAGCCCAACCAGGTTCTTGGTCGAGAGCAGCCAGGTGGGAGCGCTCACGCCGGCCCCGCCCAGGGCGCGGACGACTTCGTTGACGCGGAAAGTGTCGATGCACCAGTTGATCGCCGCGTTGAGAGCGCCGAACTCGGGGTTGTAGAGCGCCTTCCACAGCAGCATGAGCGCCACGCCGCTCGTGAAAGTGGGCAGGTAGAAGAGGGTGCGGTAGACCACGATGCCGCGAAGCCGTTGGCTCAAGAGAATGGCGAGGAACAGCGAGCCGGCTATCGCGACCGGCATCCCGAGCATCAGATACACGGTATTCATCGAGTACAGCCAGAAGTCCTTATCGACGAACAGTTCGAGGAAGTTGCCCAGCGCGATCCAGCGGAAGGGGATGGTCCGGTGCAGGTGCCAGTTCGATATGGAGATGGCCAGCGAGAACAAGACTGGACCCGCGGTGAAGACGCCGAAGCCGACGAAGTTCGGCAGCAGGAAGCCCAGCGCGGCCCGGAACTCGTGCCTGCGGGCCTTCACTCCGGCCGCTCCTTCCCCGTCAGCCGGTAGTACTTGATCCGCAGCGACGGGTCCCTCTCCAGCGTCTTGGCCATCTCCTTGTGGATTTCCCGGGCGGCATCGCGGAGCGCGTCGGCGGCCGACTTCTGGTCGTTCTTCACCAGGTCCAACTGCTTCGTCAGGATGCGATTCGCCGCCTGGCCATTGACGAAGGGACTCCAGACGTCCGCCTCGCCGTACCGGATGACATCGCGCCACACCTCGTTGTAGTCTTCCTCCGGGTGCTCAGGATTCTGTAGGAACTCGGGCGTGTAGTTGTAGCGCATCACTGCAGCGACGGCGTCGGCCTGACGGTTGATGAGGTCGTTGTAGTCTTTTCCAGCTTCATACACGAGGAAGTCGAGCGCCTGCTCGCGTCTGGGGCTGTACCGGTTCACCACAGTCGCGCGGCCATAGGCGCGGTAGGCGGTGTCGCTCATGCGCGGAATCTCGACGACGCCCAGATTCAGCCCCTCGTAGTCGCGCAGGGTGCACAGCCACCAGCGGCCGCCCAAGGCCATGGCGCCCTTACCCGCCCCGAAGTAGGTGATCGTCCCCGAGCCCCATCCGCCCGCCGTGGCCATAGTGGCCTCGTCCACGGGAGTCGGCATCACATGGTGGACGTACATCAGGTCGTGCATGAACTGGATGGCCTCGATGGCCTCGGGGCTGTCCACGGCGGACCGGGTGCCATTCTCGGCGTAGAGCTGTCCGCCAAACAGCATGATGAACTGCGGCCACTGCCACCAGTCGCAGAGGAACCCGAACTGCTTGATTCGTCCCCTCTCATCCCTGAGGGTCAGCCGCTGGGCGACCTCTATGAACTCTTCCCAGGTCCAGGGCCCCTCCGGATACGGCTCACCCGCGGCGTCGAAGAGATCCTTGTTGACCCATATCGCGTCCACGGCGACATTCGCGGGGAAGCCGTACACCCGCCCCTCCCGAATGCCTGTCGGCAGGATCGCCGGCCACACGTCCTTCTCCATGTCGATCGCGCGCTTGGCCAGCTCTTCCGTGACGTCCCAGGCCACGCCGGACCTCACAAAGGCGTCCAGTTCCGATGGGCTGTAGGCGTCGAAGAGATCGGGGCCCACGCCGGCCAGGCACTGGAGCATCACCTTCTCCATCCCGGCCTGGTTGGCCCTCGGGTCCAGACGGAGGTCGTAGTTCGGGTGAAGGTCGTTGAAGAGGGAGATCTGCTCGCGGCGGGCGGGGTTGTCGTCGCTGACCCAAACGAGGGGTATCTTGCCCTCAGGGGGGGCTGGCTGAATCTGCCAGGCCACGACCGACAGCAGCACCAGAACACAGAACGTGATTAGGAAGAACGCCTTCATGGGCCGACCTGCGGGCAACCTACATGCTGCAGCGCATCCGAGGCGACGATCTCTCCATTCCTGCCACAAGCACGCCTTGTGTGTTCGGCTCGAGTCGGGCTGACCCTTCTGGTGGCGCCGATCATGGGCTCCACACCCTTCAGCACAGCAGTTGGTCGCTGACCACAGTCGGACACCAGAACTTCTCTATGTAGCTCACTACCAGTCGTGTGCCCTCGTCGTGGCTGACGTAAGGCGGGCGCGCGGGGTTGTACATCGCGTCCGTCAGATCCCTCACAAGTACAATGTCCACGCCCCAGTTCACCATTTGCTTGATGCCGAAGCTCCGGTTCAACACGCACATGTTCGTGTGCACGCCCATGATGAGAGTCTGCTCGATCCCCTCGCGGCGAAGGAAGCTGTAGACTTCCAGACCGTCGTCCGAGACTCCGTCGAGGTCATCATCGATCGCCAGCGCAGGATGCTGACGAGTCCACACCGTACTCCACGACGTCTCCCCGGTGTCTGAGCCTTCGTCGGAATCGTCGATTGGCAAGGGCGGATCGGGGCGATCGGCCGAGGCGGGAGGATCGATGCGGGCGACTGTCTGCATGCGCTGCCGCGCCGGGGTCCCGGCATAGAAGTCCATGGTCTCCGAGGGGGCATGGATGATGTGGGCGCCCCTCTCCCGCGCAGCCGCAAGCACCTCGTTCATCTTCGGGACCATCTCATCCACGCGCTCCGCGGCGCCTCTGCACCAGTGCGCATCCCACACGTCGCACACGATGACGGCCGTTCGCACCGCCGGCACGACTCGCTCCCGTTCCACAACCTGCCACCAGCTTCTCCCCCTGCTGTCCCGTGCGAGGTCCTGACTCCGCAGCAGGAGCTGGAACATTGCCTGCGAGCTCATCTCACGTGCTTTCCAGCAGCGCACACGCCAGGATCTTCTGCGCCACCGCCATCGTCTTCACGGCATCCCCGAAGTGTGAACTCGGCTGCCCTCCTCCCTGCTTCACGCACTCGATGAACTCGCGGTTCTTCGCCTGGAAGCCAGCGTGCACGAAGAACTCGTCACTGCCCGCGACCTCGCGGGAGTCATACTCAACTCCCTTCGTGTCGCCGTCGGCATACAGGCGCCCCTTGCCCTCGTGTTCGGCCTCAGCGCAGATGCCCGGGGAGTGCATCTCCACCCGGAAGGTTCGGCGGCCGCTGGCCCACGTCGTCATGAGCACGCCGGTCGAGCCGCTGTCGAACCGAAGCACGGCCGCGACGTGATTGACGTCAGGCACGCCGACGCTGTTCGTCGCGCTCTGGATCTCAACGACATCGCCGCCGCACATCCAGCGGAGCGTGTCCACGGCATGGATGCCGTCATCGGTGAGGCGGTCCCTCGCTTCGAGGTAAGGCCGGATCTCGCACTTGTAGAACGAGCAGACCGCGTGGAAGATCGGCCCGCGCTCCCGGCACTTGTCCCTGAGCAACACGAGCATCGGGCTCTTCCTGCGCTGGAATCCAACCTGCGTGATGCACTGCTTCTTCTCCGAGAGTTCCGCCAGGCGGCGCGCCTGGTGCATCGTGATCCCCATCGGCTTCTCGATGAACAGGTTGAGCCCCTGACTCAGGCACCAGATCCATACGTCGTACATGAGGTGCGGCTGCCCAATGGCGTAGACCGCGTCCGGCGCGACCTCCTCAATCATCTTCCGGCAGTCGGTGTATCGCTTCTCCACGCCATATCGGTCGGCCGTCGCGTCGAGCCTTCCCTTGTCGAGATCACAGATGGCGGCGATCTCGACGTCCTCGAAGGATGCGAGCGATGGGTAATGCACCTGATTCGCCATCTCCCCGGCGCCGATCATCGCCACCCGCACCGGGCGGGCCCGCTCCGAACTCTCCGACGTCGCCCCCATCTCCCACCTCCTCCCTGTCACCGCGGCGAATCGCCAGGCGCTTCGCCCCGCGCAAATGACGAGGCGGGAGGCGGATAACCTCCCTCCTTCATACAAGGCCTCAGCGAACGCTCCGCGCTCATTCCTGGGCCGGCCCTGAGTCCCCCTCCGCACCCGCGCGCGGCGGAGGCTCAGCCAGGTGGCTCGGCGCCAGCACCTCCAGCCGGCCGGTCTCCATGTAGGCCACCCGCTCCGCGATATTCACCACGTGGTCGGCCACCCGCTCCAGGTATCGGGCGACGAGCAGCAGCGAGACCGCCTGCTGGACGATTTCCGGTCGCTCAATCATCACCTGTGCGAGCTGGCCGCGGAGCTTGTGCCACAGCCCGTCTACCTCGTCATCCTTCTCGATCACCTGCCGCACGAGTTCCAGGTCCCGGGCCACCAGCGCCTCGAGGGCCTGTCGCAGCATCCCGCGCACGATCTCCACCATGCGGGGGATGTCCTCCAGCGGCTTGTAGTACTCGGTCTCCGCGAGGTCGATTGCGGCTCTGGCGATATCCACCGAGTAGTCGCCGACACGCTCGACGTCGGCGATCACCTTCATGACCGTCCCGATGGTGCGCAGGTCCCGAGACATGGGCTGCTGGAGCGCGAGCAGGCGCATGCATTCCTGCTCAATCTGCAGGTCCATCTGGTCGGCGGTATCGTCGGCCGCGATGGTCTCGCGGGCCAGGTTCACGTCATGCTGGCAGAGCGCGCGGCCGGCCATCTCGAGCATGCTCTCGACGAAGGTCCCCATCTCGAGCAGGTGCCGCTCCAACTGCTCCAGCTGCTCCTCAAATGCCTGGCGCGTGCGCCGCATGCGGCATCTCCCTATCCGAACCGACCTCGCACGTAATCGTCAGTGCGCTGGTCCTTTGGATTCTCGAATATCTGCACGGTGTCCTCATACTCTATCAGGTCCCCGAGGAGGAAGAAACCCGTGTATTGCGATACCCGCGAGGCTTGATACATGTTGTGGGTGACTATTACTATGGTGTAGTTCTCCATCAGCTCGATCATGAGCTCTTCGATCTTGAAGGTGGCGGTGGGATCGAGCGCGCTGCAGGGCTCATCCATCAGCAATACCTCAGGCTCCACCGCGAGCACACGTGCGATGGACAGCCGCTGCTGCTGCCCGCCGGAGAGATCGAGTGCGGACTTCCGCAGTGTATCCTTCACCTCATCCCAGAGGGCCGCTCCCCTCAGACTCTTCTCCACCACCTCGTCGAGCCCGGAGCGCTCCGGGATGCCGTGCAGCCGCGGCCCGTAGGCCACGTTGTCGTAGATCGACATCGGGAACGGGTTCGGGGTCTGGAACACCATGCCGACACGTTTCCTCAACGCCGCCACGTCGGTCGTGCGGTCGTACACGTTCGCGCCGTCGATGAGCACCTCGCCCGTGATCCGGGCGCTCTGGATCAGGTCGTTCATACGGTTGAAACAGCGCAGGAAGGAGGACTTGCCGCACCCGGAGGGCCCGATCAGAGCGGTAATGCGCCGCGCGGGGATGTGCACGCTGATGTTCTTGAGAGCGTGAAAGCTGTCGTAGTACAAGCTGAGATCGTGCGTCTCTAGCTTGATCTCGCCCTCGGGCTTCTTGATTGCGAGATTGGCGTCGCTCGACAACGTGTCACCACCTGCGGGCGCGCCGCAGTCTGGCGCGGAAGACTGCGGCGACCAGATTCATCGCCAGGACGAGGCCGACGAGGACGGCCGCGGTTGCCCACTTCTCGGCTTCCTCGACGTGCGGGAATTCGGTGGCATCGACGAAGAGCTTGTAGGTGAGAGCCACGAACGGATCGTTGAGAGAGCGTGGGAAGGGATGGGTGAGGCCGTAGAAGGCGCCGGTGAAAAGGATGGGCGCGGTCTCCCCGGCCGCTCGTCCTACAGACAGAATCAGTCCCGTGATGATCCCCGGCAGCGCGTTCGGCAGCACCACCTTCCTGACTGTCTGCCAGCGGGTTGCGCCGAGGGCAAACGATGCCTCACGGAGGCGGCGCGGCACCTGGCGCAAGGCCTCCTCTGAGGCCGTGATGACGAGAGGCAGCACCAGCAGTGCCATCGTGCAGGCCGCGGCCAGCAGGCAGCGGCCGAGTTGGAGAAGGGTGACGAAGAGCGCCAGACCGAAGAGGCCGTACACGACAGAAGGGACACCGGCCAGGTTCACGATCGCGAGGCGGATCAGGCGCACCAGCGTGCCGGCCCGGGCGTACTCGCTGAGGTAGACCGCGGCCGCAATGCCGACCGGCGCGGATATCAGTGCCGTGAGGGCCACCAGGGCTGCGGTCCCGGCGATCGCGGGGAGCAGTCCCTCCTCCACCGATGAGATCAGCTCCCAGCTCAGCCCCTTTCCGCCCTT
>JALGXV010000095.1 GCA_029821885.1 Candidatus Hebobacteria bacterium
GAGTCGCGCGACCGCGGTGCAGCACTGTCGTCATCGTCCCGAGGAATTCGCTCCGCTGACGTCCGCCTCCCGCGAGGGGCACTACCGGCCCCAGCCTTTTGCTTTTCGCGAACATCACGAGCATCAACGCCAGGAGCAGCTGTCCGATCGCCAGCTTCGCCGGCAGCGGGATGCTCTGCCAGGCCGCATTCCGGCCGTATCCATGGTGGTACTCATCGAAGACCACCGGCCCTCCCTCGGGTGGCCCGACGGCGTTGAGAAAGACGGCGAAGTTACCGGGCTCCCCGATTCCGTCGTTGGAGAGACTCCACGGGCTGGACATCACCACCACCCGTCCCTGCCCCACCCGCGCGTAGGCGACCACCGTTCCCTGCTCATCGGCGAACACCGGCGCCGCCTGCCCGAGCATCTCACTTGCTTCCTCGGGCCGGGCCTCGAGCCCCGCATCCCATTCTTCCTCCTCCGCCGTCTCGCTCGCCTCGTCCTCGTCGGCCGCACCCCTCTCCGGCGCTCTCCCTTCCTCCCGTATGATCCGGACATCCGACCGGACCGCCATCTTCTCCACTCCATGCGCCAGATAGACGGGCTGCGCGGCCGTCGCGTAGGTCAGGGGCGCGGGCTCCCAGGGACTTCGATCGGACCACTCGCGCGTCGTCACCTGAGGCAACCACCACTCGCCCGCCAGGATCAAGGTGTTCCCCTGGGCCGCCCACTCCTGCAGACTTTCCCACTCCGTCCGCGTAAGCCTAAGCCCAGCTGGTTCGACCACGACCAGCGTACCGGTCCCCGGGAGCCCCTGCCGCGTCAAGGGGGACCTGAGTCGCTGCACGGCGTAGCCCAACTCGTCCAGAGCGAGGTAGAGCGCCTTCAGGCCGCCCGGCGCGCTGCTGAAGGTTGTCCGCCTCGGCATCACCCCTCCTCCGGCCGCCTCCTGCGCCTCGCCGCCCCGCAGCAGGGCTGCCAGCAGGAGCATAAGGAGCGTCAGGCCCGCAATCCACCACAACTCACGCGGCACTCTCATCGGGCTGTCAGCGCCTCCACTTGCCGCCAGCTCTCCTGCGCCCGCCGGTACTCCCCGGGCCCTGCCGGCGCGTTTCCGTACCACACAAGCGAGAACAGTTGGCTCAGCGCGCTCAGCGCTGAGGCCAGGTCGGCTGGGCCCTGTCGCCGGAGCGCTCGCACAAACCAGCCATCCGCGGCAGCGGGGTCGTACGTCAATACCCCCGCCTCATCGAGCCGCAGCAGCGCGGCCATGTGCAGCGCCCGCAGCGCTGCCCGGTAGTCGCCCTCCCCAAGCCGCGCCTCCGCCTCCGCCAGCCAGTCGCTGTGCCCGCGCCGCTCTACCTCAAACGCTTCATCGTCCGGCGCCGGCATCGGCCGCCCGGTGGTCAAGATGAGCCGGGCCACGAGGTATAGGACGATGGCGCCCGTCACCCCGAGCACCGTCCAGAGCAGCACTCGACCCGTGAACTCACCCAGGTGCAGGTTGACGGAAGCCAGCCGACGCAGGAGCCACTCTGCGATCAGGAACAGCGTCTGGTAGATCCGCTGCCGCAGCTGTGCTACACGGCTTGGCCGAAACTCCCGGCGCGCGAGCACCGACGCCAACACCGATTGGGCATCGGCCGGCGGCGACGTCTCTTCCTCTGAGAGGCACTCGTCGAGGTTCCGCAGTGCCTGCTCCGCTTCCCAGATCTGCGATCGTCCGGCCGCAGCGCGGCGCCGAAGCGAGGTGACCAACTCGCGGTTGTCTATCGATACGGCAGCCCCGCCGTCCGCCACGACAGCCTGCAGCGGGACCAGACTCAGCGCGTCTCGGGCCCGGGTCTCGGCCTCCCGGGACTCTGCCGCCGCGGCCAGGCCATCGGCCGCATGTGCGACGGCGCGGGCGTACTCCGCCCGCGTCAGTCGCTCCCCATGGGCCGCACTGATAGAGGCCACCAGCGCGACCAGCACCACGAAAGCTCGGGTCATCCTGTCTGCGGTCCCCCTCCAGAGGGACCCTCGGGCCCGGTCGTTGGCGGCGCGGGCATCGCCGTCGACGTCCCCATCTCTCTGGCCAGCATCTGCAGGTCGAAGCCCTCCTTGCGGATGCGGGAGTCGTAATACAGCAGCACCGTAGCCACCAGCCCGATGGGTGTCGTCAGCGCTTGGATGCCTCCGAGGATCACACCCCAGGCGAGCGACGCCTGCGCCCCCGGCTCCGGGAGTATGAGCCCGAAGACGGCGCCGACGACGGCCCCGATCAGCGCGCCCAATACGCCTGTGATGATCCCCAGCACGATCAGCTCGGCCCACACACCGTTCCCCACCAGGAAGCGGCCGCGCCACACGGCGTCGAGGTAGCGTCTGTCCTCGATCACGAAGACCTGGGCTACCAGCATGATCCAGAACAAGAACACAATACCCGGGATCACCAGCAGCACGAGGCCGACGGCGACGAACAGATAGGATACGAGCAGGGTCAGCAGGAAGGGGACGATACGCCTTCCAATATACCGATAGGCAGATCCAATGCTCGCCTTCTCTCCGAGGTACCGGTCTGATACCGCCTTCGTTAGGGCCGCCCCCGCCACCGCATAGAACGGTGCGAATACGAAGGTCATTATCATCGCTATCTCAGGCACCGATTGCAGCACCCCAAGTGGAATGTACACAAGTGCCGCAATGCCGAAGAAGAGCCCGAAGTCCCGTCGGTAGAGCCGAAACGTCTGGTCCACGATTTCCAGCAGGCCCATTGGTCGCAGGGCTGTTCCGTTGCTCGTGCTCATTGTTCCTCCCCTTTCCCTTACTAAACGATCCTCCGTCAGACCAGCCGCGATGCGGTACACTGCGGCCGCGCTCGTCTCTAGGCATTACCACGTCGCGCCTATTACACTCTCAAGGCGATCCCTGAGCAGGCCTGCTTTCGCCTCCCCGCGAGTCGTTGCCGCTCGCCGCGGCCTCGAACTCCACCTCCGCCTTCACCTCTCCCGTCTCCGTGTCGAGCGCGGCCACCTGCTTCCCATCGCGGCACGCCACGTAGAGAGCGCCCTCACCCAGCGCCAGCGACCACGGGCTGCCCCGGACAGGGAAACGGGCCACAATGCCCGAACGCGCCGCGTCGACCACCACCACCTGATCGCCGAGCGCGTCGGCCACGTAGACCTTCTCCGCTTCTCGATCCGCCACTAAGTCCGTCAGGTAGCCGCAGACCTGCACAGACCGCACGACCTTCTCTGTAGCCGCGTCGACGATCACCACATTCCCGGCCTCCGGCGCCATGCAGAACACCTTGTTCCCAACGAAGTCCACCGCGTCGGGCCCAGGCTTCCTCGCCAGCGGATAGGGGAATCGCCGCGCCAGCTTCTGCTCTCCTATCGGCCACCAGACCGGCCGCACACGCAGCGTTGCCGCCTCCTTCACCTCGAACGGGAACAGCACCGCCGCCTCGCCGTGCGTGGTGTCGGGCTGCACATACCGCGCTCCCCTCGCGCCGGGCGCGCTGATCTCCCACGCGCCGACGCTCTCGGCCTCCTCCGCCTCCCAGACCGCCCAGCCCGTGGCACCGGGCAGTCTGAAATCGCCTAGCGCCGGCGCAGACAACAGAGCAACCGCAAGCGGGAAGGCTACCAGCATATGAAGATAGGAATGTCTGCCTCGCCCAAGCATCGTGCTGAATCCCCTCTGTGTCGTGGTGTCCCCGTCAGTTCGCCCCTGCTCCCGGCGCGGGCCCACGCAGGCCGGCATCAGCCTGGGGGTGCCGCCGCGGCCAGCTCGCAGAGCTCGGGGAAGCTGACGTGGAAGTGTCTTCTGCAGGGCCAGGGCCGAACCTGCATGGTCGCACTCCCCCGCCGATGACCTCTCAGGCCTCTGCCAGCACCCGCGCGCGAATCGCCATTCCGGCTCTGGCAAGCCCAGGCCTTGCTCTCAGGGGACTGGCTGCACGATATCCGCATCCGCGCCCCGGTTGTGGAACAAACAAGCAGGGACTGCTTTGCACCGAAGGCCGCGGGAGCACTGCGGCACGAGAGTTCGGTGGAGCAGACCCTAAGGACTGACAGCACCCCTGCTGCGCTTGATGCGCAGTAGAGATAGCATGTCGGTTCCCAGAGCAATACTGGGAGGGTCGACATGGTTTGCCCGAAGTGCGGCGACGTAGTCTACGTGGACGCAGTGTTCTGCGCCCGCTGCGGCGCCATGCTGGCCGGCACCCGGCCGAAGGAGCCCGATACACCGCCGGCAGGACCGCCAAATCCCTGGCTGAAGGTCGCTGCCGGACTGTTCGTTGTGGCGGCGGCCGTCGCGATCCTCGCCACACTCTCCTTGGGCCGTTCCGGCGGCGCCTCAGTTCGCTACGTGCCCGATGTCGTCGGGATGGCGCGCGCGGATGCCGAGGCTAGGCTGGTCAAGGCCGGGTTCGAGTGCGTGATCGCGGACGAGAGGCCGAGCGACACCACACAGGCCGGCGGGGTCATCAGCCAGTCGCCGGGGCCAGACGTGCCCACCAGCAGAAAGCGGGTGGCGATAGCCCTCAGTCTGGGATCGGACGTCAAGCACCCGGAAGCGGCCCGCCAGCCGCGGCAGACTGCAGTCACGGCGAAGAGGTCCTCGACCAGGGCATCAGCAGGCCTGGTCACCACCGCGAAGATCGAGAAACCAGCGCAGAAGCCCCAGGCCGTCAGCTCTCGGCCGAAGACGCGGCAGGCCGCGGTAGCCGACTCCCCCGCGGCGCCGGACACCAGCAGCAGGCCGGGATACGGATCTGTCGCCATCGAAGCAGAGCCCGACGATTGGGAGGTCTGGGTCTACATCGATGACGGCCCGGCGCGGGGCAAGTGTCCCATCACAGTCCGACTGCCCGCAGGCGACCACTCGGTCGTGCTGTGGGAGCCAAGCAAGCAGAAGAGGCTTGCTGTCCCAGTGACTGTTGAGGCAGGGAAGACGCTTTCCCTCCGAAGGAACCTCGGCGCGTAGGAGCCGGAGGCGGCAAGGCGGCCTGATAGACCGCACCGTCGGGGTCAAGCACCACTCGGCCTCCGTCGGCCGGGGCCCTCGCACGTCACTCCCTGATTTGTCTCACAGTCTCCGGCGATATGCGAGCACCTCGTCAGCCATGCGAAACCGGCTGCCGGGATAGAGCCGCTCCTTTGCGAGGAACAAGCAGTAGTCGCAGGCCACGTTGCAGACCGCGCCGGTTGGCCTAGCCACGATGTGGAAGGCGCGAGGGGCCGCGCTCATGAAACTCCTCGTGGATTGAGCGGAACTCGGGGCCTCTTCGGGCAGTAGCTCCCCAGCCGAGAGACTGGCCCAGACCCCATTGGGCGATCTGCGACGTTCTCCTATCACGCCGCGGCGCAGTGTTGTGGGGACTTCTGCGCAGGATGCCAGTCGGTAGGAGGCAAAGCGAGTGCTGCGTGTTCGGGCGTGGGCCGCCGCGACAGCGCAGCCGACTAGGGTCAGAGGCGAGATGTTGGCGCTGGACCCAAATACCGACGGCGAAGGAGGGATTCTGCCGTGAAGCAAGCCGAGCGAAGACGGCGTCCGATGGTCCTCATCATTGGCGCGGCGTTCCTCATGTTTGCCGTGTGGCAGGCTATACTCCATGCCTGGGGACTGCACGGTCCCCATATCCATCTGGTGGCGTTGATCGTCGAGATGACTGTCGTGGTCATCATAGTCATGGTGGCACTGCAGATGGCTCGGGCCCAGGAGCCGTCGGACAAGGACAAAGTCGTCGCCGAACTCAGCGCCGCTCTCATGGAGCACCTGCGGCCGCGCCTTGTGTCGCTTCTGGCGGCTTTGCGAGCGCTGGAAGGCCAACACCCGGAGGCGTTGACCGAGGAGGAGAGGGAACTGGTCCGCCACGCTGCTGCGGAGGGGGGCGAGGTGATCGACCTCGTGGAGGAGCTCGACGCGCTGGCGGGAGTGGCCGAAATCGGACACGCCGCCTCTGTTCACACGCCCTTCATCAGCGTGATTGAGGCGGTCGTGGGATCCGTGCGCGCCGCCGCGCAGGAAAAGGAAGTGGAACTCCAAGTAGACCTGACCACAGATCTACCTCCCCCCCAGGCCCGATCCGACCAGGTCGTGGAACTCCTGGTCGAGCTGCTGAGCTCCGGGATTGAACGGGTGCCCAGCGGCGGAGTGGTCAAGCTGACTGCCCGGCGGGCGGCCGAGCCGGATCTTCTGCAGCTGTCGATTCGCTGTAGCACTCCCGCCACTGACGGTGAGCCCGCGCCATTGCCCGAGGGCCCGCACCGCGGGGAGAGGTGTCGCATGCTCGTGGAGGCCCTCGGCGGAACCATGCGGGAGGAGGCAGTCCTGGGCGGGTTGGAAGTCACGTTCACGTTGCCCGCGCGCGAGAGCCGCTGATGGTCGATGGCGACACGATCCAGCAGTTTCTGACTGAGGTCAGCGACCTCTCCCGCGAGGGCCTCATCTCTTGGTCGAAGACCGCCCTCGTCATCTTGGTCGCCATAGGCGCCTGCGCCCACTTGGTGCTCTCCTGGCAGGCCGGGAGCATCGGTGGCATGCAGGCGTTCGTGCTCGTGCTGACGCTGTTCATCGGCGAGATCGCTGCGGTGCAGAACATCCGCCACTTCCAGGGCCTCAACTTCCTCATCCTGCTGGCCATCCCACTCGCGGTCTGGGCAGCCGTTCAGATACTGCGCCAGGCAGGCAGTAGGTCCGGGCGAGCAGCAGATGTCCGCCAGCGCATGAAGCAGTACGAGGCCGCACTCCAACGCGATCCGGATAACGTCGCGGCGCACGTATTCCTTGGCGACTCCTATCTGAAGCTCGGAAAGCAGAGACAGGCAGCTTCGGAGTACCAGGCCGCACTTGCCCTGGACCCCAATGAGTACCAGGCGCGGTTCAAGCTCGAGCGTCTGCAGCGCGCCTAGCACTCACATCGAGAATGCTCTGAGACTGATGACGCAGGCGAGCACGCGGGGTTCGGTCGAGTCGGCTGCCACGAAGCGTCCTCCCTCGAACGCGCCCGACGCGCGCTGCTAGTCTGCCGTACTGCTGCGGACAAGATGGCAGGCCGCGAAGTGCCCGTTCGCCACCTCTCGCAGGGCCGGTTCGTCGCTCTGGCATTCGGCTATCTGGTCAAGATAGCAGCGGGTATGAAAGCGGCAGCCCGTCGGCACCGCGAGGGGGCTCGGGATGTCCCCGGGCAGCAGCGTCGGCGTCGGCTGCGCCTCGCCCACGCGGGGAACAGCGGAGAGGAGCGCGCGGGTGTAGGGATGCTTGGGATCATGGATCACCTGCTGCGCCGGCCCCAGTTCCACCACCTTGCCGAGGTACATGACGGCGATCCGCTGCGACACATGCGAAACAACGCTGATGTCGTGTGAGATGAAGATGGCCGCCAGGTGGAATCGGGTCTGGAGGTCGCGCAACACCTGGAGGATCTGAGCCTGGATGGAGACGTCGAGCGACGCCACGGGCTCGTCAGCGATGATGAGCTCAGGTTCGCAGGCCAGCGCCCTCGCGATGCCGATGCGCTGTCTCTGCCCGCCGCTGAACTGGTGCGGAAACCGCCGTGCCTGCGACGGATCCAGGCCGACCATCGCGAGCAGCTCGTCCACTCGCTGACGGATCCGCTCTCTGCCTTGCAGACCACGGATGCGAAGGGGAAGGGCGATGATCTGCTCGATGGTCTTGTGCGGGTTCAGCGAGGAAAAGGGGTCCTGGAAGATCATCTGCATGCGGGGACGCAGGGCCCGCAGCTCATTCGGCGCAATGCCCAAGAGGTCGATCCCGTCCAGCCAGATCTTCCCCGCCGTCGGCTCGTCGAGAAGACAGAGGAGCTTCCCCAGAGTCGTCTTCCCACACCCGCTCTCGCCCACGAGCCCAAGCGTCTCGGCGCGGGCGATCTCCAGGCTCACATCGTCAACGGCCCGCAGCACCCGGCGCCTCTCCGCCGGGAAGTGCTTGGTCACGTGGTCGGCTCTGATCAGTATGCCGTCGCCGCTCATGGCAGATCACTCATCGTTGCACCCATCCGCTGCGCTCTCCGCACCGCCCACCGGACCTCCTTCACAAGTCCTCTTGCGAGTCAGGATCGAAGCCATACGCCTCGCGCGCCTCATCTGCCGAGACGATCCCGTTCTCGACATCCCTCCTCAAGAGGCGGGGGTCACGCTCACCTGGCCTGCCGTACCCGCCGCCGCCGGGGGTCCTGATCTCAACGAGGGAACCGGGGGACAGCGTCAGACCAGACACCTTCGAGGGGACTCTCCGCCGGTCGCCCATGGGGTCCGTGATCACGTATGCGCCAAGGCCTCCGCCCGACCCGCCCGCGGCTCCGCGCGCCGGCTGTTCGTGACGATCACCGTGAGCGGAGAAGGTCGCCTCCCCTTGCAGCACCCGAACGGCGCGCAGGACACCCAGGCCCCCCCGGAACTTCCCAGGCCCGCCAGAATCCGGCACAAGCTGATACCGCTGCACCAAGAGCGGGAAGGCGTGTTCGAGCGCTTCCACCGGCAGGTTGGATGTATTCGTGATGTGCACCTGCACCGCATGCATGCCATCGGCCTCCGGGCTCGCGCCGGCTCCGCCGGCCACCGCCTCGACGTAGACATACTCCGCACCGTTCCTGGGATCGACGCCCGAGAAGACCACGGCCGTGCTTGCGTCATTGCTCGGGGCAGGCAGGCGACCGGGTCGGGCCTGTGAGAGGGCGGCGATGATGCAGCCTGCCACACACTGGCAGGTATCCGTTCGCGCCCCGACAGCGCTGGGCGGTCGTGCATTCACGATGCTTACTTCAGGCACGCTCACCTCGACGCTCCGGTGAAGACCGGCGTTCGATGGCAGCCCAGGGTCAAGGCAGGCCTTCAGCGCGTAGTACACCGTTGCGAGAAGCGCGTTGCGCGGCACGTTGATGGCACCCTTCGAAGGCCGCCCGCTGCCACGGAAGTCCAGTCGCACTTGGTCGCCCATCACATCGACCTGGATCGCAATCGTGATCGAGCCTTCGTCCTCGACACCTTCGACTGAATCGGCGGCCACGTAGGAGCCATCCGGCAGCTCGTCGACCGCGCGGCGCGCCCGCTGTTCGGTGGTCGCGAGGAGTGCGTGCCCTGCCTCCTGCACCGTGCGCGAGCCATAGTCATCGAAGAGCCGCGAACAGTGGGACGCAAACAACTCAACGACCTCCTCACACATCCCCGCCGCGGCCGCCAGCCTCGTCGGGGGGAGCCGAAGGCCTTCTTCATCAATGGAGCTGGCATCACCCGAGATGCCACCCGGCACGCGTGCACCTATGTCCGCGTGGTGAGCTACGTTCGCGGCGAAGCCTGCTAACTCCGACTCGTAGAAGAATGGCGACACGACCGTGACGTCCGGCAGATGCGTCCCCCCGCCGAGATAGGGATCGTTGGCCACGAATGCGTCCCCGGGTCGCATCCCCTCGTGTCCGTACTGATTCAGCACGGCCTCGACGACGCCGAGCATAGACCCGAGGTGCAAAGGGATGTGCTCCGCCTGCGCAACCAGCGCGCCATGGGGGTCGAAGACTGCCGTCGAGCAGTCACGCCTCTCCTTGATGTTCGGCGAGAAGGCGCTGCGCACGAGGGCCTCGCCCATCGCCTCTGCGATGGCGAGAACTCTATTCGATATCACCGAGAGCGTGATCGGGTCCATGTGGTCGGTTTCCGTGGCACGTCACCGTTGTACGATACGTAGGGCGCCAGTGCGGTCGACGCGCGCGACGTATCCTGGCGGAACGTACACGGTGGAATCATACTGCTCAATCACAGTTGGGCCTTCGACGGAAGATTCTGCGGTGAGCTGATCTCGCTTGTAGACCGGGCATTCCGCCCTCGCGGATAGCTCCGTCAGGAAGATCGCCCTTCTCCTCGCTGGCTCAGGGACCTCGCCGCGGCCGACCAGCTCGGCCGGGCGAGGAGACGGAACATCAGCGATGACGCTTACACGGAGGTCGACGAGCTCGACATTCTGGCGGGGCAGGTTGTAGCCATAGCGTTGCTCGTGCGCGGAGTGGAATCTGGACACGATGTCACGGATCGTGCTTGGTCGAGCCATCTCGCCTGGGAGGTCTACGTCCAGTTCGTAGTCCTGACCCTCGTAGCGCGCAGAGACGCCCCGCATTGTGACGAACGGACGAGCAGTGAGGCCGCTGTCCTGCAGCCAACGACGGGCCGCTCGCTCCAGCTCCTGCAATCCCTCTGCCAGCCGAGAGAGTGACGCTGGCTCGGCGCGCATGAGCTGCGTCTTCACCCAGTCCCGCCGAATGTCGCTGGCCAGTAGCCCGTTCGCCGAGAAGCTCCCCGGATGGTCCGGCACAATCACCTCGTCGATCCCAAGCACCCGCGCCACCTCGCAGGCGAGCAGCGGGCCGGCACCCCCCGCGGCAATCAGCTTGAAGTTACGCGAGTCATGTCCCTGCGCGACCGTGAGCGATTCGATTGCTCGGCATATGTTCGCCACGGCCACCTCAACCGCGCCAGCGGCGACTTGCTCCGAGGTCAGCCCAAGGGGCGCGGCCACCTGCTCGGCCAGGGCCTCCAGCGCACCGGCTGCGTCGAGGGCCATCTCACCTCCCAGCAAGCCCTCCTGGGGAAGCCTGCCGAGCACCAGCAGAGCATCTGCGAGTGTTGGCTCCCCCCCTCCGCGGCCGTAACACACGGGCCCGGGGTCGGAACCGGCGCTTCGGGGGCCGACCTCGAGAAGGCCACCGCGATTTCGACACCCGGAAGCTCGACAGCATGCCCAGCCACCTCGCGCCCTGACGCAGACGCAGGCAGTCCCCCGTCGATCAGACATACATCGGTGCTCGTGCCACCCATGTCCATCGAGATGGCCCTTTGAATGCCCAGTTCGGCGCACAGACCCGCAGCCGCGGCGGACCCGGCGGCAGGTCCGGACAGGATCGTCGCGGCGGGGACGCGACTCGCTTCCTGCAGCGGACAGAGGCCGCCGCTGGATTGCATGACATGTGGCGGCACGTCCACTCCGGCCTCCGCTGCCCTGTCGCCGAGATCCTTCAAGTAAGAGCTCATTAGGGGCCCGAGATAGGCGTTAACGACCGTGGTGCTGAGGCGCTCGTACTCGCGGAACCGCGGAAGAAGATCGCAAGATGCCGTGACGTAGACGCCTGGGAGGACCTCTTCTGCGAGGGCCTGGATCTCGCGCTCATGGACAGAGTTCGCGTAGGAGTGGAGCAGGCAAATGGCCAGCGCTTCGATTCCCTCCCGTTTGAGGAAGCTCAGCTCCGTCTTGGCTGACTCGACACCAAGCCGTCGCAACACGGAGCCATCGAACCGGAGCCGCTCCGGGACCTCGCGACGCAAGCGCCGAGGCACGAGCGGACGCGGCTTACCGGCGAGCAGATCGTAGAGCGCAGGCCGCTGCTGGCGCGCGATCTCGAGCAGATCTCGGAATCCCTCGGTCGTCATCAGCCCGGTTCGCGCTCCCTTGCCTTCGATCAGAGCGTTTGTCCCGGTGGTGGTACCGTGCGCGAAGAAGCTGACGTCGGCCAGCGGGACCTCTGCCGACAAGGCGGCCAGACCGTCAATGGCGCCGTGCGCTGGATTCACGGGAGTTGAGGCGACCTTGCGGAAGCGCCTGTCTCCCGAATCGAGATCCACGGCCGCCACATCCGTGAACGTCCCCCCGATGTCTATGCCGACATGCCACGCCATCAATCACCCTCTCTGGCCGTGGCGGGAGCGTCAGGAGGTTCGTGGAGATAGCAGCGCACGGTCCGTTCTCCGCCAACCGGATACAGCCGCGGAATCGCTTGCCCACAGCGTTCCATGGCCGCCGGACAGCGCGGGGCAAAGCGACACCCGTCCGGAAGGTTGACCAGATCGGGCACCACGCCGTCGATCGGGCTTATGGGGACGTCTGGACGGCCCAGCCTAGGCACGCAACGGAGGAGGCCTCTCGTGTAGGGATGCAGCGGCTCCGCCATGAGCTGCGATACCGGGCATTCTTCGACGATCTGCCCCGCGTACATGACGGCCGCCCTCTCCGCGAACTGGGCCACGACGCCCAGGTCGTGAGTGATGAGCACGGTGGCGAGGCCACGTTCCTGCTTGATACTGGCGAGCAGGTCCATGATCTGCGCCTGCAACGTGACGTCGAGGCCAGTGGTCGGCTCGTCGGCAATGAGGAGCTCGGGCTGGCAGGAGACGGCGATGGCTATCATGACTCTCTGCCGCATCCCGCCGCTCAGCTCGTGCGGGTAGCTGCGCAGGCGATCTTTGGCGGCCGGGATGCCCATGGCCTCGAGAAGCTCGACGGCACGGCTTCGCGCCTCTGCGCCGGACGCCACGCCGTGGACGCGGAGCGTCTCCGTGATCTGACTCTCGACAGTGAAGGTCGGATTGAGCGTGGACAGGGGATCCTGAAACACCATGGCTATGCGACCGCCCCGGATGTCGCGCATCTCTGCTTCTGACTTCGCCAGCAGGTCCTCTCCATCGAGGAAGACCCGGCCGCCGGTGATCTTGCCCGGTGCACGGATCAGGCGCATGATCGACAGGGCGGTAACGCTCTTGCCGCAGCCGCTCTCGCCGACCAGCGCGACGATCTCCCCTCGGGCCACTCTCAGGCTGACTCCTTCCACAGCGCGCAGCGTGCCGCGATAGGTCTCGAAACGCGTGTGGAGGTCTTGGACTTGCAGGAGGGGTCCCTTCATCACTTCCTCATGCGCGGATCCAACACATCCCGCAATCCCTCTCCGAAGAGGTTGACAGACAGCACGAGCAGCAGAATGGCCATGCCTGGGAATGTGGCGATCCACCAGGCGGCGGCCACATCGGCACGCCCATCCGAGACCATCGTGCCCCAGGCCGGTATGCTGGGCGGCACCCCGATGCCGAGGAAGCTCAACGATGCCTCTGCGATGATGATCGTGGCCATGCGCAGAGTCGCCAACACGATCAGAGGCGGGATGATGTTGGGCAATATCTCTCCCACGAGCAGGTAGGGTGTGCTGGCGCCGAGGCCGCGGGCGGCGGTCACGTAGTCCGCTTCCCGCGCGGCCAGTACGTCTCCTCGGGCCACACGGTAGAAGTCCACCCAGCCTTTGAAGGCCAGGGCCAGCACGAGAGCTACGAGGTTGGGCCCGGTGGCAGCCATGATCGCAAGCGCGAAGATGAGGAACGGAAAGGCGAGCAGCGTATCGACGACGCGCGACATGATCAAGTCGAACCACCCGCGGAAGTAGCCGGCGGCCATCCCCAGCGCCGTGCCGACCACCAGCGTGATGAGTACAACCGCGACGCCGAGCAGGATTGAGATTCTGGCGCCGTAGACCATGCGACTCAGCAGATCACGTCCCAGGCTATCCGTCCCGAGCAGGTGCCGTCCAGTTCCACCCGCCTGCCAGAGGGGCGGCACTCGAATTGCGCTCGCATTCTGCAGGTTCGGATCGTGCGGCGCGATCACCGGCGCCGCGAGCCCCGCCAATACGAACAGCAAGACGACCGCGCCCGCCGCCACTGCAACGCGATTGCCAAAGAGCAGCCGGAGCA
The DNA here is from genome assembly GCA_029821885.1 of Candidatus Hebobacteria bacterium. GTDB lineage: Bacteria > Armatimonadota > Hebobacteria > Hebobacterales > Hebobacteraceae > Hebobacterum. The sequence continues at coordinate 13,494 of JALGXV010000095.1, forward strand.
TGCCCGGCGCCGTTCCCGCAACGGGACCTAGAGCTTCATCCTCGACGATTGACTCTGACATTCCTAGCCCAGCTTTCAAGCAAGCCGCACCCGGGGATCCAGGGCGGCGTGGAGCACATCCGCACCCAAGTTCAAGAGCACGTAGGAAGTGGCATAGATCAGGACGACGGCCTGCACCAGCGGATAATCCGCTGCCGCGATGGCGTCCACGGCCAGCTTCCCGAGGCCCGGATACTGAAAGACCGTCTCGATAATCATGTTTCCGCTCAGGAGCAGCCCTGTCTGCAGGGCCACGATGTTGACTGTCGGGATGAGGGCATTTCTCAACGCATGCTTGCCGATGACGGCGGTCTCGGGGAGGCCTTTCGCACGCGCGAACTGCACGTAGTCTTGCGCGAGCACCCCGATCATAGAAGACCTGACCATTCTCATGACCATGGCGGCCATCGGCGCGGCCATCGCAAGGCCGGGCAACATGAGGTGCTTGAGCGCGCTCCAGAAGGCGGCCCACTGGCCCGCCAGCAGTGCGTCGAATGTGTGGAGGCCGGTGACGTATTGCGGGATGAGGGCCAGGTTGACGCGGCCGGAGATCGGAAGCCAGTGCAGACGGAGTCCGAAGACGATCATCAGCATGATGCCGAGCCAGAATCCAGGCATCGAGATGCCGAGCAGGGCGGCGACGGTCGCCGTGCGGTCGAAGGGGCCCTGCGGCCGCAGAGAGGCGAAGACGCCCGCGGGAATCGCAAGCGCAATGGCGAGCACGAAGGCGAAGAGCGTCAGCTCGAGCGTGGCCGGCAGCCGCTCGGCCACTACCTCGGAAACCGATCTGCCCTGATGGCTGTAGGAGGTGCCGAAATCGCCAACAGCGGCATTGCGCAGGAAGAGCCCATATTGGATGTGGAAGGGCCGGTCCAGGCCATAGTGCGAGCGAAGTTCATCGATCTGTGCCTGGGTGATCCGTCCGGCCTGGCCCAGCATGTGCTCGATCGGGTCCCCCGGCGTCAGATGCATGGTGAGGAACACAATGAAGCTCACCCCGATCAAGACCGGGATGAGCTGGAGTAGCCGATGTCCTGCAAACCGGCCCCACATGTTCGGACAGGCCTAGGCTTCGGCGGCGAGGGATACGTCGTGCATGGGGAGCATGCCATCCGGCCGCGCGTGGAAGTTGCTCACTCGATCCGAAACGCCATACAGCTCTTCCTGAGCGAAGTGAAAGCACGTTGGAGTATCATCATGCAGAATGCGCTGTACCTGGACGTACCTGCGGGCGCGCGCATCGGGATCCATCGCTCGATCGGCCTCCTCCAGCAGCCTATCGACCGCGCTGTGTCGGTATCCAAAGAAGTTCGAGTAGCCGTCTGACCGGAACAGAACGGGGAGAATTCCGGACGGATCCAGACTCGAGTTGCCCCAGGAGGTGAGGAACATGTCCCGCTCCTGGCGTCGCAGCTGGTTCAGCAAGTTGTCCTTCTTCCAGACCCGGACCTCTGCGCGGACGCCGGCCTCTGCCATCGCCCCCGCGATGGCTTCCGCCATTCGCTTGTCTGTGGCCTCACAGTCGAAGGTCACGTCCAGACCGTCTGGGTGGCCGGCTTCGCGCAGCAAGGCCCGCGCCTTTCCCGCATCCTGTCTGGGCTCAGGAAGCGAGTCGTCGTAACCAAAGGCAATCGGAACGAGTATGCCCGGCAACGCCTGTGCGCGACCCAGGAGAAACTGCTCGACGATCGGCCTGGGATCCACCGCATACCTCATCGCCTCCCGCACGCGCCGGTCCGAGAACGGCTTGCGCGCGCAGTTGAGGCCGACAAAGTGAGTTCGCGTTCCCTCAGCTACCGAGAGTTGGGCGTTCGGCAGAGCGTCGACTCGGTCCGCCTGGTCTGGCGGGACGTTGACCGCCACGTCGACCTCCTGCGCCTCCAATGAGACCAGTCGCGTGGCTGCCTCCTCCAGGGGACGGAAGATCACGCCGGCCAGCTCGGCGGGCCCGACCGGAGGGACTTCAGGTGAGCCGCCATAGTACTCGGAGAATCGCTCGACGACAATGCGCTCGCCGGGGACCCACTCCACCAGGCGGAACGGACCCGTGCCGACGGGATTCCTGGCGAACTCATCAGGGCCAACCTTCTCGAAGTACGCCCGCGGGCATATCTCCTGGAAGACCAGCTTCTTATGGAGGATCGGGTATGGTCCTTCGGTGACGATGGCGACAGTGTGAGGGTCGAGGGCCTCCGCACCGGACACAGGTCCCAACAGGTCTTTCCTCGGCGAGGGTGGCAGCCCGGGGATCGCGCCGATAATGCGGTCGATCGTGAACGTGACATCATCTGCGGTAAAGGGCGAACCGTCGTGGAAGGTCACGCCCTGTCTCAGCCTGAAGACCCACCGCGTATCGCCCTGCACCTCCCAAGACTCGGCGAGCTGCGGAACGTAACGCATCTCCGCATCGCGCGCGACCAGCCCATCGCATAGGTTCCTCACGACGGCCTCGACTGTGCGGGAGCGATGCATGGCCGGGTCGAGTGTCTGGACGTCGGCGTCCAGCGCGACGGAGAGAGCCCCCCTGACGAGGTCAGCGCGCAGTCCGCGCCGGGTCGCCTGCTGTCGGCCGCATCCGGCAAGGAGCGCAGAGAGCAAGCCCGGTCCCAGTCCGGCAGCGGCGGCTACCCCAGCGCCCTGTTTCAAGAATTGCCGCCGCGTATATCGGCCCGCAGAACTCACTCCTCGCATCTGACCCTCGGTCCCTTGTCGACGCGGGCTGCGGTCCCGCCGCGAGCCCGACCTGGGAGCTAGTTCGCTGCCGGGGCGCCCTTTGTCCTTCCCACCAGCCCCGCGGCGAGCTGCGACCCGAATGTGTCTCGGAAGATCCGATAGTAGTAGAGCTCTTCCTTCGTGTTGATGGTCGAGCCGTCAGACAGCGTTCTCTCCGATGCAAACTCATCATCGGAGATGATGTCTTCAGCGTATGTGTGCAGCTGCTCTCCAACGCCTGCGCCTTGCCAGAACTTGGCCTTCGTTCTGTTCAGCACCTCGTCAGGCAGAAGACCATCGAGAGCACGGCGCAGGATCCACTTCTCGACGATGGATCCGTTGTCGCGGATCTTCATAGCGGTCGGTATTTGGAGCGCGTAGTCCAGCACATCGCCATCCAGGAAGGCGGTCCTCGCCACAAGCCCGTGGCTGGCCGAACAGCGATCGACGCGCTGCAGCGCGGTGTTGTGCAGGCGGCGTGTGATGTCCACCAGTTCGCCCGGCAGCTCAGAGGGCTCCAACTCCTTCAGGTAGGAGTAGCCGGCAAACAGCTCGTCCCCGCCCTCCCCTGAGAGAACCGCCGGAACGTGCTCGGCGGCCAGTCGCCCAACTAAGAAGTTCGTTATGCTCGAGCGGACCAGCAGCGCATCGAAGGACTCCAGGTAGTAGATGACAGCTGGCAGTACCTCAAGCATTTCCTTGAGACCGCAGATGCTCTCGTGATGCTCGGTGCCCACGAACTCGGACACGATTCGCGCATACTCAAGATCGGGGGCTCCCTCCACACCAGCAGCGAACGTCTTGAGGTCGGGCGATTGCCGACGGGCCAACGCGGTCAGGCTGGCGGAGTCGATACCCCCCGAAAGCCAAGCACCGACATCCCCGGTGCTCAGCCTCTTCGTGACGGAGGCAACAAGCCTCCCTCGGAGTTCATCCGCTACTTCGTCCTCGGGCCGTTCGACAGGTGGGCGCGTCTGGATGCGCGCGAACCTGACGAGACCTCCGTCCACTGTGTAGTAGTGACCCGGGGGGAACTCCGTGATCTCCCCATCCCCACCGATCAGGGCCTTCGCCTCGGAGGCGAACCGAACACACCCGTCTCCCAACTTCTGGAGATAGAGTGGCGATTTCCCAACCCGATCACGCGCGAGAAGGGCGCCGTCGTGCGCGGCGACCGCGAGGGCAAAGGGGCCGTCGAGGTCCAACACAAACTCGGGTCCTCTGACTTTGTGGGCGGTTTCGATCGCCTCAAGCGCGCACGTGCTGCCCACGGACAGCTCGGTCCAGTTGTGCACTTCACCGTCCAACGCCACCGAGTGGCCATCCGCTCCCGTCGCCAATGCTTCCTGGGCGGCCGGCCACACCTGACCCATGGCGGAGCCATCAGCCTCGCAAACGGCCTCGCCAGCGCCTCCTCGGTGAGCGATGGTCTTGAGGCCGCTCTGCACCCATTCCGTGTCACACGTTCCGATGATCCCGACTATCCCTGCCATTGCGCACCAACTCCCTTCACCACATCCCGCGGACGCTCAAGCAGGCCCCCGCGCGAACTATCAGAACTCTCCTGCTCCGGTCAATCAGCGGGAGCAGCTTGTCCGCTGGACGCTGCTCACCGAATGCGGAGCAGCTCTTCCTTGTCCAGTGACAGCAGTGCCCGCGCTCGCGCGCGGCCACCACTGATAAGGATAAGAGGAACCCCCGGGAAGAGGCCACTGCCTAGTATTCCTGCTTCTTGGCTGCGTTCGAACCAGCCGCCCCCCAGCCGGGGCGTTGAGCGCCTAGGAACTGGCGTGACGCCGGTAGCGAACGTCCCGGGACATCAGCAGGGAAGACAACAGAATACGGTTGCCTTGGCGAGCCCCTCCACGGCCTTGAAGCCGGCGGGTTCCCTCGCTGTTCAATCCGTTCGCTATATAGTATACCAGGTCCAAAGAGTCAGCGTCAAACGAACGTGGGTTTGGGGCCGCGCATGTGCCTCTGATCGTTCCTGAGCGACGTCTGGTGGATTCACATCGGGGAGCTATTGCTTGGCAGTCGAGCGACTGTTAGGCGTATTTGCCACCTCTGCAACACCGCCGCCTGAAGACACGTCCGCGAGGTCAGTGCGGCCGCGTGCGGAATGTGAAGTGACAATTAGCGCGTTGAGCTCGAGCACGACAGCATCGGCAGTTTACGGAGGAGGCGCAGTGAACAGGAAGACGCTGAGGCAGATTCTGTCTGACGCGCGCGCGATCCGCGCTGACCTGGTTTCGTGGCGCCGGCACTTACACATGAACCCAGAGCCCAGCATGCAGGAGCACGAGACGGCCGCCTTCGCCGCAGAGCGACTGCGCCAGATGGGCATCGACCGCGTCACGGAAGGGATCGGCCGTACCGGCGTCGTTGGGCTCGTCCGCGGGCGTCGCGCCAAGACGGTGGGGCTGCGCGCCGACATGGATGCACTGGAGTTGGGGGAGGCAAACCGCGTACCCTATCAGTCCAAGCGACCGGGGTTGATGCACGGCTGCGGCCATGATGCGCACGTCGCCTGCCTGCTGGGGGCGGCCGCCATACTGCACGGCCGACGCGACCGGCTCCCCGGCAGTGTGAAGTTGATCTTCCAGCCGGGAGAGGAGGGGGCCGGCGGCGCCCGCTACATGATCGAGGACGGAGTTCTCAGGCGGCCGCAGCTGAAGGCGGTTGCGGCCCTCCACGTCGACACTCAGGTCGACGCCGGCAAGATCGGCGTCCGCAGAGGCTACGACACGGCCCAGACGGAGGATGTGCGACTCGTCATCATGGGGAAGGCCGCTCACGCCGCGCGACCGGATCAGGGAGTGGATGCCATAGCTGTCGCAAGCCAGGCGCTGGTGGCCATTCAGCATTTCATCGCGCGGCACACCAACTCGGTCGACCGCAAGCTCGTCACCTTCGGCATCGTCCGCGGGGGAACCAGGGCGAACGTCCTCGCCGACCGCGTGGAGCTCATAGGCACAATCCGATCGCTCGAGACAGAGGGACGCGAGGCGATAACACGATTCCTCAGGAGAGACCTCCGCAAGCTCGTCGGCGCCATGGGCGCCCGGCTGAGAGTGAAGATCGAGAAGGATGGCTATCCTCCCTCCATCAACGACGACACCGTGGTCGACGTCATCTCCGCGACCGCGAGCGGCATGCTTGGGGCAGAGAACGTCGTCGATGTTCCGAAGCCCAACCTCGGCGGCGAGGACTTCGCCTACTTCGGCTTGGCCGGACTGCCGGCCGCGATGTTCCGTCTCGGCATCCGGGATGAGAAGAAGGGCTTCTCGTCGCCCGGCCACAGCTCGACGTTCGATATGGACGACCGCCGCGTACTCCCCATCGGGGCCGCCATGATGGCCGCGACCGCCATCTCTCTGCTCCAGCAGTCCTGAGGCCCGCTTCCAGGCCCGGGACAACCGACCGGCCATGGGAGGTCAGGGCGGCCCAGGTCGTCGCAGAGACCACGTGTTCTCCCAATCGTACAGGCCTGACTTGCCTGGGATTAGGTTCCGCGCTATAATAGTGACTGAACGGTCAGTCATCTTTGGATTCGCGAGAGGTGGCGCAGGTGTCGCCCAAGGTCGTCGATAGGGGCCAACGCCAGAGGGAGATAGCCCTGGCAGCGCTCGAGCTATTCGCCCAGAATGGCTTCGAGGCCACTTCGGTCAGCCAGATCGCCGAGGCGGCGGGGATCAGCAAGGGAAGCATCTACCTCTACTTCAGCTCCAAGGAGGACCTGATCTTCCACACGGTCGCAGTGTGGGTGGATCAGATGATGGCGCAGACGGGCAGCGAGACCCCGAGCGACCTGCCGCCGCCCCAACGGCTTCGCGCCCTGGTGCACGCGATGGTGGAGGCCTTCGTGTCGGATGAGCGCTCTGTCAGGATCGCAGCCGCCATCTTTCAGCTCTTCCTGACGAACCCACGGATGCTTGAGCACCGCGACCTCACCCGCGAGCTTTTCCAGGACGCGCGAAAGGCGATCACAGACATCCTCCTGGACGGGGTCGCCCAGGGAATCTTCCGTCCGGGGACGGGACAGGAAGCGGAGGGGATAGCGGTAAACCTCCTCGCCTATCTGGACGGGATTGGCTTGCACTACTACATGAGCAGGAGCTACTTCCATCTCATGAGCCAGGTCGACCTGTATCTGGATCATCTTCTCCGAGACCTGACCCACCTCAATCGGAGGCCCGGAGCCCACATATGAAGATCACTCGTCGACTCGTAGCGGGGATAGTGGCGGTGCTTGGCTTCGCCGCGCTGGTGGTATACGGAGTGACGCGGCGGCCGGTTGTGCAGGTGGTTCCCGTGCGTCGTGGGGAGTTGACGGCGTCGCTGTCAGCGACCGGCGTGGTGGAGAGCTTCCAGGCTGCCGTCGCGCCCAAGTTCGTGGGGCGAGTGGAAGAGGTCCTGGTGGAGGAGGGAGATCGAGTGGAAATCGGCCAGACCCTGGCCCGGCTGGCCGCCGCCCAGGAACTCGCCGCCCTCCGGGAGCGCCAGGCCTCCCTAGAGGCCGCCAAGGCACAGGCGGCCCGTGCCGCGGCCGCGCTGGTGCAGGAGAAGAGTGCCAGCACGGCGCGGATAGCGCGCGCGGAGGCGGCTCTGAAGGCGGCCCGGGCCCGTCTCCAGGAGCTCGAAGCCGGCTCGCGCCCCCAGGAGGTCGAGCGCGCACGGCAAGCCGTGGCCGCCGCTGAGGCGGAGGCCGCTCTCGCGGCCGCCGACTATGAGCGAATACGTGAACTGCACGAGCAGGGAGCCATCTCCCGCGCGGAAGCGGACCGGGCGAGAACTCAGTCTACCCGG
>JALGXV010000096.1 GCA_029821885.1 Candidatus Hebobacteria bacterium
CCGCGTACGCTCCAGCAAGGGACGCAAAGGTCGTCCTATGCTATCAGCAACGACTTCTGCGATCAGCGCCGACTGGTTGAATCCACGTTGCTCCAGCCTCGACTCATGCAGCGGCACCGCACACACTACGTCCGCCGAGTCCGGAGCGAGGGCACTCGGCGCGTCGCCCTGCAGCGCCTCCACCATCAGCCCTCCCAGAGGCCGCCACAGCACCATCTGGCAGTGATACTTGAACCGCCGTATCGCCCCGACCAAGGGTCCGGTGTAATAGGCCGCGCTGCGGACCAAAGAGAACGGGTGCCGTCGACGACGGCAGTCGGCACACGTGGGGGCCGACTGAGCGCCGGGGTCAAACGGCTCCCCGCATACGTCGCAGACCGGCGGCCGGATACGTTCGACCGCGGCGAGGCACTCAGCACACATCACCTCTCGGCGCAAGCCTCCACAGGCCTCGCACCGCGGCGGACAGAGCAGGTCCAGGACCCCGCGCCAGAAGGGATGCATGGGTTTCCTTACTCGTCACGGATTCCGCCGGACGCGCACCTGCTCCTGCCGCCGGCTAAGACGGCGGAGGCTCCTGCGCCTGTTCTGCGGCCGATTCGCCAGTCGGCGGAACGAGAAGCGTGCGCAGCAGCGAGGGCGCGAAGAGGCTGGTCAAGATGGACATCATGATGACCTGTGAGTAGATATCGCTCGATATGACGCCCTTCGAGAGACCGATCACGGCGACGACGATGCCCACCTCGCCGCGGGGGGTCATGCCTACGCCGACGGCCAGCGCATCCCGCCTGCCCAGGCGCCACGCTCCCAACCCACAGCCGACCAGCTTACCGATCACTGCGACCACCGTGATGAGAAGGCCGACCGGCAGGACCTCCATGCTCAGCAGGCGCGGCGTGTCGACCCGCGCCCCCATCAGCACGAAGAATATCGGCACGAGAATGGCGTAGATCGGAGCCATCGAACGGCGCAGCTCCCTGGCCTCCGGGATCTCCGCGAAGATGATGCCGGCGAAGAAGGCGCCGATGATCGCCGCCAGGCCGATTCGGTCGGCGAGCGCTGATAGGGCGTAGCAGAGCGCGATGGCGACGGCAAACAGAGGGCTGCGGCTCGTGCCGCCTGCGCGGCTGGAGAGCCGCGGGCTGATCCGGCGTACCGCGAAGCGCCCCACAAGCAAGACGGCCGCGATGAAGGCCACCGCCTCCAGCGTCAGCAGCTCGATCTCGATCAGCGAGAGGCGTCCCGCGGCGAGGCCGGTGACGACGGCAAGAATAAGTATGCCAAGGATGTCGTCGATGACGGCCGCGCCGAGGATGATGCGGGCGACTCGGGTGCCGGTGTAGCCGAGGTCGCTGAGCACGCGGGCGGTGATGCCGACACTGGTGGCGGTGAGAGCGGCGCCCACGAAGAGGGCCTCCACAAGCTCGCGCTGCAGGATCTGCATGAGCAGCATCGCGAGCCCGAACGGAACGGCGATCCCCAGCAGAGCCACGGCTCCCGCCTGCCGCCCGACCCGCCACAGGCCGGAGGGCTGGGTCTCCAGCCCGACCATGAAGAGGAGGAAGACAACCCCTAGCTCTGCGAAGATGTGGTGGAACTCCGACTCGCCGACCAGATGGAGCAAGTGCGGGCCGATGATCATGCCGGCGAGGATCTCGCCGACCACGGCTGGCTGACGCAGGCGCTGCAGAATCGCCCCGCCGATGCGCGCCGACGCGAAGAGCACGAACAGGTCGAAGAATATGCGGCTGGTCTCCGGCATGGGAGCCTATCTTAGCATAGCGCCGTACGCTCTCGCGACGGCGTGTGGCCATTTGCGACGACGGTTCCGGCCGGAAGGGAACCGATGGGCGAGTGACGGGGGTGCCAGCGGCTTCTCGACGGACGCACGGCCGGCTCCCGCCTATAGATACCGAAGCCAGACGTAGACGGTCGACAGAACGATCGTGATGAACGTGATGGGGATGCCGTAGCGCATGTAGTGCACGAATCCGATCGGGTGTCCGTTGCGCTCGGCGATGCCGGCGACCACGACGTTGGCCGAAGCCCCGATGAGGGTGGCGTTGCCTCCCAGACAGGCCCCCAGGGCGAGCGCCCACCAGAAGGGCATCATCGCCGCCGACTGCAGATGGGCCGTCGTGAGCTGCTCTGGGTTTCCGGCGAAGCCGCGCGCCAATTCGACCAGCATGGGGTTGACCGTGGCGACGAATGGGATGTTGTCCACGACACCGGAGGCGCCGGCCGATATCCAGAGGAGCGCGATGACGGTGCCTCCGGGGCTGTGCTCGGCCCTCGCGATCAGCCAACCTGCAACTTCCCCGATGATGCCGGTCTCGATGAGAGCGCCGACCATGATGAACAGCCCTACGAAGAACAGCAGTGTCGCCCACTCCACCTCGTGGAGCACCTCGTTGATCTCGACCCGAGTGCACAGCAGCAGCAGGGCCGCGCCCGTCATCGCAATAGTCGCGGGTGGCACGTGCAAGGCCTCGTGAGCGAAGAAGCCCACAAACGTCAGGAGCAGGACGGCAATGCATCGCTTGCAGAGGCTGAAGTCCTGGATCGCACGCGACTCGTCGAAGCCGGCCATTCTCTCGTGAACATCGGGCGGGGCCTTGAGCTGGCCCCGAAACATCCAGAGATAGCTGGGCACGAATGCGATGAACGCAACGACGGCAATCGGGGTGAGGTGGATGATGAAGCTGAGGAACCCCAACTCGGCGACGCTGCCGACCATGATGTTCGGCGGATCGCCGATAAGGGTGGCCGTGCCGCCGATGTTGGAGGCGAAGATCTGTGCAATCAGGAGGGGAAGCGGCCGAACGCCGAGGCCGTCTGCGATGAGAAGCGTCACCGGGGCCATGAACAGGACGGTGGTCACGTTGTCCAGCAGTGCCGACAGCACAGCCGTCACCGCGGACAGGAGGATCACGACCCGCACGGGCTCCCCCCTGGCCAGCTTCGCGGATTTGATGGCGAGCCACTGGAAGATGCCGGTGCGACGTGTGATCGTGACGATGATCATCATGCCGAGCAGAAGGAAGATGACGTTCCAGTCGACGCCTCCGTGACCGGTCCCGAAGGCGGTGTCCTGCTCGACCAGCCGGAAGATGAGAACAGCAGCGGCCCCCGCGAGCGCGACAATCGTCCGATGTATCTTCTCGCTCGCTATGAGGGCATAGGCTATGAGGAAGATCAGCCCGGCTGCGATCGCGTGATTGGGGCTCTCAATCATGGGCCGCTGTTGCCCTCCCGCTCAGGCCAAGCGATCATGTCTACGATGTCCTGCATCCCCACGACGCCTATCAGACGCTCTTCCTCGACGATCAGCACCTGCCGCGCGTCGTGCATTATCATCATCGAGGCCACTTCGGCCAGCGGAGTGTCTTCGCTCGCCGTCAGGGGTTCGGGATTCATGAGGTCGCTGACGGGCAGCAGCGCCACCTCCTCCACCTTGTCCTGGAAGGGCTTGAACTCGCCGGATCGGTAGAGGTCTCCCACTTGCTCCAGGTACTTCGGGAGCAGACGCCGGACGAGGGGGAACTTGGTGATCAGTCCGAGGAGCTTGCCGTCCTCGTCCAGCACGGGGAGCGCCCCGTGGCCGCTGGAGCGCATCAGCAGAGCCGCTTCGCCGACGGTGGCGTCGGGGCTTAGTGTGTGAGGGTCGCGCGTCATGGCGTCTCTAGCTCTCATGGCTCGTATCGCTCCCGGTCCAGGCAGGCAGGCCGCGGCCCGCTCCTTGGGTGGTCGCCGCGTGTATTCACCATCGGAACGCCTGGCTCCTCGCGGGATCTGAGAGACTGCTCCCGCGGCAACCAAAGACCGTTGGCACTTCGGCAGGGGAGTGCCTTTACCACCTGTCATGGTTCGTGATAGAATGCGCCGCCGAGGCCGCGAGGTGACGGACCGGCGCGATCTCTCCTCGTGGCACGAATTGCCACGAGTAGTCACTCTGTGACCGATTGAGGGACGTGCGAGACGAGGCTTGACGATGATAACCCTGACCGAGGCCGGCTACCGAGACAGAGTCCGCGGTGGATGGCTGGGCAAGCTCATCGGGGCCACTGTGGGGGGACCCTCAGACGGGCAGAAGCAAACTCAGGCAACGGCCGGCCTCCCGGAGGCCCTGTCCCGCAGCCAAGTCTCCCTGAACGAGGGAATCGATCTGCAACTCGTATGGCTGCGCGCGCTTCAGAGCTTCGGGCCAACGGTCACCACAGAGGATCTCACAGGAGCGTGGCTGCGCCATGCTGCGCACACCCATGGGGAGTATCCCTATGCCCGCGCGAATTTCCGCAGGGACGTGCCGCCGCCCATCTCCGGCGGGTTCGACAATCCCTTCCGCGATGCTTTGGGGGCACTGGCTCGGGCCGAGCTGTGGGGGATGCTCGCGCCCGGCGACCCGGAGCAGGCGGCCTGGTTCGCCCGCCGGGATTCCATGCTCGACCACGCCGGCGCGGGGCTGGAGGCGGCCATCTGGCTGGCCGGCATGGCCAGTGCGGCCTTCGTCGAGAAGGATACTTCCCGGCTCGTCGAGCTGGGCCTGAGCCTGGTCTCGGAGGAGGGCAGACTCGCTAGAGGAGTCCGCGACGTAGTCCGTTGGCACGGAGAGTACGCCGACTGGGGTCGGACGCGCGAGATGCTGCTCCGATCGTACAGCTCGGAGGATGTTCGAGACAGCGTGGTTGCGGCCGGGATCATTGCGCTTGCACTCCTGCACGGCCGCGGCGAGTTCGCCACCTGCATTGTCACAGCGGCGAACTGCGGCTGGAGTTCGGGCACCACCTGCGCGGCGACAGGCGCCCTGCTCGGGCTCACGCTCGGCGCCGACGGCATTCCGGAGGAGTGGCGACGTTCAGTCCGGCAGGAGGTCGTTGCGGGCTGGGGCGTGGTGGGCCTTCCCCGGCAGTGGCCGGCCTCGATGCTCGCCGAGCAGACCTGTGAGGTGGGCCGTCTGGTCATTCGCTCGGAGTGCTCCGGGCGGGTGCAGCTTGTCGAGGAGGAGCCGGAGGAGGCGCCGCAACTGGCGAGCCCGGAGGCCGCCGCGCTGCGCCGCCAACTCGCCATCGGCTCCTACGTCGCCTCATACCGGCGCGGCCCAGTGCGGATACAGATCGACTACGACGGCCGCCCAACCATCGGCTACGATAGGCCGCGCCGAGTGGCCGTCGCTCTTTCGAACACCGTGAACCGAAGCCTCGAGGTCCGCGCCCGGCTCTCCGCGCCGGCGGGCTTCGTCGTCACGACCACGTCGGATTCGATTACGCTGGCGGAGGGCACGACCGTCTCCTTCATGCTGACCTGCAGTGCTCCCAGAGAACATGCCAGGATAGCAGTCATCAATCCCTGCACGCTGTTCCTGGCGGTGGATGACGGGTCTGAGGTGACCGTCCCCATAGCGCTGGTCGGCGAGGCCCTGTGGTACGCGGCCGGGCCCTACGGAGACTTCGAGGAGGCACACGCACCCGAGCAGCCCGGGGTCCTCTCGGGCGACATGCCGCTGGAGGCGGAGGGCTGGATGCAGCTGTCGGTCCCGGAGCCGATGACGAACATCCTGGCCGACCTGGAAGGAGACCAGGGCACCTACTACCTGGCCACCGACATCTCGGCCCCCCGGAGCCAGCGTGCGCGCCTGTCTGTCGGCTGTAACGACGGCACCAAGGTGTGGCTCAACGGGCAGGAGGTCTTCGCGCAGCACGAGCACCGTCCGGTCTCGCCGCTCAGCGCAGACGAGTTCGAGGTCGAGCTTCGCGATGGATGGAACCGGCTCCTCGTGAAGATGGCCCAGTGTTCCCCGCGCCGCTTCCTGTCGCTGGCGATAAAGGACGGCCAGGGCCAGATGCTGATCGAGGCCGTCAATACCATGCCGCGAGGCCCCTGGGCTCCCGCCGCGCCTGCCGATGAGGGGGAGTGAGGATCTACTGGTCCCCACCGCGTTGTGCACGCAGCCCGGCACCCGCTGAGGGCGGCGCTCGCCCGGCACGCTCGCAGACCCGGGCCTCTCGTGGTGCTTCCCCTGGCGCTTCGCCCGCGGGCTAGCTGCGGCTCCCCTCGTCGGGTGGTCTCTGCGCGAGATGGCGCTCGAGCAGCTGCTCCAGCCGGTTGGCCGACAGCCCTTTGCCGCTGGCAACGACCTCTCCGTCCACGACCACCGTCGGCGTCATCATGACGCCGTGGCGGTCCGCCTCCGCGGACAGGATGTCGTGTTTTCGCACGACGACTCGCCCCGGGTGTCGCTCCGCCAGCCTCCGCGCAATGCGTTCCGCCTGGATACACTTCAGACAGGGAAAGATGGCGCCGAACTCCTTGATGCCGTAGAAGATCTTGACCTCCACCGCGCCCTCGTCGGCGCTCCCTTCCTCCTCCACGGTCTCTCCCTCCGAGCGCGGCTGCGCGGGGGTCCGCACGGCCATGTCAGGGATGTTGAGGTGCGGCGCGCACCTGGACGCGATGTCCTCGGGGCAGTGCTTCACCTCCGAGCAAGGGATCAGATCCAGGAGCCGCCGTATGCCCGCCGTGGTCAGGCTGTGCCCGTGGATCAGCTCTGAAATGCAGCGGACCCACACCAGATCCTGATCGCTGTAGAGACGCTGGTCCGATCCGGGCTTCCGCGCCGGCCTAATGAGGCCCTCCTCCTCGTAGATGCGCAAAGTGCGGGCGCTGAGCCCCACCTGCTGCGCTGCGACCCCGATCTGGTACACCGGCGCGCCGCGGTCTCTCTCCACCTCAACGACCTCCTTGTGACTGCCAATCTCAGTCTACCCTGGCAGGAATTATTGTCAAGCGGCTTCACATAAATGTCACACGGTTGACCCCCTCCAGGGCTGGACGCAGTGGCATAATCTCCCCGGTACGGCACCGAACTGGCTGTACCCACATGAGGGAGAGGCGCCACATGGTCTGCTATGTCTGCGCTGGCGAAGGAAAGCGAAGCGATGCAGTGGCGATCTGCATCCTCTGCGGCATGGCGCTCTGCGCCGAGCATGTCGTTCGGGAGGAGCTGCCCGTCCTGGCGCGGCTGCACACCGGCATGGGTGAGACGCGTCGAGAGCTTCCCGAACGGCTGCCCCGGTTCCTGTGCCCCGCCTGCAGCCGCGCGCTTCATCAAGCAGAGGGAGAGGCCTGAACAAGAGGAGAGCTGGAATGGCTGAGGAGCAAGAGTTCAAGGTGGCGGTACTGGGCTGTAACGGTATAGGGCGACTCGTCTCGACAGTCGTGCGAATGGCGGGCTACAAGATCAAGCAGATGCGGCCGGACCAAGTGGAGCTTCTGAGCTGCGGCCGCCTGGCCGTGAAAGAGCCGGAGCACATGGAGCTGCTCGAGAAGTACCCGCTGCTGGTGATAGACGGGTGCCGCCCGCACTGCGCGAGCTTCATGGCCGACGAGTTGGGAAGGCAGCCGGCCGCGCGGATCTATGTGGCCGATGTGATGGCCGAGAGCAAGCTCAACGTCGCCGGCGAGAAACGGCGCGGCCTCACCGAGAAAGGCGAGAAGCTCGTAGAAGCGGTTGCGCAGAAGGCGGTCGAGGAGATCGATCGCGTCGTCGCCGATGAGATGTTGAGCACCCTATAGAGCGACTGAGGAGAGAGCTACGATGGCCGATAAAGTCTGTCTTCAGCCATGTCTGGGACTGCGCAAGGAAGCCGTGTTGTGCCGACAGGCATTCTACGTCGTCCACGAGGAGATGCGGCCCGATCAGACTGTGCTCGGGTGCGGGCCGGCGCTGAATGCGAACGTCCAGGAAGACCTGGACTTCATCGAGATGTATCCCGTGATGGCCGTCGAGGCCTGCGACCTGGACTGCGCCACGAAGCTCGTCGATAAGAAGGGCAAGAAGGTGGCGAGGACCGTCCGCGTGACCGACCTGGCGGAAGAGCTCAGCGTGGACCTCGACGGCCTGCCCGAGGGCGAGAACATCGACACAGATCATCCCGCTGTTCGGGCGATGGCCGACCGCATCGCGGCGATGGTCGACGAGATGCTCGCCGCCTAGCGGCAGGCGACGAGAGCCAGGAGGGGTCTGCCGTGAGAAAAGGGAGTCTTCTCGGGGAGTGCCTCAGCGAGTACCTCGGCACCCTCATACTCGTCTTCTTCGGAGTCGGCGCCGTCAACGCTGCGGTCCTGACCGGCGCGCAGGCGGGGCTGTGGCAGGTGGCCGTGGTGTGGGGTGTGGGCATTGCCCTCGCCATCTACACCACCGGCGCCGTGAGCGGATGCCACATCAACCCCGCTATCACGGTCGCCATGGCGGCCTGGCGCGGCTTTCCCAAGGCCAAGATCGCGCCCTACATCGCGGCGCAGTTGGCCGGAGCCTTCTCGGGCTCGCTCATCCTCTACGGGCTGTTCCACGGTGTCATCCCGGTCTTCGAGGCCTCGCACGGTATTGTGCGGGCACAGGCCGGCAGCCAGCTCTCCGCCATGGTGTTTGGCGAGTACTTCCCGAACCCGGCGGTCTTCGGCACCACCCCGGAGGCCTTCGCACAGGTCTCCCACCTCACGGCCATGTTCGCCGAGGCCGTCGGCACCGCGTTCCTCGCCTGCTTCGTCTTCTCGCTGACGGAGCCGCGCAACAGCGAGGCCCCTCGATTCATGGCCCCGCTGTTCATCGGGCTCACGGTTTCAATCATCATCTCCATCGTCGCCCCGCTTACACAGGCCGGCCTCAACCCCGCTCGCGACTTCGGCCCTCGCCTCGTCGCCTTCCTCTTCGGCTGGGGCGACATCGCGATCCCGGGACCGCGAAGCGGCTTCTTCACCGTCTACATTCTCTCGCCCGTGATCGGGGCGGTCTTCGGCGCGGGCGTCTATCAGATGCTGGTTCGACGCTACTTGCCGCAGGCCGCCGGCGTCGATGTCGAGACGATGGAGGTGGCCGTCAATGCGTAGCCCAGCCGTCGGTCCCCGCTGGCTGGTAGAGGCCTGGGCCTCCTTTCCGACGGCCGAGGAGGCGGAGAACGACATCATCGTGAAGCTCGATTTCGTTATCCCTCTGGGCAGGGGCTGACATCCCGGCGGAAGAAGCCGCGGATGACGTCACACAAGGAGAGCGGAGTTGTCTCGCATCACAGATACAAGGGCGGAGGAGGCGGCAGTCATCCTGGTGCCTTGCACCGAGGGTGGCAGCGCGGGCTGCCTCATTGTCCGGCGCGCGGTGGACCTCGTCGCCGGGGACACGCCGGAGGTCGCCACGGCGGCCCCCTCCGACTGTCCAAAGGGGCCAGCGCAGTTCGTCCTCGCCGTCGACGCCTCCAGCGCGTGCAAGGCTTCGGACGCTCTGCGCGACTGTGGAGCGCGCCCCTCCGCGACGGTCTTCGCTCCGGAGGTGCTTGCCCGGAAGGGCCTCGTGCGGCCGGGTGTGGATATCCGCGCCCGGATCGACGAGCTGGCGGAGGCGCTTGCCGGCGCTATCAGGGAATCGCTGACCGAAGTGCTGGATGAAGTGCGGGAGCGACGCCACTATCGGGAAGAAATGGCGCCAGTGATGAAGCGTTTCCACGGGATGTGGGGGAAGGTTGAATCCCTGCCCTCACCCAACGGGCTACCCGAGGAGAAAGACCGATCGGCGGTCGAGCTGCTCGGAAAGCGCGCCCGCAACCTGTTCGTGCGATTTGATGAGATCGTGCCGCCCTCCCGCTGGTCGGAGCCCCACGACCTTTTCCAGGACGCACTGCTCTGCATTGCCTACGCTACCGAGGGATGGGCCGTCGGGGACGCCGAACGATGGGAGCAGAACCTCGAGAAGGCGCGAGTGCAGGTCGAGCCGCTGCTCCGTCGTCTCGGCAGCTGAGCCGGCACCCCCGCCAGCGTGCCGTCCAGGCGCCAAAGCCGCTCGGGCAGGTGCTCGGCCCGGCGCTCCCGAATGCTTGTCCCCACCGTAAACGCGCCCGCGCTTCCGGAGAACCCAATGCGAGTCATCAACTGCCATGCCCACTTTCACGGCCCCGACGAGGTGGAGCAGAAACGGGACCTCTGGGATTCGCTGGGCTACGTGAAGATCTGTATGAGCTTCCAGAACGAACAGGTGCTGGCGCTCGCCAAGCGCTATCCGGACTACATCGTCCCTTTCTACCATTTGAAGCTCGATGCCGAAGGGCCGGACGACGTCGCACGCGCCCGGGAGCAGGGCTTCGTCGGGCTGAAGCTGATAGGGCCTCAGCGGCCGTACTCACATGAATCCTACTTCCCCGTCTACGACCGGGCACAGGCTCTGAGCATGCCGGTGCTGCTGCACACGGGCTTTCTGTCATTCGAAGGCGGCCGCGGCGTCAGGCAGGAGAACCTGCACCCCACTCACCTGATCACGACAGCAACCTACTTCCCGAAGCTTCGGATGGTCGGCGCGCACCTCGGCAACCAGTGGCCCATGGAGGCCGTGGCCGCCATGGAGTACTGCCCGAACATCTGGTATGACATGTCAGGTGGCACCATCCGCAACTACCCGGCCTCCTGGTTCCGC
>JALGXV010000097.1 GCA_029821885.1 Candidatus Hebobacteria bacterium
GACATGGTCGGCGACGAGCTCCGCGCCCTTGTGGGCACAGGCGATGTTCACATCGACGACTTCGTTCCCCTTGCGAGCGAATCTGTCGCGAAGCTCGGCCTCGAGGACGGCGAGGTCATAGCCGAGGAGCGCGAGGACGGCGCCGGCGGCGACGGTGTTGGCCATGATGGCAGAGCCCCCGACCTCCTTAGCGACGCTCTCGAACTCGACTGCGATGACGCCGTCGTTGCCCGCGCCGTTGAAGAGCGCCAGGCCGCCGTCATTCACGTCGCTGCGAAGCCAGTTCAGAGCATGCTCGTTGAGCGCGACGAGTAGGTCCGCTTTCTCACGGCCGGAGAAGAGCTCGCGGTCGGCGATGCGAATGTCATACCAGTTGAGGCCACCGCGAATGCGCGACATGTAGGTCTGGGTCGAGAAGCAGTGAACTGCCTGGCCGGCGAATGTCTCCACGAGCAGATCGCCGGTGGTCTCGACCCCCTGGCCGGCCGCTCCCGCGATACGTATGTTGAGGTCCATATGGTGTCTCCGAATCTCGTTCCCTCGAGTACAGGCCGATTCGCCTCGAGAACGCGCGGTCCTGGGCGACACAGCCAAGCCTTGTCTCGATCATCCCCCATCACCGGTGGCAGGTTCGCTCCGTGGAATCCCGAAATCGCGAAGCGTGCTCACGCTCGGGATCGAGACAAGCTGTGACGAGACGGCGGCGGCAGTTGTGAGGGGCCCCGGCGAGGCCGGCGTGGAGCTGCTATCGAGCGTAGTCGCCTCGCAGGATGACCTGCATGCGCACTTCGGGGGAATCGTGCCGGAGGTCGCCTCGCGGCGGCACATCGAGATGATCATGCCTGTGGTGGGCGAGGCGCTGCAGCGCGCGCAGGCGGAGTGGGATGACCTCAGCGCGATTGCTGTAACGGTCGGGCCGGGCCTCATCGGGTCGCTGGTAGTAGGAGTGGCCGCGGCGAAGGGACTCGCCATCGCCCGCGGCCTGCCTCTGGTCGGGGTGCACCACCTGGAGGGACACATCTACAGCGCGGCCATAGATTCGACGCTGACGTTTCCGTCGGTCGTTCTCATCGCCTCCGGCGGGCACTCTCATCTGGTGCTCATGAGAGAGCACGGCGAGTACGAGGTGCTCGGCCGGACGCTCGACGACGCGCCGGGGGAGGCCTTCGACAAGGGAGCGCGTCTGCTCGGCCTCCCCTACCCCGGGGGACCGGCGCTTGCGGAGCTGGCAGACTCCTCCGCTGGGCGCGTGGACCCGCTGCCCCGCGCGCGGCTTCCGGGATCTCTGGATTTCAGCTTCAGCGGCGTGAAGACCGCGCTTGCCCGGCTCGTGAAGGAGCAGGAACTCGATGCCGAAGGCAGAGCACGCGCAGCGGCCGCCTACCAAGAGTCCATCGCGCTGTCGCTCGCCGAGCGCGCCATTGAGGCCGCTGAAGAGAGCGGGTACCTCCCGATCGTCGCGGTCGGCGGTGTGGCCTGCAATCGCAGGCTGCGCGCGTTGCTCGCCGCGAAGGCCGAGGAGGCAGGCCTCCCTGTGATCTTTCCAGACACGAAGCTGTGCACGGACAACGGCGCAATGGTCGCCGCCGCCGGCGCTCACAAGTTCGGCCACGCTGGCGCCGATTCGCTCGATCTCGATTGCGCGGCGAACCTGCAGTTGAGGAGCTGGCCGCGGGCAGAGCAGGATTGACGCAGATCACCATAGGTGAGAGAGACACATCGGAGACGTACGTAAGAGACGTTGCGCGCTGAGATTGCCCAGATTCCTCCGCGTGCTCGATTCCTCATATGCAGAAAAAAACCTGAGATAAACGCGCGAACCCCCTTGTCAATCGATGGACCCTGTGGTATAGTGCCGCCCGGTTGAAGGAGCTCGGGGTGAAGGAAGTAGCCCATTCACCGAACGATCCCGATCTCTCTGGGGGCGAGGGTAGTAGATACGCCGTCACGCGACGGCGTATGCTTCTTTCTTCCTTTCCGAGACCTCTCATGCTCAGGACCTCACTTCGTGCGCCTCCACGGCCGCGCGCGATGCAGGCCCGGTTCCGAGCGTGTCTGACTGAAAGAAGGCGATAGGCGGGGCAGCAGTCGGTAACGTAGCCTGAATCTCGGCAACAGCCGTCACAGGAGACATCGCAGCCATGGAAGCAGCAGTAGCACACCAGGTTTGGAACTACATCGGCATGCTGGGGGTGGACAGGGAAACAGCCCGAGACCTCTACCAAGAGGCAGAGACGGCCATCTGGGAAGCTGCGGAACACCGAGCTACTCATGAGTGTCACAGCTACCTGGTGAAGACCGGCATCGGAGCGATCCGCCATTGGCTCCGGGATCGGTATTCGCTGGTGCGCATTCCCGGGTATCTCCACGACCGCGGCGAAGCTGCGCACCACATGAAGACAATCGTCCCCCTCGAAGACATGAACGAGACGGTCGGACATCGCTTCGAGGATGATCTGTTGGATCGCCTCGACGTCGCCCTCCTGCGGCGACGGGTCGTTCGACTCCTCCCCCGACTCACCCGTGCAGAGCGACAGGTTATGGAGTCTCTGCTGACCGGACAGACTATTCGTGATGTGGCGCGGCGGCGCAAGGTCCGCGTGGGTTGCGTGTACGCGCAGCGGAGCAAGGCGATACTGAAGCTTCGCAAGCTCCTGGCGGAGGAAGACGCAGTCGTTGGGCGACGCTCGCCGCATCGCCGGCCACGCGCCGCGGTGGCCGCCAGGGCCTAGCACCTCACACAGATTGCTATCGCTGGACTTTGCGGCCTCGCCCGGCCGAATCGGGCGTGGGGCGCGGTCGTGGTGCGCCGGGTCCTCTCGGTCAACTGGACAGGTCAGACGTGTGCTCGGCCAGCCAGCGCGTCTTCTCTGAGGCTACCGGCTCAGACTGCTCTGGCCCCCGGCCCGTGCCGGGGTAGAAGCAGTCCGCGCACTGAAACACTCGAGAACCCGATGCAGAAGCCAGGGAAGCCGGCAGTCGCAGCAACGGCCTGCCGCACGTACAGCAGCGCGGCGCGTCCGCCGGGACGACTCCATTGGCCCTCGTCCTGGCAGTCGATCGCTTCCTTTTCCGTCGACGCCTCATGCTAAGTTGCCCCCACCTTCCGCCTTCTTAGTACCCCATGCAGTATTCCCCAAAACCGTGGAACTCTGCGGTGTGATTTCTCGTCTAATAGGGGACGGAGCGTGCGCACTCGTCGGCGTTGACACCGGCCGCGGCTTTGTGCTAGACTGCCGCCGTGTCCGGTGGGAACCGGGGTTCGTTCGCGCGGCAGCGCAAGGAGGTCCTCTGGATGCGGAAAGCAGTGTGGGCCGGCATCAGCCTGGTTGTCCTGGCTAGCGTCGCCGCCTCCTGCAGTTGGGCCGTCGAGAGGGAGCTCTCGGGCGTCCGTCTCGGCGAGACGGCGATGGACCTGCTTGACAGGCCTGGCTATGGTGAGCCCGACTTCGTTGGCCCGCTCGGGACGCTCACCGTAGCGGTGGGGGAGCCGCAGGGCGCGGGGGCATCCCGCGCGGGGGCCCAAACTCGATCCGGGCCGAGTGGCCCGACGGCCGGCAGAGCGGGCGGTGGCCGGGGCATGCGCGGGGGTGGAGGCGGCGCGCGTGGCGGTATGCGAGGGGGCGGGATGCGCGGTGGCAGGCGAGGGGGCGGCAGAGGCGGCGGCGGAATGGCTGCAGCGACCGGCGCCCGGGCCGTCACTGGTGCAGCAGGAGCGAGAGATGAACGTCCCGGCATGTACTGGTACTACAAGCGTCCAGGGAATGCCACACTCGTGCTCTCGCTTGATCCGGAAGGCGAAGTCCTAGCCATCACTCTGTCCGGCAACGCTCCTTCTGCGCAAGGCGTCACGAACCGCGGCATTGGGCTAACGAGCAATTACATGCAGATCATCGCGCAGTACAGCTACCCGGACCAGACGGTGTCCGCCGGCACCGCGCTCGAGCTGACCTATGTCGATCACGGCGTGCGGTTCACACTCGACTCAATGCGAGTCCGAGAGATTGCCATAGGCGCACACATTGCGGCTGGGGCCGAGGCCGCGCCCGCCGCTCCCGAGGTGGCTCCGCCGCCGGCCGGAATGAGCATAGAGGAACTCCGAGGATATCTGTAGGTGCGCGGAGGCGCGCGGCCGCTCCGAATTGAGGCGAGGAAGAGAGCAAATGCATCGCACAGCTGAGCACTCCGTTCTCATCGCGCTCCTGTTGACGATTAGCCTTCTGCTGATGCCTGCGCCGGCGAGAGCGGTAGAGGATGGCCTCTTTGATGTTCGCATAGGCGCCTCCTACCGCCAGCTCCTCGCAGACTTCGGCACACCTCACGGCATACTCTTTCCCTCCGGCTCGGGGATGATCTTCCAGACGACTTCTCCGGCCGCGCCTGGGGCCGGGCTGCCCGACTTCTCGCAGCAGACACAAGCCGCCGAGATGCCGGTGTACGTGCTGCCGATTCGGGCCTCCGTGCTGGAATCGAATCAGGTCCAGTGGACCTATGATTTCCGCAAGTCTCGGGGCATCGCCATCGGAATCGTGCTCAACGGCGAGGGAGCCGACGCGATCGTTAGCGATGTGATAGTGGCCGGCTTCCCGAAGTACCTCTCCGGGCACGCCGAGCCGGTACGAACAGCCAAGGGTGTTGTCCTGCAGAGCACCTTCGAGGATGTCTTGAGGAGGTATGGCTATCCGCCTTTGATAGAGATCTACCCGCCCTCCGCACCGGGCGGCGGGGCCCGCGCCGGGGCGGGAGGGGCGATGCGAGCCGGCGGCACGCGGGGCGCGATGCGAGCCGGCGGAGCGCGCGGTGGTGGCATGCGGGGTGGTGGCAGGCGCGGTGGCGGCATGCGCGGTGGCGGCAGGCGCGGCGGCGGCATGCGTGGCCGCGGTAGGGGCGGCCGCGCCGAGGCTCCTGGTCTCGGCACGAGGCTGGCCGATTCGGATGGCAGCTCCTTTGAGATAGTACTCACCGGGGCACGCGGCATGCGCGGTGGTGGTATGCGCGGTGGTGGTATGCGCGGCGGCAGGCGCGGCGGCGGGCGGGGCGGCGGCATGCGCGGCGGTCGCGCTGGACGGACGACGTTGCCGCCGCTTGGCACAGCTGGTGCTGGTCCGGGGGAGCAATTCACAGCCACCGCAGTCGTCAATCATCAGGCGATCACGTTCTCGCGAAGCTGCCTGATGATGTACGAAGGTATCGCGTTCACGCTGCACGACATGAGGGTATATCGCATCCACGTCTCAGAGTAAGCCGTCACCCCGCTCTTACCGGCGTGTCAGAGTCATAGCTATCTCACGATGATCGGCAGCGAGGGGCTTCGGCTCCTCGTCGTCTTTTGGTCGCGTCGGCGCGAGGTACAAGCGCCGGCGCATAGAGGTGTCTAGCAATGAGAACACGGTACCAACTGGTGGTTGCACTGCTGGTCCTCACTCTGATGGCCAGCTGCTTTGCTGCTGGCGCGGAGTTTGGCGTTCTGAGGAGTTCTGTCCCCAATGCTACAGTGGCAAGATTGCTCGGCGGACTCCTGGGGCCGGGCGACCAGGGGATCGCCGTCGCAGAGATCGAGGATGTCAGCCTCCAGCCGCTGCAAACGTTCCAGGAAGTGCTGTCACACCTTCGCCGCCAATATGTGTCGCCGATTGAGGATGAGGCCGACCTCACCTATGGCGCCGTCCGCGGCATGCTCGCCGTGCTTCGAGGCGAGCCATACCAAGACCGCTACAGCCGTCTCCTTGATCCCCAGGAGTATCGCTCCTTCCTGCAGGAGAACGAAGGGCACTTCGGCGGCATAGGCGCTGAGATCGGGCTTAGGGAGGCCGAAGTTCCTTCCGATGTTGCAGAGCAACTGGCCGGTCTGAGCTGCTCGGTCTGCGGGGCCGATATCGCAGACCCGAAGCGCTTGCAGGTGGTGATCATAGCGCCGCTCCCGGACAGCCCCGCCATTCAGGCAGGCATCCAAGCTGCGGATCACATACTTCGCGTAGACGACACGCTCACCGCGGGCCTGAGCCTTGGCGAAGTAGTGCGCCTCATCAAGGGACCATCCGGAACGCCCGTGAAGCTCCTCGTTGCGAGGGAGGGGGAGCCGCAGCCCCTGGAGGTCGAGGTTACCCGGGCCGTCATCCAGGTGCGGAGCGCAGAGCACAAGATGCTCCCCGGCCGTATCGGCTATCTGAGGATAACGACCTTCAACGAGACCACGCCCGAGCTTGTGACGGCGGCGCTTCAGGACCTCCGCGCCAGCGGCATGCGAGGGCTACTGCTCGACTTGCGCAACAACGCCGGCGGAGGCCTCAAGGTGTGCCTGCGCACGGCGAGTCTCTTCGTGGGGTCCGGGCCGATCGTCTACATACAGGAGCGTGGTGGACCACGCGAGCCCCGCAATGCGCTCGGCGGGGCCGCGCCCTTCGATCTTCCGCTGGTCGTGCTCACGAATATCGGAACGGCGAGCGCCGCTGAGATACTCGCGGGGGCGATTCAGGACGCCCACCTCGGCAAGCTCGTGGGCGAAAAGACCTTCGGCAAGGGCCTGGTCCAGACTGTCATTCGTCTGGAGGACGGTTCCGCGCTCGCCCTGACGACCGCGCGCTACTTCACTCCCAATCAACGCGACATAGATCGCAAGGGCATCGAGCCCGATGAGGAGATCTCGCAGCCTCCTGCCAAGCAGTACATCGCACCCCTCAGCGAGAAGGACGCTCAAGGCGCGAGGGGCCTCGAGCTGCTGCGAGATGCGATAGCAGAGCCCGATAGGGCCGCAGCCTGAGGTTTTCCCCCGGCAGGAGAGCGCGCCCGACGGCTCGCCGGACGAACGGATGAGGGCGTTACCGCTTGGGGACGCGAGACAACACGCGCTCGACCGATGAACGCCAAGCAGCGCGTCAAGAAGGTCGTCAGTGCCTCCCGCCGCACAGAGCTGCTAGCGCACTATCCGGAGTACCTCGCACGGCGCCTCCGCGATGTGGGCCCGGGCAACGTGCACACCGCCGTGATCTGGACGAAGGACCCCACGAACCTGCTCGCTCACGCTGACCTCCGGCAGGCTCTGTCCCAGGTCGGACAGGTCTTCGTCCACTGGACCATCACCGGGCTCGGCGGCACATTCCTTGAGCCGAACGTCCCGGCACCGGAGGACCAGCTGCATCTTCTCCCTCGTGTCGTCGAGTACGTCGGTGACCCCAATCGCATCCACTGGCGGTTCGATCCCCTCGTCTCGGCGAGCCGGGACGGGCGTCGGGTCAGCAACATCGACCTGGACCTGTTTCGGTCGCTCGCCGAGGCAATGGCCTCGGCCGGCGTCGCCGTCGTCCGCACGTCCTTCGTCACCATCTACCGCAAGGTCGCACAGCGTCTGGCGAAGACGGGGATTGAGTTCGAGGACTACGCTTCCGAGCGCCGACGAAGCTCCCTCACCCAGCTCGCAAGCACGGCCGACGAGATGGGACTCAAGCTCCTCACCTGTTGCGAGCCGGGCTTTCCGGTTCAGCACTGCATCGACGGGGAGCTTCTGAGCGCCCTCCACCCGCGAGGGGAGCCCTGTCCCACCGATCGCGCGCGCGGCCAGCGGAAGCTCTGTGGCTGCACGGCAAGCCTCGACATCGGCCGATACCTCCGTTGCCCCAATGGTTGCCTCTACTGCTACGCGCATCCGGCCTCGTAACCGCGGCAGGGAAGCAGCGCCCCACCCTGGAAAGAGCGCCGCAAGAGGAGTCCGGCCGTGCGCCACTGCCCTGAGTGTCGGTTCGACTACGAACGAGACATGCCTCGGTGCCCTGATTGCGGTGCAGAACTCAGATTCGGCCCGGTGCCGGCGAGGGAGGAGATGGTGGTCTCGCCAGACACTGAGCTGGTCCGCCTCTGCCGTGTGGCCGACCCAAGTGAGGCCGACATACTCCGCGCGGCGCTTGCCGAGGCCGAGATTTCAGCCACTGTTCGCAGGCACGGGCCCATCACCGGCGAGCTGGGGCGTGTCACCGACGGGATGACGGAAGACTACGCCTCCGTGTACGTCACACGGAACCGACTCGACGAGGCCCGCCAGGTGCTCGAGGCCGTCCGGTCGGCCGAGGTCGAGTGGCCGGAAGGCATGGAGCCGGACGACTCGACGGACGGGGCGTCATAGCCATCGCTGACTTGCCTGTGGCGCTCAGCGGCTGTAGCGGGTAGGCGCCGCCTCACGCGGGAACTCCTCTGTGGGGCCGAGACAGCCGCTCCGCGTGCCTGAGAGCCCCTGACGGCGAATTGGCTGGCCTGAGAACAGGACGCCTTCAATGCGCGTCTAATGGGTCAAGTGGGAGCAGGGCATCCTGCTTGTGGGCTGAGTTCCCTCCTTCCGAGCTCCTGCTGAATGCGTTGCGCTTTGCGCAACGCACAGCCTTCCGACCTCACCGGAGGATGGATATGGGGCGAGCACAGAGGCGTACCTCCCTGTACATCGTTCTTCTCCTGTCTCTCACGGTCCCCGCGGCAGCCTCTCTTCCCTTCGCGGACGGCTTCGAGAACATCACCCCTGGCGACTACCCGGACGAGAACGGCTGGCAGGTGATGTTCAGCGGCGTGAGCGCCTACGTCACGAACGTTCCCGCGCACACGGGAGACAACTCGTTCCGGCTGGAGAGCCAGGGCGGATGGGCGCGTCACGATTACATCCAGCTATGTGATATACCGGACCGGCTCAGTTACGAAGCGGCTGTCTGTATTGCCCCCTCCGGGCAGCAAGAAGCCTCAGTCGGGTTCCTCACAGCGCATGGAAGCCAGGGGCCCACCTGGAACAAGATCCGTATCAACGACGCCGGGAACGGGCTGGTGGAGTTCTGTGGTGTAGAGGACTTTGCGCTGGCAAGCTACACAGCCGGGACGTGGTATGTGGTCCGCGTCGACTTGGACTACACGACTCTGACAGCCGACGCGTGGCTCAACGGCACCAGGGTCGTGGAAGGGGTGGATATCTACCCGCCGGAGTTCGAATCGGGCCACGGCCATGAGGTGCTGGACAGATTCGGCCTCGTGGCCGGGGGATCGGGAACGGTGGCCTACTTCGACGACATCGTGGTTGAAGCCACGCCAGACACGACCTGCACCGTCTGGCAGGAGCTTGCTCCCATGCACTACGCGCGCAGCGAAGCAGGGGTCATCGCGTTCGATGGGAAGGTGTGGATCTTTGGCGGGAGGGACTTTGGCCTTCCCGAAGTCTGGCACGACACCGTGGAAGTGTACGATCCGGCCACGGACACCTGGACGATGAAAGCCCCCATGCCCGAGCCCCGAGCCGGCGCCACGGCAGCCGCGTACGACGGCAAGATCTACGTTTTCGGCGGACAGATCGGCGCTCCCAAGTACCGCAACACATGGGTCTACGATCCCGGCGACGACACCTGGTCCGCCGGCGCCGACATCCCCGGCTACTACAAGGACAACGGCCGCACCGGCGCAATGGCCATCGAGGTAGACGACGAGATCTGGCTCATCGGGGGCTATGGTGGGTCCACGCCTCAGGAGACCAGAGTCGACATCTACGACCCGGCCACGGACACCTGGCGTGACGGCCCGCCGCTCAATAGTCCTCTCCAGGGCTCAGGCGTCTTCGAGTACGGAGGTGTCCTCTATGGCCTACTGACGATCCGCGACCCGTACGCCTATCCGCCCAAGAACGGCGCAGTCGAGATCTGCGACCCGTCAGACGTGTCGCCGAGTTGGAACGAGGTGTCCGTGTTCTACCCGGGGCGGTTTGCCGCTTGGGCTCTGCTCGGGGACAAGATCTATGGTATCGGCGGAAGCGACGGCGCGGTCAGTTACTACCACGACGTGCTAGTCTACGACATCGCCGGGAACTTCTGGTCCTACGCCGATCCCTCGCCACTCGAGTACCCGGTCTCAGGAACCGGAGGCACAGGAAGCGGGGCCGCGGTTATCGGAGACACGATCTATGTGCCCGGAGGGTTCTCGGACGGCGCTCTCGCCCGTCTTCTCGCCTACACGCCGTGCGGGTCCGCACCGTCGGGCATGGACCTGATCGCGTTCGAGTCCGACCGCTCCGGCAACCTCGACATCTGGACGATACGGTCCGATGGGACCTACCTCACCCAGATAACGACCGATCCGGCCCGCGACAGCGAGCCGGCCTGGTCTCCCGATGGCAGGAAGATCGCGCTCTCCTCCCACCGGGCCGGCAGCGCCGACATCTGGGTGATCGACGCCCAAACGCGAGAGCTCTGGCAGATCACCTCTGACGCGGTTGACGAGATCGCGGCCACCTGGTCTCCCGATGGCGCCAGGATCGCCTACTGGCACGACTACACGTCAGTGCGCATTGTCGACGTCTCCGATCTGGACAACCCGGGGACGCCGACGCTCTTGACGGAGAAGCACGCAATGAAGCCCGACTGGTGTGTAAACGGGTACCTCGCGTTCCAGTCGAACCACGGGCACTTGGGTTGCTACA
>JALGXV010000378.1 GCA_029821885.1 Candidatus Hebobacteria bacterium
ATGGCCGCCGGGGGCGCAATCGTGGCCGCCCTCTCCTGGCTGAGGCTGAACTTCGTATGGTGGCCGATACACCCGCTCGGGTTCGTCATGGCGACGACGTGGGCGACGATCAACCTATGGTTCTCCCTCTTCCTGGGCTGGCTGTTCAAGTTGCTCACGATTCGGTACGGGGGCCTGCGCGGATACGTTCGGCTGCGCTCCTTGTTCATGGGTGTCATCATGGGCGACGTTCTGGGCTCTGTGCTGTGGATGATCATCGGCCTCTTCACACAGACAGGCGTGATGGTCACTGTGATCTGAGGAGGCGCACGGGCCTGCTATCTGACTAGATGACCGCCGATAGGACATCATCTTGAGGAAGACTCCCGAAAACAGAATCACCTGGCGCAGCGTCCTCATTGGGCTCGTGCTCGCCGCTGGACTCAACGCTGTGACCCCCTACAGCGAGTTCATTGTCGGCGCCGGCGCCGTCGCATCGAACCATTTTCCTATCGCCGCCGTTGCCTCGCTGGTGCTGCTTTCCCTCCTCAACGTGGCACTGTACCGATTCCGCGGGCGGCCCTGGCTTCACAGCCGCGAGCTCGTCGTCATCTACATCATCGCAATGGTCACCTCCGGCATCCCGTCCTCGGGCCTGCTGCGGTACATGCTCCCGACCATGACCGCCTGGCACTACTTCGGCGGAATAGGGAACCGCTGGGATACGATCTTCTGGGACTACGTGCCCAACTGGGTCGGCCTGAGAGACGAAGCGGCCGTGAGGTGGTTCTGGGAGGGACTGCCCGAAGGCGAGCCCCTTCCCTGGGGCCCATGGTGGCTACCGGTCTCCCGATGGGCGATATTCGTCGGCGCCATGTGGGTCATGATGATCGCGCTGGCCGCCCTCGTCCGAAAGCAGTGGGCCGACCGAGAGCGCCTGGCCTTCCCGCTCGTCCAGTTCCCGCTGGAGGTGGTCCGCCCCGGGGAAGGCAAACCTGTTACCGATTTCTTCCGGAACCGACTCCTCTGGATTGGCGCGGGCGCCGTATTCCTCGTGCACTCCATGAACGGACTGCACCAGCACTTCCCCGCTGTCCCCGGGATCCAAGTCTGGTGGACCCTGGATTCGAGCCTTGGGGACAGACCGTGGTCGGCCGCGTCCCCGTTCTACGTTTTCGTTCAGCCGCTCGCCGTGGGCTTTGGCTACCTCCTCCCTCTGGAGGTGGCCGCCGGCTTCTGGGGGTCGGTGCTCCTCATGAAGGTGCAGGCAATCGTGTTGAGCGCCATCGGCTATGAAGGGACGAGCGCGTGGTCCGGAACCATCAGCACAATACACCGCCGCGAGCAGTTGGGCGGCGGGCTGGTGATCGGGGCGATTCTCCTGTGGGCCCTCCGGGGCACGCTGGCGGATGCCTTCAGGAAGACCTTCCGCCGCGCCCCCGAGGTGGACGACAGTGGAGAGGCCCTGAGCTACCGCTTGGCCGTGGTCGCCCTGCTGGGCAGCTCGGGCATCATCCTCGTCTGGGTCCTCGCCGCTGGTGTGTCTCTGCCGTATGCGATCGGGTTCGTTGCCGCCTTCGCGTGTATCTGCGTTCTCATCACGCGGATCATCGCGGAGGCAGGAATGCCTCTCGTCCACGTTACCTTCAGCCCTCTCGAGTGCATAGTGCTGGCCGGTGGCGCGCGGGCTCTCGCCCCCAGGGGATTGACAGCTCTTACCTTTCTCGACTGCGCCGTTGGTTTCGATCTCCGCGAACTCCTCATGCCCTCCGTCCTCAACGCCTTCCAGCTGGCCCAGGAGTCGGGCACATCTACGCGCAAGGTGAGCCGCCTCCTCGCCCTTGCGCTCCCGATCTGTTTCATGGTCAGCGTGATCGCCTTCCTCGCTATCATGTACGGATCGGGGATTCTCCAGGGACAGAACGCCGGCGGACTCCAGTACCATCCCTACCGATACTTCACGGCCCTGGCTACGAGGCTGGAGTATCCGGAACCCCTCTCAGAGATGGACTACATCAGCATCTTCGCCGGGGGGGCCGTCGTCGGCCTTCTCTACTGGCTCCGGCTCAACTTCGTGTGGTGGCCCGTTCATCCCCTTGGATTCGTCATGGCCACGACTTGGTCCAGCGTCTGCCTCTGGTTCTCGCTCTTCCTGGGCTGGCTGTCGAAGCTGCTGATCGTGCGTTACATGGGGCTGCGAGGCTACGTGCAGTTCCGCTACCTGTTCCTCGGCATCATCATGGGCAGCGTGCTCTCCGCCCTCTTCTGGATCATCGTCGGTCTCTTCACAGGTGTGGGCGGCGTGGGCTGGGGGGTGTAGCGCGTCTGGGTGCACACGGGGCTGCGGCTGGAGTACGAGGCGACAGGAGGTATTCTGAGAGATGACTGACACAACGAATCGGGTGCTGTTTGACGTCAGCCAGACGGCGCACACGTTCCTGGGGTTCGGTGCTCAGATATGGGCGTACCCAGACAGCGACGATTTTCCGAAGCTCGCAGACTACAGGCGACAGGCATTGGCCGAGCTCAACATCGAGTACGTCCGTATCATGGACAATGCACCGCAGGCCACTTGGGAAGGCGTGACAGCCACGCGAGCCATGACCGATGAACTGGGGATCGAGTGGGTCCTCATGGTGTGGATCGCTCCCTCCGAGTACG
>JALGXV010000379.1 GCA_029821885.1 Candidatus Hebobacteria bacterium
ACACGACTTCTGGAGCGGTTGGCCACTAAGCGATGCGGAGGCAGCCTCGTGCGGCCTGCTGGACTCCGAGTGCGGCCCGTGCTTCCAGCTTCATGCTAACATCGACTGGGCAGATGACCCCGACCGCAAGAAGGCCGACACGCGGCACCTCGGCGGCGTCAACATCGGCTGGCTGGACGGTCACGCATCATGGATTAACTCTCAGCGTCTCTGCGCGATGTTCGCCGAGGGCGATCTGGAAGGGATCGGCACCTGGTGCGACGCGGGCGACAGGGAGTACTTCGCAGCGAACTGCGGGGACCCGTCGGGCTACCAGTTCCTGTACTGAGGCGAAGTCGGAGGGCGCTGTCCACTGTACGAGCGTCGGCGTGAGGGCGGAGTTCCCAGGTGCGTGCTCCGCCCTCACCGCATTCCTGTCGATAGGCGAACGACCTTCCAGCGAAGCGTCACGACGCGGCTTGCCGCCCTGCATGGCCCTCGGTTGAGGTGCGGGAGCGGTGCAAGCGAGTAGCTCTGGCGGAGGATGAAGATGTCGTCTAGAGACCGCCTACTGGCAGCCGTTGATGGTGCCAGCGGGGCCCCCCTGCCCTGCTGCTTCATGATATTCCGGGCGTTGAGCGACAAGTGCCGAGACGAGTACGAACTTGCAGTCCGGCAGATGGAGTTGGGGCTCGATACGCGAGTGCGCCTGGATGACCTCCCGGTGCGCTTCGCGCCGGAGGTGAAGATCCGCGAGCGGGTAACTGCGACCGGCGAGGGAGAGCCACCGCTGCTGACCAGGGCCTACGAGACCCCGGCCGGCAGTCTCGCTGTTAGCGTCAAGCAGATCGAGGGGTGGCCCTTCGGCGATCATCTGCCGCTCTTCAGTGACTACATCATCCCGCGCGCCGTGCAGTTCCCCATCTCCGGGCCGGAGCATCTCCCAGTCCTTCGCTATCTCCTCACCGCGCCAGCCGATGACGATGTCCGCGCCTTCCTCGCGGAGGGCAAGAGGCGCAAGCGCTTCGCGGACGACCAGGGCCTGCTGCTCGCCGGGGGGTGGCGAGGAGAGCGCTCCGTGCCGGGCGAGGACGAGTACCTCGTGGGCGCCAACTTCGGCACGGTATCGGTTGTTGACACCTTGATGTGGCTTTGCGGGGGCACCGAGCCGCTCCTTTGGGCCCATGACCAGCCGGAGTTCCTGGGAGAGCTCATCGGCATATTGGAGGAGTGGAATCGGGCTCGCCTCGAGGTCCACCTGGAGGCCGGCGTAGACATCGTGTTCCGGCGCGCGTGGTACGAGGGCACCGACTTCTGGTCTCCGCGTCTGTACCGGGAGTTCGTCCTTCCCACGGTGCGCCGAGACGTGGAACTCGCGCACGAGGCGGGGGTCCGGTATGCATACATCATCACCACCGGCATGATGCCGGTGGCCGACCTGATTCTGGAA
This sequence comes from Candidatus Hebobacteria bacterium, assembly GCA_029821885.1. GTDB lineage: Bacteria > Armatimonadota > Hebobacteria > Hebobacterales > Hebobacteraceae > Hebobacterum. The sequence continues at coordinate 1,430 of JALGXV010000379.1, forward strand.
GCCGGCGTGGACGTCATCGTTGGCATAGACCCAGGCCAGGGCAAAGGCACGACTCTTCAGGAGGTGCGCGACTCCGTGGGCGGGAAGGTCGGCCTCTGGGGGGGTGTCAGTGGGCCGCTCGCAGTAGAGGAGGGAACGGAGGGAGAGGTGAGAGAGGCCGTCGAGGAAGCAGCCTCAGTCCTGGGCGATACGGGGCGCTTCATACTCTCTCCTGTGGACAACGTTCGCGCCGACACCGAACGGTCGTGGCGGAACGTGCGGGCATTCATCGATACCTGGCGGTCCCTCACCTGCTCCTCTTCATAACTGGAAACCGGAATGGCGGCTATGGCGCGAGGGCGCGAGTCAGGACTACTGCTCGGACTTGACGGCGGAAGCACGAAGACGGCGGGAGTCATCATCACTCAGGAGGGCCGCGTGCTTGGACGGGTACGCGGCCACGCCTCCGCCATCGTCGGCGCCCCCAGTGCCGAGGCATCCTCGGTTCTTGGTTCGATCGTAGACTCGCTCTGCTCTCAAGCGGACGCATCCCGGGATGACATCGGATCATGTGGGGTCGGCCTGAGCGGCATTGACTTCGATGATGAGCTGCCCCTGCAGCAGGAGGGGATCGCCGCCGCACTAGACATGCCAAGAGAGCGCATCATCCTCGTCAACGATGCGATCGTCGCGCTGTGGGGAGCGACGGCAGAACCGGCGGCGACCCTCTTCCAGCATGGCTCGGGTTTCACCGGCGCCTATCGCGCCCAGCATGGCGAGGAGGTCCTCTTCGACCATCTCGGGGTGGCCAGCACTTTCGACATGCGCCACGCGCTGATCGCGCTCGTCGCTCGGATGATCAACGGCATGGCGGAGCCGACGCCACTCAAGGACAAGGCACTCGCCCACTTCGGCATAGCAGACGAGCAGGCATACTGCGAGGCCGTCTATCGCCAGCTCATCCCCTCTGAGCGCAGGGTGAGCACGCCTCCTCTCATATTCGCGGCCTGGCTGGACGGAGACCCGGCCGCGACCGGCCTGGTCGAAAACGCAGTCCGCGATTATGCTCTTGCAGCGGGGGCCATGATCGAAGCGACAGGGCATCGAAGCCCTGATGTCACTCTGGGAGGAGGCGTCATCGCCCAAGCGCCTGAGGAGTTCTGGCGGTCGCTCGCCGACGCGATCCAGCAGACGCATCCGATGGTAACAGTCAAGCCGCCAGACTTGGCGCTGTGCGGGAGCTGCGCCTCACCGATATCGATGCTGAGCGCCTCTCCATCATGGCCGGCTTCACCGAGCGAGCCGCTCGCCACGCTGGACGCGATGTGACCGTTGCCAGCGACAAGCGTCTCGCACCGATGATCGAAGGTGCCGACTTCGTCATCACACAGATCCGTGTGGGAGGGATGAAGGCACGGCACCTCGATGAGAGCATCCCCCTGAAGTACGGGATCATCGGGCAGGAGACGACCGGCCCCGGGGGGATGTTCAAGGCGCTGCGGACGATTCCCCCGATGATCGAGATCGGAAACACAGTCGCCTCCGCTGCACCGGACGCGTTCATCCTCAACTACGCCAACCCCAGTGGCATCGTCGCCGAAGCAGTGTCGAAGCACACGAAGGCGAACATCCTCGGCCTGTGCTCGGGGATACCGGAGATGCAGCAGGGCGTCGTTTCCCGCTTCTCATCGCTCTACCCGGATCTGCGAGTGTACACCGTCGGTCTCAACCACTTCGGGCACATCCACCGGATTCTCTCGGGAGACCAGGATGTGACAGCAGAGGTGATGGGAGCGCTGGCCGAGGAGAAGGAGAGAAGCGGCAATGTGGGCGAGGCAGGCCTGATCAGTCTGCTGCAAGCATACCCCATCAGCTACGTGAACTACTTCTATCATCGCGGCGAAGCTGTCGAACACGCCCGGGCCGGCCGCCAGACTCGCGCTCAGCAGATCGAGAGCATCGAGCAGGAGGTGCTTGCAGAGTGCGCACGCCCGGATACCGTCCAGATGCCGAAGGCCCTGCACCGGCGTGGCGGTGGCGGCTACGCGGACATCACCTTTTCTGTCATGAAGGCGATCGTGAATGACACGGGGGAGGAGCTGACGGCCAACGTCCCCAACAGGGGGAGCGTCGGCGGGATCGAGGATGACGCAGTGGTGGAGGTCGTATGTCGCGTTGACCGGAATGGCGCTCACCCACTGCCCGTGGGTCAGATCTCGCTCGCGTTCCGCGGTGTGATGCAGGCGCTGAAGGCGTACGAAACCCTGACCGTAGAGGCGGCGGTGAGCCGTAGCAGGCGGCTGGCGACGCTCGCGCTGCTGAACCATCCCCTCGTGGGGGACGTGGACGTGATCGAGCCGATGCTGGATGAAATGCTGGCCGCGCACGGGCTCGACTTCACGTAAGGACCAGGTCCCGCGAGCGCCCTGACGGGGGACGAGCTGGTGTGAGAAAGGGAGGTAGCTTGAGCGCTCGTCAACTGAGGTCGACGCGTCATCCGCTGTTCCAATCATCAGAGCTTGAGGCGATAGAGGAGGCCGCTCTACGTATCCTCGATGAGGTAGGGATCGAGGTCAGTCACCCGGAGCTTGCGGCGCGCGCCACCGGCGAGGGATTCGAGTTCTCGCAGGCGCGCGTCCGACTACCGCGGCGCCAGGTGGTTGAGTTTCTGGAGGAAGCGCGGGGAGGCGCACGGGGGCAGCAAAGCAGCGCGACCTCCGATGACGACTGCCGCGACCTGCTAGCACACATCAGCCCCTATCCACAGAGCGTCCATGACCCGGAGACAGATGAGATCGTCCCGTTCACCGCTGCGCGCCTGACCGAGGCGACAAGGCTGGTGGGAGCAGTAGCCGACCGCGGGGTCGTCCCCCAGCCGCCGGGCTGCCCGGTAGACGTGCCGGCTCCGTTGCAGGTCATCCTCCAGTATCGAATCGCGGCCGAGAATCTGCCCGGAGGTGGTCCACCCGTCGATCCCAAGGCCCTGGCCTCAATGCCCTACATCATGGAGATGGCCGAGGTCCTGGGCCAGCCCATTCGCAGCCTCCCTGTGTACGTCTTCAGCCCTCTCACATTGGCCGGCGAATCGCTCTCCGGAGTCATGGCGTACGAGTCAGGCCTGGATAGCGTCGGTGTCAGCTCGATGCCAGCGGCGGGAAGCACAGCCCCGGTGCGCCCGAGCGAAGCGCTGGCCCTCGCGGCCGCGGAGGTGATTGGCTCGGCCCTGATACTGCGTGAGTGCATCAAGCCGGCGGTCCACTGGAGCATCGCAGCGCACCCGTTTGACATGAGGGGTATGGCGATGAGCTTCGGCTCTCCGGAGGCCTTGCTCTTCGAGATGGCCTCGTGTGAAGTGGACGCCTACTTCCACGGCCATCCGTGGAGTCCCGCGGTGGGGAACATCCACACCCTCGCCAAGCTGCCCGGGGCCCAGGCTGCGGCGGAGAAGGCCACTCTCATGGCACTGGGCGCTGTCTGGGGAGCGACAGAGTTCCACTGCGCCGGGGTCCTCAGCCTCGACGAGATCTTCAGTCCGGTTCAGCTCCTGGCCGATCTCGAGGTCAAGGATCACGTGCAACGGCTGGTGCGGGGACTGGAGACCGG
>JALGXV010000098.1 GCA_029821885.1 Candidatus Hebobacteria bacterium
CGCAGGGAGGCGATCCTCATCCGGAGAAAGCGACTGGCGATTCGGGCGATGGTAGCTCGGCGAGAGCACCACCGTAGGACCGTGAGAAACGCAGAGACAACCGGGACAGGAACACCTGAAGTGTTGCTTAGCTTGCCCCCCGATTTGTCTCAGCAACGCTGACGATCTACACCACCCGGAATGAGAGTTTTATAGGTTGTTATACAGATAAGCTCTTCGTTAGATAGCGTAGCGGCGGCCGCGAGGAGCGACTGGAGAGGGCAGCCGCGGCCGAGAGTTGAATCTCCTGCTTACGTTCGCTCGGGAGAGACGCTCATGACGCCAGTTATGGCCGGCATCGTCGGCTGTGGCCAGATCAGCAGTAGCTACCTCGAACACCTCACCGGCACACTCTCCGGTTTGGTCCGGGTTACAGCCTGCTCTGACCTCATCGCCGAGCGCGCGCAGCAGCGCGCGGCCGAGTTCGGGGTCCCCACGGTGTGCACCACGGAGGAGCTGATCACCGACCCGGAGATCGAGATCGTGGTCAACCTCACCATGCCGGCGGAGCACCACGAGGTGACCATGGCCGTGCTGGAGGCCGGCAAGCACGTCTTCTCCGAGAAGCCGCTCACCGTGAACCGCGAGTTGGGCCGAGAGATCATCGAGGCCGCCGCCGGCCGCGGCCTGCTGCTCGCCGGCGCGCCCGACACCTTCCTGGGTGCCGGCCTCCAGGCCTGCCGTCGGCTCATCGACGATGGCGCCATAGGCACGCCCATCAGCGCGCACGCGTTGCTCGCCGCCGGACACGGCTCCGAGCGCTACTACGATATCTTCACCGGTCCCATGTTCGACATGGGTCCCTACTACTTGACGGCGCTGGTATCGCTGTTGGGCCCGGTAAGCCGCGTCACAGGCTCCGCGCAGATCCCCTTCGCGGAGAAGTCCTATCCGGCGGACTCACCCCACCATGGCAAGACCTTCCGCGTCTCCCGGCCCGGCAACATCTCCGGCGTGCTCGACTTCGAGGCCGGTTGCGTCGGCGTGATCACCACGACCTGTGAGGTGGTGGGCTATCATCCGCGGCTGGAGATCTACGGCGCCGAGGGCGTGCTCATCACCAACGACCCGAACGCCTACACGGGCGCGGTCACGCTCCAGTCCGGGGAGGGCGAGCCGCAGCCGGTGTCGTTGCCGGAGGGCTTCCCCGCCTGGGGCCGCGGGCTCGGCGTGGCTGAACTCGCGCAGGCCATTCGCGCCGGGCGGCCGCCTCGCGCGAGCGGCGACCTCATGTTCCATGTGCTCGACATCATGCACGCCACGCACGACGCCTCGCGGGAGGAACGCCATCTGACGCTGGAGAGCGGCTGTCCTCGCCCCGACCCATTCGAGCTGCGCGAGCTGCTCGGCTCGACAGCGTAGCACCAGCCGGCGGCCAGGTGACCAGGCGGGGCCGTCTGTGCGTCTCGACCCCCGTAGGACAGTCCTGAGCGAGTCGCGGGCCTGCTCAGGCGGACGGCGGGGCCGATCCGGCTGCGGACCTGTGCGAGCAACGCATCACCGTCTACGAGCTGGCCACCTGGGTCGATGCCCGGGATCGGCAGTTGAGAGCACGCCCGGCATGATGGTACCATGAGGCCCCGACACACGCACAGTACCGCAGGATAGGGCGCCGGGTGCTGTCGGCGCTGATTCATGCTTTGCCTGGCTGGGAGGAGTGACATGCTGAAGGCAGGAGTCGCAAAGGTGGATGTGACGCCCCCGGTGGGCGCGCGCATGGCCGGTTTCGCGGGACGCGTCTTCCCAGCGCTGGCCGTGCACGACCCACTATGGGCGAAGGCCATCGTGTTCGACAATGGCCGCAGCCGCGTGGCCATGGTAGGAATGGACCTCATCGGCATCTCCGAGAAGAGTGTGGCCGCGGTGCGCGAGCAGGTGGCTAGCTCCCCCGGCCTGGCGCCCGAAGCGGTCATGATCTCGGGCTCGCACACGCACTCCGGCCCTGCTTTCTATGATGAGGACCGGTTCACCGAACTGGAAGAAACCTACTGGGCTGCCCTTCCGGAGAAGCTGGCGAGCGCGGTCACCGAGGCGGCCGGGTCGCTCGCGCCGGTGCGCGTCGGAGTCGCGAGCGGCTGGTCTGCAATTGGCATCAACCGCCGCGAGGTGACGCCGGAGGGCACCGTCATCCTGGGGCGTAACCACTTCGGGCGCTTCGATCCCGAGGTCGGTGTGGTGCGCTTCGAGCGCACTGACGGCACTCCTCTGGCTGCGATGGTGAACTACGCCTGCCACGCTGTTTGTCTGATGGCGGACAACTACCTGATAAGCGCTGACTATCCCGGATTCGCCATGCATGCGATCGAAGAGCGTCTGCCTGGGGCTATGGGGCTCTTCTTCCAGGGCGCCTGCGGCAACGTCAATCCGCGGGAGGCGGCGGTAGACCATGGACTGATGAGCGGTGGAGGCTTCGCAATCGCCGCACACGCCGGCGAAGCGCTCGCACGCGAGGCCGTGCGCACCTGGCAGAAGGCGGTGCCGGGCGAGGCCGCGACGGTCGGATCGACCAGCCGCCGCATCTCGCTTCCCACCAACCGCGCCCGTGCGCTCAAGAACGCCGAGGCGGCACTGGAGCGTGCGCAGCGTGTGGCGGGTCAGCCGGTGCCGGAATGCAACCCCTACTCGACCTGGTACGACCCGCCGAGCGTGGAGCGCGCCCAGAAGCGCGTGGAGCGCCTGACGGCGCAAGGGGAAGCACCAGTGGAGTGCGAGATCCAGGCCCTAACCGTGGGCCCAGTTAGCTTCGTCGCCTGGCCCGGCGAGGTATTCTGCGACTTCGGCCACGAGGTCAAGCAGCGCGCGCCTCTCCGCCCCACCTACACCATCGGGTACGCAAACGGCTCGATCGGGTACGTGCCGGTCCCGGAAGCCTTCGAGGAAGGCGGGTACGAGGCCGAGGTCGCCGCCCACCTCGCGGACGACGCGGGCCTGGTGCTGGTGGAGGAGTCGCTGTCGCTGCTGGAGTTCCTGAAGAACTGACGCGCCAGCACGACGCCGATGGTCACACCTGTCTCTGTCAACCGCCCATGGGGCCGGCCTGAGAGCCCTGGAAGAGAGGCCCCGGAGGCGTCAGCCAATGGTCCCATATGGCAGGGCGTCTGAGGTCCGGTGACAAGCCTGAGGGGCTGCAAGGGGTGTCTCACTGCAATCTGACACACGCATTGTGGACCCAAAACGGATGTTCACTCTCTGCCCCGATCCGAGCAGTGCCCGCGCGGGAAGGGAACGGCGCCCGGAGGCGCCGCCGAATGGTCCCGTATGGTAGACTGTCCAGGGCCAACAGACAAGCCTACAGGGCTCTCACAGGTGTCCCATCGCCATTTGACAGTGACAGGACATCACGTTGGCGGCGGAGGCCGCCGAAGCATCTGTGGCGCCCATGACGCGCCGCGGTGCCGATCGCGGGCAGCCCCATCCAGTCCAGCCCTCGTCCAGCAGCCTTCTGCATCCTCATCCTCTCCCAGCACAGGGGCATCGACGACGGGAGAGAATACCACGAGAGAGGCTGTACTGGACGCCAGATGAGTTCTTCGACAGCACGAGTAATCGAGAGATCTGCTGAGCTTGCCGCTCTCTGTTCCGATCTGCACAAGGGGCCCGCCGTCTATATCGACACCGAATTCGTCGGCGAGGGACGCTACTATGCTGAGATCGGCGCCATCCAGATTGCGGCCAACGGACGAGCGGTCCTCATTGATCCACTTGCCATCAGCGATCTCACTCCTCTCTTCGACCTGCTCCTGGATCCGGAGGTCGAGAAAGTTGTCCACGCCGGCTACCAGGACCTCAGTATCTTCTTCGGCATGATCGGCCGTCCGGTGGCACCCGTGTTCGACGTGCAGATTGCGGCCGCACTGCTGGGCTACGAGGACGAGATATCGCTTGCGAACCTCGTCTTTCGCATAACCAAGAAGAGGCCGCGGAAGTCGCACGCCTTCACGGACTGGCTGCGTCGGCCTCTCACAGGCAAGCAGGTCGAGTACGCGCTGGAAGACGTGCGCTGCCTCCAACCGGTGCACGACCACCTCTTGCGGGAGCTCACCTCTCGCAAGAGACTCAGGTGGGCTAGGGAGGAGTTCGAAACCCTCGAGGAGGCATCCCGCTTCACCCCGGATGACCCTAGAGATATGTTCCGGAAGATCCGCGGTGTCGACCGACTGCACGGCGAGGAACTCATCCGTCTTCGCGAGATCGTCGCTTGGCGGGAGGAAACCGCACGCGAGCACAACCTCCCACCGCGGCGCATATGTATCGACCCCGTGCTGGTAGAACTCGCCCGCCGACCGAGGAGTTCCGTCGCGGCGCTCTCGGAGGTGCGCGGTCTTAACGCTGGACAAGTCAGGAGGTTTGGCCCCGGTCTGGTCGAGGCCCTGGGCCGAGGAGCCGGTGAGCCTCCTCCGGAGCTGACGAAACCTCTGGTGCTTCCCCAGGACATGCAGCCGACGGTGGACTTCCTCGTCCTGTGTCTTCGGTCTCTCGCCGCCGAGATGCAGATATCATCCAGTCGCGTGGCCAATCGCGCCGACCTCACGGCTATCGTACACCATGGGGAGCGGGCACGGGTGCCCCTGCTCCAAGGGTGGCGTAGGGAAGCGATCGGCGAAGCGCTATTGGCGACGCTTCAAGGGAGGGCGACCGCCCGCATTTGCCCGGACACACAGCGCGTGCATTTGGACTGGAAGGAAGGAACCTGAGTTTGAATGTGGGGGGCGCGGAGAACGTATTGTTCGAAGCCGCCATGATTGCACGGGGATCTCTCTCATGCCGGACCGAACATGAGGGACGTCTGTATCCTCGTCGTGTCCGATTCCAGCTGTCCTCGTCAACCGCCCGTGAACCCGGCCTGAGAGCCCTGGAGGGACGGGGCCGGGCGCTGCCGGATGGTGCCATGCGGCAGAAATGTTTGGGACTGGATGAGATGCCCGCAGGGCCGTCAGACGTGGCTCACCGCTACTTGGGGTGGACAGAGACTGCCGAGGTGTCTAGGCGCTAAGCGCGCACCTGAGGTTAGACAAGCAGGTCAGTTCAGTGCCATAAGAGGCAGGATAGGACAGGCTGAGAGATGAAGGGAATCGCCCAGGGATCTTTGGACAGCGTTTCCAGACAGACCAGGTGAGCATGAGCGCCATGGAATGGAACATACCGCCTGAAGAGAGAAAGCACCTCCGCGACCTCGCCGCGAAGCAGGCCGAGTACGCTGCGCTCCCTGTCATGTCCGAGCGGAAGCAGATGTGGTACGACCTCAACGACGCCCGACCGGGCGCGCGGCCTCCGGTCATCATCGAGACCTGGACCTTCGACCGCGACTTCATGCCGGCGAGCGTGTTCCGCTGCACCAGCGACGTCGGCCGCGGCGTTGAGCGCCAGCTCCTTCGCAACCTCCGCAACCACGAGCTCATCGATGACGACAAGGTCATACCGGACACCTTCGACATCGGGTGGTTCGTCGACATCGACGAGTCCGGCGTGCACATCCCAATCGAGTCCGTCCCCGACGGACAGGGCGTCGCAACCGGATATCGCTTCCTCCATCCCATCGGTAACCTGAAAGAGGGCCTCGCCCTTCTCAAGCCGGCAACCTGCCATGTCGACCGGGAACGGACCATGGCCTGGAAGTCCTTTCTCGAAGACCTGCTCGACGGCGCTCTGCCCGTCGAGATCCGAACCGGCCCCTTTGGCCGCGGTATGCTCACCCACCGTGTCGTCGAGCTGATGGGCATGGAAGCCTTCTTCGTGGCTATGCACGAAAGCCCCGATGAAACCCATCAGCTCATGGCCTACCTGCGTGACAACTGCCTGCGCGTCATGCGCTGGGCGGAAGCAGAGGGACTGCTGCGGGTGAACAACGGCAACCAGGAGAGCTTCGGATCGAGCTACAATTTCACCACCAAGCTGCCGACCTCGCGATCGGATGACAGCGCGGCGCAACTCTGCGACATGTGGGGCTGTGCCAACAGCCAGGAGACAGTTGGCGTCTCGCCGGCGATGTTCCACGAATCCTGCTTCCCCTACTACCGCGACGCCTGCGAGCCCCTCGGGCTGCTCTACTACGGCTGCTGCGAGCCGGTCCACTCCTTCTGGGACGACATCAGCCAACTTCCTCATCTCAAGAAAGTGTCGATCTCTCGCTGGTGTGATCAACGCTTTGTCGGCGAAGCCCTCCAGGGCACGGGCATCGTCTTCTCCCGCAAGCCCGACCCCAACCTCCTCGGCGTGGACGTGCAGCTAGACGAAGATGGCTGGGCCGCCCACATACGCGAGTCCCTGGAGGCTGCCCCGGGCGTCTTCATGGAGTTCATCGTGCGCGACGTCTACACGGTCCACGGCGACTTGGGTAAACCCCGCCGCGCCGTCGAACTCGCCCGCCGCGAAATCGACCGCCACTACAAGTCGTGACACGCCAGGGCCCCACACGCGCAGTCGTCACACTTGTCCTCCCTAGAAAGTCTATCCGGGCGTTCTGAGGGCCCTCGGGCGTGTCCCATCGTCATGTAACAAGCGCACGGTGTCTCAAAGCCACGTAACAACCGCGGGGCGTCTCAATCCAGGCATTGCCATACCCCCCGAGGTAGTCGCAGGGAAAGGCATCGCAGACCGGCTCCACAGGCCCCTGACAGGCACACTGGGCGACGCGAGTGAAGGGCGGCGCCCCGCGCCGCCGCCCAAATGTTCTCAGATGATAGGACAGCTCGCCGAGCGCGGCCCGCTCACCAAGTCCTCAGGCTGGTCTCATGCCCCCCCAACAGCGACGATAGGCCTCATTCCTTCCTGGCAGCCGGGGACTATCCCGAGTGCACAGGGAGTACCTGGAAGAAGGCATAGCCATAGGCCGGCAGTTCCACACGGAAAGGCAGCGTGCGATCAAACCACTCGCCGGTCTTCAGGTCAATCAACGCGGCCGTGGCCACGTTGCTCATGTCAACCTCGACCATCTCGGGCGAGCTGCAGAAGTTGAGCACGACGAGGACGCGCTCCGAGCCATCCCGCGCCGTCTTGAGGAAAGCGTAGTACTTGCTGTCAGCGTTTGTCGCCAGCCGCCGGCGGCTGGCCAACTGATGGAGGGCCGGATGGCAGTACCTCATCTGCAGCAGCCACTGCTCCTTCTCGTCGGGCCCCGGCCTGTCGGCGGTGCCATAGACCAGCATGTCTCCGATGCCGGCGACGGTGGCCGCCTGGAGCCTCCTCTGCTGGCGGTCCTCGATTCCCTCGACCTTGGTATAGAGGACACCCCCTGCATTAGCGGCGAGGTCGCGGTAGCCGCGCAGTGTCTCCTCTATCGGCCTGGGGTCACCGTTGCGGATTGCACTGACGATGGAGTTCTCTTGCCACTTGCCCCCCAAGAAGGAGAGGCCGTAGTTCTGCAGGCAGTTGTAGCCCCCCTCTGTCATCCAGGCCATCTTGCTGACTCCCTCCGACTGGATGAACGCGTTCCCGTAGTTGGCGATGACGCCTGTGATATGCTTGTTGTTCGCCTCCCACGTGAGCCGCGAATAGCATCCCGGCGCGTCGATGATCATGCCATCGATCCCCGTGTTCATCCAGAAGCGGACGATTCGCTCCGCTTCCTCCGGCCACTCGCGAGAGCCCCAGTCAAGCTGCGGTAGCCCGACCCAGTTGCCATCCTTGTCTTTCGCCTGCCACCTCGCCCAGTAATAGCACCCCGCCAGATCGCTGTGCTGCCATCCCCACGTCTTGGGAGCATCGGAGTCAGCGCCCGGTATCACGCCTTCGGAGAAGAGGCGATCCTCCGGCGGCGACGGCGGGGGCGCGTCCGGGCTCTCGGCCCAGGAGAACCACCGCACCTTCTCGGTGTCCCTGCCCGCCTTCCTGTCGGCGCAGGCCTCTAGCCAGGCGGGGGCCTCGAAGCTGAAGTAGCCGATGTTGAGGAAGAGGACCACGGCGACGCCGTTACTATGCGCCAGACGTACGAAGCGCCGGAAGTCCCCCATCGTGCCCAGCTCCGGGTCGACACGATAGGGATCGGTCATGTCCAGACCTGCGTAGCCAAAGCGGCCCTCTGCCGGGGCGAAGATCTCGATGGCCTGAAACCCCTGTGCACGCATCTCGGCCACTTCCGCGGCCGCCTTCGCCGGGTCGAGGTGGAGCACCCGCGCGTACCCGCGGTTGGGCTTGAACGTACAGAGATATAGCCCCGCGGCCTTCTCCCACCATCGGTCTGGCACCAGATGCCTGAGAGCTGCGCTTTGGACTCTCTGCATTCCGCCTTGACACATCGTACTGCCTCCTGTCCACGGCTCTCGTCGTTTGATAGCGCTATCCACCCGGTGAGGCGTCCCGACTACACTGCCCCGCGCGTCGCGAGTGCCACTATGCTCCAGATGGAGCTGTTCAGCAGATCGCCTACGATCAGGCCGATGGCAAGTGGTATCGTCTGGCGGTACAGTCGCAGGCCCCCATACCGGGTTACCAGCGTCTTGAGAGCCCACGCAATGAAGAACGGGAACGTCCCCACGGCCTGGGGGATGCTGTTCGAGAGCACATAGCCGATGGGATGCAGCGGCCACCACAGAAAGCGCAGCCGCATGAGGCCGAGGAAGACACATATCACGGCGCCCGCGGCCATGTACAATGCCCCTCCTACGTACCGAGGCGCCCCGCTTGTGATGTCGTAGAACGTGCTGTAGCCAGCGTCCCTCAGTGCCCAGCCAGCCCAGCCTGTATAGTAGTCGCCCTGGCCTGCCGTCGTCATGAGGAAACCATGGTGGTGGATCCCAGTCAGAGTGACGAACATACCCATGGCCAGCGCGATCAGGAAGGCGGCGATTAGCAGGTAAGTCAGTCTCCGCAGGTCTGTGCCGTTCGCATCCGCGATCTTGAACGACGTCAGTGTGTTCAACGAGCAGGCGCTGAAGATCCTGCTGGGAAAAGACGCGCCGGCCCAGTTCATCATGTAGATGGTGAGCGTTTCAGCAGGCCGCATGTTGCGCATGCCCATGGACACCGCGGCGATATCGTTGAACCACCAGAAGAACACCTCGAATGGGGCCTCCGCTTGCAGTCGGGCATAGGCCAGGTATAGCCCCAGCAGAAGGGCAACGTAGGCCACTCCGACCATGGGTCGGCATCCAGAGAAGACTAGGAAGAGGATCATCCAGACGGCGCAGACCGCGAAGCCGACAAGAGCCCACCGGTATGGCAGGGGCTCATCGCGGTCCTCTCCCGAAGGGCGGCTGAACGCGATGCGCAGCGCGCGCGAGAGATGTCTCCGCGCAGTCCACAGGGCCCAGATGGAGAGCCCCACCACCGCGCCCGTGGCCTGGCTGAACGGCGCCGGGAACTCGTCGTATGTCCACCATTGATCGGCGGAGGTGAGCTGAACCCCCTGCCTGATTGCCATGGCGCACAGCCCGAGGCGCACCAGCCAGAGAGACCAAACGGAGAATAGCAGGTCCTTCGGGAGCATGTAGGCGAGCGAGATCAACCAGGGGTAGAGCCATAGTTCCACCTGGCCCAGCGCGGCCACCGGCCCCACTGGTTGGCTTCCCATCAGAGTGATCTGCATGGTGAACGACGGCATCGCAGGCACTCGTTGGGAAAGCTGGCTCAGGAATCCGACGGCCGCCGCCACCACGAGGCCCACCCAGAAGGCCTTGCTGACTGGCAGGCTCGCGCTTCGGTTCCCGGAGGTCCCGTCGCCCACGGTTTCGAGCGGTATCTGTGCCAGTGGGAACGTCAGCCGCTCGTGCCGTATCCATTGCTTCTGCAGGAGGGAGAGGAAGCAGATGTTCGCCACATAGAGGGAGATCATGAATGATGACCACGCGGCCAGCGGGAGCGCCCACTCCGACCACGGCACGGAGGTATGACCGAGGTAGAAGCCCTCAACCGCGGCAAAGGAAGAAGGACCCCACCAGCTCGGGATCAGATTCAGGAACGTGGATTCCCACAGTGGCTGAGAGCGACCCAGGTAGTAGAAGGTCGGCACCTGGGACAGCAGATAGAAGAGCACGTAGGTCCCGAATAGAGGCGTCACCACGAGGACGACCGAGTAGACCGTCAGTAACTCAGGCCGGGTGAGCCGCAGTCGCCGGAAGGCCGGAATGCTCGTGACAGCCGTCAGGACGAAGAGAACGGTCAGTGGCCAGGGCACGGGCATGCCGCTGGACCAGAAGAGCGTGCCCTTGTGCCAGACGACCTCTCCCCAGAAGATGGCAGGAGCGCTGATGGCGACCACGGCGAGCGAGAGCGCCACCGCGCGCCAGGTCACCCCGCCAGCCGCGTGGGTC
>JALGXV010000380.1 GCA_029821885.1 Candidatus Hebobacteria bacterium
GGTAGACCAACTCCCACAGCGGAACGCGATAGTACGGCCCGACCTGGTACTTGAGGAAGTCTTCGGTGGGCTCCTTGTAGTCAATGAGCGTGTAGCCGCAGTCGGGGAGCCGGTAAGGGCCCAAGGACAGCATCCCCTCGAAGTAGCAGACATGGGGGACGGCGGAGTCGATGCCGGTCTCGCTGCCCGTCACCATACCCATATCCTCAGAGCAGAAGCGCAGGAGCTCCATCTTGTAGTGCTTATCCTCGCTGCGGGAGGTCGGGTGATCGGGGTGGTAGCATTCGCGCCACGAAGAGGCGGTGGTCGTATCGATGAAACGGCATCGGTAGGGATGTGCGGCCAGGTCGGCGGGCATCTGCGCTTGGGCATGCTCGAGGCCGCGCGGGGAGCAGACCACGCCGCCGGGATATTCGGTGTCGCCGCCACGTATGACCCAGCCCGGCATGGTGCTGCCGTCGGGAAGCAAGACGAGATCCTCGGGCCACCCCTCGTGGTTGGCCCACTCTGGCTGCCCGGGCGGCCACACGTCCTGGTAGATGTCGTACCGGCTGGTGAGAACCCACGGCATCTCATTCATGGCCGCGATGTTCTCGGGCGACGTGCCCTCGCTCCAGAGGATACGACGGATCCCGAGCGACTGCATCTCTGTGATCAGGCCCACAGGATCGTGGTTGCCGTACCAAGACGGCGCCCAGACGTTCACCGCGCCGATCAGCAGATCGACGTTCGGGTTCTCGGCCAGCTTCTCCGCGAGAGACTTGAAGAGGCCGGTATCTTGGGAGTATTCGCGGTAGCGCTTGGCCTGAGCGACGTAGCCGCCGGTCTCGAAGAACACGTAGTTGACTGCCCGAGTGTAGGCGAATTCACCCCGGGAGGGCCGCCACGTGGGCACGACCGCGAGCAGAGACGGGCTCAGGCTTGGACGCTCGACCGTGATTAACATATCGTCCGGAGTCTCGATGATGCCCATGAGGCCCGCCCCGGCCTCCCCCCGGCACTGGCCGAACCAGCTCATGCAGATGCCGTGCCCCGAGTAACCAGCGAGCCAGAGCGGCTCCACCGTCGCGTCATCGGCCGGGAAGAGAAGGCCCTCGTTCATCGGGATCACGAGGAAGGTGTCCCCGTCGGTGGCGAAGGGCGCCGGGTAGACGAAGTTCTGAGACATCGCTCCCGACGCGGTTAGCTGGCAGCGAACCTCCGGCGTCGTCGCGGGCGAGTCGGGGACCGCAAGCACGACCTGAACGTCGAGGTCCGAGGCCGGCTCCCACAGGGCGGCGTTGAGAGTCTTGCCGTCGGGCGCCAGCGTTGCGCCCATGCAGGCCGGCAGGCCGGGAATCGCGAGTTGATCGTAGACGCGGCCGTTCCGTTGGTCCGTCACCGTGAACGTTGCCGATCCGGTGTGATAGACGACCTGAACGGCGTCGTTGCCAAACGCGATGTCCTCAGCCGGGCCGCGGATATCGACGATGTTCGCCTCTCTGATCAGAGAGACGTCATCGAACCGCATGACCCCCGGCCCCCAGCCCACGATGCGGAGGTTGATGGAGGCGCAGCCGTCAGGGATGATGAAGTGAGTGAGCACGTGCTCCCAGCCATGGGTGCCCGCGGACGTCCTCGCCGCGCCGAAGATCCAATCGATGACCCCTCCGTCCCCGTCGAAGGTGACGACGCTGAAGTCGGCCTCGCCGTTGAGGTCGGTGCACGCGATCCATCCGGAGAGCTCGAAGATGTCGCCCGGAGTGACATCGATGCCGCTGCTCTGCCAGATACACCAATCCTGCGATCCCGTGTGCTCGACCTCAAGCGCGCTCGCACCGGAGTGAGCCTGTCCGACGATGGCGGCCGTCGCCGTGTCGGGATCACGAGTCCAGATGTCGTTCCACCCCACCGACAGCGGCTCTTCGAAGCCTGGGTTGACGGCGAGGTTCGCCGACTGCGCGCCTGCGGGGTCGCAAAGCGCTGCCAACAGAGCCACGGAGAGGACAAGGGGAGCGGATCTCACAGTCAGCCTCCTTACTCGCTGAATGAGGCTACTGCGCTGCCTCACGCGCGAGCGAACATGAACGGCGTGGATCACTGGGTGGGCTGGAGGTCCTGGACTTTCACCCACCAGAGAACGGGCGTCTCATCGGCTGAGAACTTGAGTGTATGCCGGCCCGTCGTGAGGCCGGTGAGCCGGAATTCGAGCGTAATCCGCTTTCCCCAGTCGGCGTCACCCTCCCACTGATAGAGGCCCGGTTTCCCTCCCATCACGCCCCACACGTCGTTGGGAATGATGCCGTCGATCCTCATCTGCAGCCTGTCCGGAGCGCCCACTGCGTTCTGGCTGGTACTGAAGCACTGAGCGCACACCTGAACCCACAGGTCGGCGCTGCCGTCGAACTCATATACCTTCCACTTGTACAAGCCGCCCGGACCAGACCCCGACGGCTGCCAGGGCGCGGCCCCGATCATGGGGGCCCCTGCCGGGCCTGGCGCGCGTTCATTGGGGTGGACTTCCAGAAGCGGCAGCGGCCCCATCCCCGAATCTGAGACGCTCACGTAGTCCGGCTTCACGTCCGTGTCCTGGCCGCCCCCGTTCATTGCCGTGAGACTG
>JALGXV010000381.1 GCA_029821885.1 Candidatus Hebobacteria bacterium
TGACGGCCTACACGCTCGGCTTGAACTATCACATCAGGGGCAGCCGCTACGGCGAGAAGCGCTGCCAGGAGATGATCCGCTTCAACTACGTCTGGAACCGGGAGGGCGCCGACGAAGTGAACAACAACAAGTTCGTCACCCAGTATCAGGTCTGGTTCTGAGGGGAAGGCACCAGTGCGCTCACGCCAGGGCCCCGAGGAAGGGGCCTAGGGGGACTAACATAGCGCGTGGTAACGTTGAGGGGGACAGGTCACTGTCTGCCCCGCCGTTTCCCATCGGGGCCGCAGGTCCAGAGGAGGCGAGAGATGACTCGAGGCAGGTGGATGAGCGTAGTTGTGACGGCGTGCCTGGCAGCGACGGTGCTGGTCTTGTCGTACGCCGCGGGAACGGGCTCGTCTCCCGAAGTTGTGCGAGCCCAGCGATTCGAGTTGGTGGATTCGGCGGGCAATGTAAGGGGTCTTCTGTCGCTGGGAGAGAAGGCATGCCCGCGGCTGGTCCTGTTCGACGAAGAGGGGGGTGCGCGCGCTCGATTGATGCTTCACCTGGACGGAACTCCGATGCTGAGCCTGTATGACCAGAAGGGCACGGGAGGCGTTGCTCTGATGGTCGAGGAAGGGGGTCCGCGGGGCCTTCATCTGCGCGACAAAGAGGGGATACTGCGCGCCACGGTGTGCGACGAGGGAATCGAGCTTCGCGGGAGAGACAGGAGCCTCACTTGGTCGGCGCCGTAGGCAGGAGGCGAGGCGGCGTTTCGGGCTCTTGACCCGCGCAGTGCCCCAAGGCCGAGCTGAGCTTGTCTTCGGCGAGTCCATGCCTCAGCGTTGAGAGTCACCGTGCCGGCGCCGGAGAGCTACCGCCGGTCGGAGCCTCGGCCCGACCCGGTGGTGCCGATAGCCCGTGCTGTCCAGAAACCCATCTGGCACCCAGCATGCTCGTGGTGCCCCTACCTGCCCCCCTCGACGTTACCACGCGCTTGGCGAAGACGGCGCACGACGCAGAGGAGCACTGCGAGAGCAGCCGGTGCGGCGCGCGTTGGGTTTTGAGCACATGGTGACCGCATCCGGCCGGCGTCCGATGTCATCCTGCCAGAACACCGAGTCCCACGTCACGGGCAGGGATAGGTCCGAGAGCACCTAAGCTCCTGGTCGCGCTCGATAAGAGCTCGAGGAGGAAGGAGAGACCGATGCGGGAGGAGAGGAAGAAGGAGACGCTGACAACCGGCTTTGGCGTGCCGGTTGACAACGACCTGAACTCAGTGACCGCCGGGCCCAAGGGGCCGGTGCTCATTCAAGACGTCCACCTGACCGAGAAGCTGGCCCACTTCGACCGTGAGCGGATTCCCGAGCGCGTTGTCCACGCCAAGGGAGCAGGCGCGTACGGGTATTTCGAGGTCACGCACGACGTAACGAAGTACACGCGCGCCAAGTTCCTCTCCGAAGTGGGGAAACGCACGGAGCTGTTTGTCCGCTTCTCGACCGTCGGAGGTGAGAAGGGATCGGCCGACTCAGAGCGTGACCCCCGTGGGTTCGCGGTGAAGTTCTACACCGAAGAAGGCAACTACGACATGGTGGGAAACAACACCCCCGTGTTCTTCATCCGAGACCCGTTGAAGTTCCCGGACTTCATCCACACGCAGAAACGGAACCCGGCGACCAACCTGAAGGACCCGGACATGTTCTGGGATTTCCTTTCCCTCACTCCGGAGTCCATCCATCAGGTCACCATCCTGTTCTCAGATCGAGGGACGCCCAGGTCTTACCGCCACATGAACGGATACAGCAGCCACACCTACATGTGGTACAACGAGAAGCGGGAGTGTTGGTGGGTCCAGCTGCACTTCAAGACAGAACAGGGGATCCAGAACTTCACGGGTGAAGAAGCCGACCGCATGCGCGGCGTCGATCCAGACTGCGCTACGCGCGATCTACATGAGGCGATAGCGCGCGGCGAGCATCCGTCCTGGCGTCTGGAAGTACAGATCATGACGCCGGAGCAGGCCAAGGACTACCGGTTCGATCCGTTCGACATCACGAAGGTCTGGCCGCACGCGGACTTCCCGCCCATCGACGTCGGTCGTATGGTCCTTGACCGGAACCCGGAGAACTACTTCGCCGAGGTCGAGCAGTCGGCATTCTCTCCCGGCAACTTCGTCCCGGGCATTGGCGCATCACCGGACAAGATGCTGCAGGGACGGCTCTTCAGCTACCACGACACACACCGACACAGGCTCGGCCCCAACTACCATCTGTTGCCGGTGAATGCCCCCAAGGCGTGCCGCATGGACAGCTATCAGCGGGACGGCTTCATGCGTTTTGACAGCAACGCTGGCGGTGGCCCGAACTACTGGCCGAACAGTTTCGGGGGTCCGTCTCCCAACCCTGAGGTAGCACCGCCACCCATCGACGTGTCGGGAATGGCCGCGCGGCACGGCTACGAGCTTGGCAATGTGGACTTCGTGCAGGCCGGGGACCTGTATCGTAAGGCGATGAGCGACGAGGACCGCGAGCATTTGATCAGCAATATCGTCTCGCACCTGAAGAGTGCCCAGCAACGACTCCAGCTACGCCAGACTGCTCTCTTCTACAAGGCCGACGTGGAATACGGCGAGCGCGTCGCCAAGGGACTAGGACTTGATCTCCCTGAGGTCAAGCGACTCGCTGGGATGTCGCAGGAGGAGCGCGTGGAGGCCACCGCCAAGTGACCAGGTGCGGGCGTCGAGGACCCGTGAGACCCCCGGTCGTTCTTAGGCGTCGCTGACACTGCAGTCTCAAACTGCCAGACGGAAGGCGGTCACCCTGGCCTCGGCGAACTGCCGTCGTTCGATCCTCGGCGGAAGCGTCTTCGCCGATCGGTCGGGACGTTCCCAGTGCTGTCCTCTGTGGATGACACCGGGTGCCGCGGTCAAGCGTCCCTGGAACCGGCATAGCTTCGCTCTGCAGGCGTTTCTCGCCTACCGTGGGCATCTCCCGCGGCGCTCTCGGACAAGACCGCGGTGGACAGGCTGAGACACAGCACCGGCCGGCCGCCACACACTTGTTTGTCGCGTCGAAACGCGAGTCACAGGCCCAGACAGAGCGTCTTCTCTGCCGGTCTCAGACCGCCTGACAACGACCGGCGGCTTCACAGGCGGTTGACAAGGATAGGTGGGCCCAGAGCAGGTAGGCGCGGATGCTCCTACTCTCTCGCCGTCTCCTTCCGCGCCACCATCACGAATCCCACCAGGTACCGCCCCGAGTGCTCCCAACTCCCCGGTGTCGCCGCCGGGTCCTCTTCCTCGAAACCTGGCTCCTCCTCCACTCGCTGAATAGAGAACCCGGCCGCGAGCAGGCCGCCGAAAATGTCGCGGAGGTAGTGCCGGAATTCGATGGCTTCACCCGGCGTGTGGCGGACCTTCTCTGCATAAGGCCGGACGATGCGATATCCCACGCCATCCCACTCCTCGTGCGCGAAC
>JALGXV010000382.1 GCA_029821885.1 Candidatus Hebobacteria bacterium
GGTCTTCGGGCCGTGGAACGCCTCCTCGCGGGTGAAGACGCGAGCGATGACCGGCCGCCCTTCATACTCCAGTTGCCCGAGCCGCTCGGCCAGCTCTTGCCGGAGGGCAGGCGCCTCCTCGGGATCGACACAGCCCTGCGAGAAGCGCCCCCGCGTGTTGATGTGAATGCGGCCCGGGTCGAGCGCGAAGGCGCGTGTATCCGGTGAGATATCGGCGACGGAGGTCGGATCCTCCTTCTCGTAGCTCAAGTAACCATTCTCGCGGAGCCAGGAGTTCAGCCGGACATCCTGCTCCAGGCGCGTGAAGCCGTGGTCGGAGAGCAGCATGAAGCCCTCGCCCTCTCGGTCGCCTGAGCGCCCTTGGTGGAGCTTGTCCCAGAGGTCTCCGACGAGATCGTCCACGGCTCGGTAGTAGGCCATCGCCCGGTCATGGCGGGCATCGCCGGCGTCATCGACCGCGTTCCACAGGAAGTGATGGAGCCGATCGGTGCCGGTCACCACGACCTGGAAGTAGTCCCAGCTCTCCCGCTCCCAGAGGTAGCGGATCGCCTCCCGCCGCGTCTTCAGCGTTGCGTCGAGATCGTCGAGGAGGCCGTCGGGGTCTTCCCGTGCCTTCCGCGTGTTGACATCTATGCGGTAGCCCATCCGCTGCAGGGCAGGCAGATGGTCGCGCGGCCAGACGCTTTTCTCGAGCTGCAGGGCGACGAAGCCCGAGACGAGCGCGCCAGGCATCTCCCTCGCGGGATAGGTGGCCGGCTGGTTGATGACGGCCGAGCGGCGCCCCTGCTTGCCGAGCGCATCCCAGAACGTCGGCACGGCCAGGTCGGCGAAGGTTGGGAAGCGGAGCTGATAGCTGTCAGCCGATACGTCGGTGAAGCCGAAGATGCCGTGCTCGGCCGGATTGGCTCCGGTCATGAAGCAGGACCAACTCACCGAGGACACCGGGGGCAGCGAGGCCCGCATCTTGCGCAGGCCGCCGTTCCCGATGATGGCGGCCACGCGGGGCATGACGGACTCGCCGGCCAGGCGCTGAAGCAGCCCGTAGGGCACCCCGTCAAGTCCCACCGCGCACACCCGTCTCTTCTTGCGGCCCCGGAAGAAGCGCATATTCGCTGCAGCCCTAGATGTAGCCCAGGTCCTTCAACCGCTGCTTGATGCTCTCTTCTTCGTCATCACTGTAGCCGCGGCCATCCCCGGCCGGGATGTAGTTGAGCTGTTCGAGGGTGCCGATTATCCGCTGTACGGACGTGTCGATGTCCTCCTTGGCCGTATCGACGACCACCTCCGGTTTCTCGGGAGGCTCGTAGGGATCGCTCACGCCGGTGAAGTTCTTGATCTCGCCTTTCAGGGCCTTCTCGTACAGGCCCTTCGGATCGCGGCCCTTCAGCGTGTCGATATCACACTCGCAGTACACCTCGACGAAGCGGCCGATGAGCTTGCGGTTCTCGTCGCGGATCGCCTTGTACGGAGAGATAGCGGCCGATATGGCCACCACGTCGTTGCGCGTCAGCAGGTGGCATACCCAGCCGATGCGCCGGATGTTCGT
The DNA here is from genome assembly GCA_029821885.1 of Candidatus Hebobacteria bacterium. Lineage (GTDB taxonomy): Bacteria > Armatimonadota > Hebobacteria > Hebobacterales > Hebobacteraceae > Hebobacterum. Next base: position 1,547 of record JALGXV010000382.1, read on the forward strand.
GTCGCGGTCCTCCTTGGAGAAGCCGAGGCCCTTGCTGAGGTTCGTTCGCACTTCGTCACCGTCGAGCACCTCGACCTTCATCCCGCGTTCGAGCAATATGTCTCGCACTCTCTCCGCGAGTGTACTCTTGCCAGATCCCGAAAGACCTGTGAACCACACTGTGAATCCCTTCGCCATCTCTCACCTTTCCCACACGGATTGCGCCATGGACCAAGCCCCGTCTAGATTAGGGACTCACCGATCATGTCCTCCGCCGGGTCGAGCCCGAAGAAGCGGAGCACAGTCGGAGCCACGTCGTATATCTGATAGCGGTCGGCCCGGCGAAGCTGGCCGGCCCCGCCTCCATCCCAGGCGAAGACGCCGTCCGGCAGGTGGTTGGCGTCGTCGGGGCCGGTGTCGTTCTCCCTCAGGTGAATGGACCCGACGCCGACCGAGCCGGCCGACCGCCAGTCGAGATCTCCGAAGTACACGATCATGTCCGGCGCGATGTTGTTGATCTCTCGGTACACGTCCTCCGGCTTGAAGACTCGGGTGCCGATCGGCTTGCCGTCTTCGTCGCCGAGCGCCTCCAGGGCCGAGATGAGCTCATCCCTCACAGCCTCGTAGGCGCCCGGCGGTATGATTCCCTGGGGCTCGCGGCCGGCGACGTTGAGGAAAAGCCGCCCATAGTATCCGCCCTCCCCCCAGGCCTTCGTGTTCTCCCAATCGATCATGTCGGGGGTAAGCCGCGTGCGCTCCGCGGGCTGTTCCTTCAGCGTGAGATATCCCTCCCGCTGCAGCCATTCATTGATGCAGATCGCTCCATCCATGGCCTTCGCGCCGTGATCCGAGACCACCATGAACGAGGCTCCCTCGCCCGCCGCCTCGACAGTGCGGCCGATCTCCTCGTCGATGCTGATGTAGTAATCATGCAGGACATTCTCGTAGGGATTGCCCTTCTCGAAGAGCCTGTGGGAGGGGTCGCAGTAGCGCCAGAAGCCATGCTGGAGGCGATCGGGCCCCATCTCCACCATCATCGCGAAGTCGAAGTCG
>JALGXV010000099.1:0-4738 GCA_029821885.1 Candidatus Hebobacteria bacterium
GTGGGGCGACCGCCTGCTCGACGCCGAGACGATGGGATACGGTTCATGGGAGAGCAGCGCCAATGAGACCCATCAGGCCATAGACAGCGTCCCCTCTGACATCGTGATGTGCGACTGGCACTACGAGATCATGGACGAGTTCCCATCGGTCCGCTTCTTCCAAGACAAGGGCTTCCGCGTCTGGCCGGGCGGGTGGAACAAGCCCGAGAGCATCGCCAAGCTCATCGAAGTCGCGCGCAGGGATGCGACGCCGAAGATGCTCGGCTATCTTGCGACGACCTGGACGGATGTGGACAGGCTCGTGGCCGGGCTGAGTGGCGAGACGATGGATGACGAGAAGATGGCCGCCATAGTGGGCGGGGTCAAGCTGGGAGCGGAGCTGGCCCAAGGATAGTGCCGGCCTGCTGGTCGTCGGTGATCCAATCGACGGCATACGGTCTAGTGCCACGTTCGGTATTTCAGACATCTGCTCAGCTGCTCGCCGAGGCTGCCGGTGGCTAGGCATATGTAGGTATCTGCGGCGCCGCAGGCCCGAAGGTGCGCCTGTGGTCGTGAAGAAGAACAGGCACAAGCGGGACTCGAGTTCGGAGGGGCGCCAGTCTGATGAGATCACTTCGGGTCAGCGAGAACGCGCGGTACCTCACCAAGCCTGACGGGACCGCCTTCTTCTACCTCGGCGACACATGCTGGGAGCTGTTCCACCGTCTCACTCGGGAAGAGGCCGACGAATACCTTGAGAACCGGGCGCGGCTCAAGTTCAGCGTGATCCAGGCGGTTGTGCTTGCGGAGCAGGACGGGCTGCGAGTGCCAAACCCCTACGGCGATCTTCCGCTGCGCCGCTTGCGCCCAGGCCAGCCCAACGACAGCTACTTCCGGCACGTGGACTACGTCGTTGACAAGGCCGCTGAGCTCGGCCTCTTCGTGGGAATGCTGCCGACCTGGGGCGACAAGGTCGGGCCGAAGTACTGGGGGGTCGGCCCAAAGGTCTTCACCCCTAAGAACGCTCGCACATATGGCCGCTTCCTCGGCGAGCGCTACCGCGACAAACCTATCATCTGGATTCTGGGCGGCGACCGGCCTGCCAAGGCCGAGCCGGTGCGCAGAATCTGGCGGGCGATGGCCGAGGGCCTGAGAGAAGGCGACGGGGGCCGCCACCTGATGACCTATCATCCCATGGGCGGGGTCTCCTGTTCGGACTACTGGCCCTCCGACGAGCCGTGGATCGACTTCCACATGATCCAGTCGGGCCACGCGGCGCGGAACGGCCCGAACTACAGGCTCGTCCAGGCCGACTACGAACTCGAGCCGACCAAGCCGACGATGGACGGTGAGCCGCGCTACGAGAATCACCCCGTAGCCTTCAAAGAGGGTACCCCGCGCTTCGATGACTACGACGTGCGGCAGGCGGCTTACTGGGGACTGCTAGCCGGGGGTTGCGGCCATACATACGGCTGCCACGACATCTGGCAGCTCTGGGAACCCGGCCGCAAGCCCGTTACGTTCGCGCGCACGCCGTGGCACGAGGCCCTCAACCTGCCGGGCGCAGGACAGATGCAGCACGTGCGCACACTCTTCGAGTCCCGGCCCTTCCCAAAGCTCGTGCCCGATCAGTCGCTCATCGTCTCAGGGCAGGGGAGGGGCATGCACCACATGCGTGCCGCCCGCGCCGACGATGGCAGCTTCGCCTTTGTCTATGTCCCCACCGGGCGGCCCGTGGGGGTCGACCTCGGCAAGATCACTGGCGAGCGAGTGATCGCCAACTGGTATGATCCTCGCGAGGCGAAGTGGTGGCGCACCGGCGATTTCCCGACCCGCGGCACGCGGCAGTTCACGCCGCTGAGCAGCGGACGCGGGAGGGACTGGGTGCTGGTGCTGGATGCCGCTACGCCGGGAACGGGACGCTAGATTCGCTGCGTCGATTCGCAGAAGAACCTGACTCGATCCAGCCGCGTGTCAGGCGTGAACGGGCTGCCTGGGGAGAGGACGAACCTGCCTCCCTTGCCGGCCACGTCGATCTGCCGCTCCACCTCGCGGAGGAGTTCCTCGTCGTCGGCCTTCTCGATGAAGGGGGCGTCAACGTTTCCGTAGAGGACGCGATCCGGGCCCATCGCTTGCCGTACCTCGGCGAGGTCGATGCCGTACTCCTTCCGGTCCTCCTCGAAGGAGAGGGCCGTCCATGGGAGCTGCTTCAGGTCCTCCAGCAGCGGCATGAGGTCGCCCGAGAAGTAGAACACCGTTCGGAAGCCGCGGGACTCGTAGAACTCGAGCGTCCGCTTCGTGTAAGGGAAGACGAACTCCCGGTACATGGCCGGTGAGATGAGATCGGCCGAGGAGAGGCACTCCTCCACGAAGACTATGCCTACTCCGACTCTCTCAGCGGCCGCGAGGTGGGCACTCGGCCGCGGCAGTCCCCCAGCCAGGAGCTTGTGCGTTCTGTCCGGGTCCTCGACCAGCGATGTCATCATCTCCTGGAAGCCGAGCAGGCCGAGCAACTCTATGAAGGGCGTACTGCAGGAGTCATAGAGCGGCAGTTCACCTGGGTGGCGGTCGAGCAATGCGCGCGCCACCCCATAGCGCCCGGAGGCCAGTTCCCGATCCACCTCCTCCGGCGTCGGCTCGGAAGACGGGGTGTCTGCACGGGCGAGGACCTCTTCCAGTTCATCCGCGTGGTAGCCGCGGTGCCACAGCCCGTAGTAGTGGGAAGCCCTCTCTTGCACCTGGCGGGACGCATAGGCAGCACGACTGGGCGGCAGCCACGTCTCCTGGCCATCGCCGGACACCCAGTAGAGGTCCGTGCCGCGAAGGACCACTGCCGCCCCCGATACCTGGTCCTTTGACTGCCTGCGGGGCAGTGCGAGCCAGGCGGGAGGTGGGTAGTAGTCGTCGAGAGTCTCGGTGAGAACGCTCAGTTCGAGCTCGACGTAGGTCTTGTGATCGACAGGTAGCCGCTCAACGCCGGCCTCCTCGATGAGGTGCAGCCATTTCCGATGCCGAAGCTCCATCCACCTGAACTCAAGGGGGCCGAGCCCTTCGTAGACAGGTGCAACGGGCACGAGAGGGGCTGGCCGGCCGTCGAGGACGAGGCTCAGGGGATCACTGGTCTCGAGGGTACGGGGCACTGGCGGCACCTCCGGATGTGTCCGATTCGGCGCGGGCCGTGGACATACCTACGGCCTGGGCGGGGCCGGGCGACGGCCGACGCGCGGCGGGGCCGAGATTGTGCTACAATGCAGCGTGACATGACTATGGACACGAATCGAATACGACAGAGGCAGCTCGAGGAGCTGACTCCCCGCCGCATCGTCGAGGCTCTGGACAAGTACATCGTGGGGCAGGCCGACGCGAAGCGGTCGGTCGCGATTGCGCTCCGCAACCGCGTGCGTCGGCAGCTCCTCGCGGACGATATCCGTGACGAGGTCATTCCCAAGAACATCCTCATGATCGGGCCCACGGGCGTCGGCAAGACGGAGATCGCGCGGCGGCTGGCGCGGCTGGTGCGGGCACCGCTCGTGAAGGTGGAGGCGAGCAAGTACACCGAGGTCGGCTACGTCGGACGAGACGTCGACTCCATGGTCCGGGATCTGGTCGAGGCGTCGGTGCGGATGGTCCGGGGAGAGAAGGTAGAGGAGGTGCGGGCCCGGGCCGAGGCGCGCGCCACCGACCGGCTGCTGGACGCGCTCCAGCGCCGAGGGAGCAGGTCGAGCGGGCGCATGCAGTCGATCAGCGATGCGATGGCGGCCGTGCTCCAGCAGCGCCCGCTCGAGGCCGAGCCCGGGGAAGAGCCGTCCGAGGATGACGACGGCCGGGAATCCCTGCGACAACGTTTGCTGGCCGGTGAGCTCGACAAGCAGGTGGTCGAGATCGAAGTGGAGGAGAATCGCTTCCTCGCTTTCCCGGTATTCTCAGGGCAGGGGATGGAGGAGTTGGGCATCAACCTGCAAGACATGCTCGGCGGCATGTTCCCGAAGCAGCGTCGGCGGCGCAACGTCACCGTGGCCGAGGCGCGCCGCATCCTGCTCGACCAGGAGGCCGAGCGGATGATCGACATGGACCAGGTGACCGGCGAGGCGGTGGGCCGCGCAGAGCAGTCGGGAATCATCTTCATCGACGAGATGGACAAGATCGCCGGGCGGGAGCGCACGATGGGAGGGCCCGATGTGAGCCGCGAGGGCGTTCAGCGAGGCCTGCTCCCCATCGTCGAGGGCTCGACCGTGATGACCAAGTACGGGCCGGTGCAGACCGATCACATACTGTTCATCGCGGCCGGCGCCTTCCACGCCACGAAGCCATCCGACCTCATCCCGGAGCTCCAGGGCCGCTTCCCACTGCGCGTGGAGCTGAGCGCGCTCGGCGAGGAGGACTTCGTTCGCATCCTGAATGAGCCGGAGAGCTCGCTTATCAAGCAGTACACGGCGCTCATGGGCACCGAAGGCGTCGAGCTGCAGTTCACCTCGGAGGGGGTGGCCGAGATCGCCCGCATCGCCGCCCAGGTCAATGAGCAGACGGAGAACATCGGCGCGCGGCGGCTCCACACGGTCATGGAGCGGCTGCTCGAACAGGTATCCTTCGAGGCCTCGGACATTTCTCCCACCAGTGTCAAGATCACGGCCGAGTACGTCCGCGAGCAGCTCGCGGAGGTAGTGAAGGACCTCGACCTGACGAGATACATCCTGTAGTCGGCGGGCAACCATCCCCCGGCGGCGCACTCCTGGACACGGTCCCCGGCGACCCCGTTGCG
>JALGXV010000099.1:4768-20983 GCA_029821885.1 Candidatus Hebobacteria bacterium
AGTCCGTGGAGGCAGCCACGCATCCCAGCGCGTCACAGGGGCAGAGCGCTTCTCCGCGCCGGCTAGACGCCATTGCCTGCGGCTGCCTGTTCCTCGTCTCGCTGCTGGCCTATCTCCGCACGATGCGGCCGACCTTTGGGTGGGGCGATTCGAGCGAGCTCATCACGGCCGCCTATCACTTGGGCAACGGACACGCGCCGGGCTACCCCACCTGGATGCTTATCATGCATCCCTTCAGCCGGCTCCCGATCGGCGATGTGGCCTTCCGCGTGAACTTCGCAACGGCGCTGCTGGGCGCGCTGGCGGTTGCGCTGCTCTACCTCGTCTATCGCACGATCTCGGGGAATCGCATCGCGGCCTTCGTCGCGGCGCTCACCTTCGCATTCGCAGCGACCTTCTGGGATCAGACCACGGAGGCCGAGGTCTATACGCTCCACGTATGTCTCGCCGCCATCATCATCCTAATCGTGCTTGCCTGGCGGGCAACCGGCAAGGATCGCTGGCTCTTCCTTGTCTCGTGGGTGATCGGGGTCAGTCTGGGCAACCATGCACTCACGGGCTTGATGATTCCGGCGGTCCTCTATCTGGTGTGGGCGGAGAAGGGGAGGGTGTTCTTCACGCTGCGGCGAGTGGCCGCATGTGCCGGACTGTTCCTTCTCGGCTTGTCGATCTATGCCTACGAGCCGATCCGCGCGATGGCGAACCCGCCCCCTCACCTCAACAACCCGCACAACCTGATCGAGTTCTGGGCCCAGCTCACGGCGCCGGGCGCACGGCACTCGATGTTCGATCGCGGCTTGATCGTAGCGCTCCACCGGGCGCTGATCCACACCGGCCGGCTCCCCAACGAGTTCACACTGCTGGGCTGCGCGCTAGCCCTGTTCGGCATCGGGCTGCTATGGCGTTGCGACCGGAAGCTCGCCATCTTCCTGCTGTTGATCGGCCTCGTCGATGTTGCCTACTCCGTCAACTTCAGCATCTTCGATATCTACGTCTACTATCTACCGCTCCACTTGGTCTGGGCTGCGTTCATCGCAGTGGGAGCAGCCGGCGTCCTGGTTCTGGCGGGCCGGGCGATGTCACGCCTCCAAAAGCGACTCGTCTCGCCGAGTCTTGGCTGGCGATACGGCCCTGCGGCTGCTCTGCTGATGGTGCTTCCTCTGATGCAGTTCACGGGCAACCTCCATCGCGCGGACGGGAGCCAGGACTACGGCTCCGAGCTGTTCGCCCGGGAAGTCATGGGCATGGTCGAGCCGGGGTCGCTCATACTGGCCGACTGGTGGACGATCGCACCGATGGGGTATCTCAAGTACATCGATGGCGAGCGGCCCGATCTCGTCATGTTCGCGGCGCCGTCGCTGCACTCGGACGAGGGGTTCATCGACTTCGCCCAGGAGGATTTCCTCCGCAGCTACCCGGCGGTGTATTTCGTTGAAATGCTGACATATCGGATGACCTTGCTCCGCAAGAAGACGTACATGGTCCCCCAAGGTCCGGTCTATCGCGTCTTCCTCGACCGGCCGCCGCGAGAGGAGGTGCTCGCCGATTTGCCGGCGACACCAATCGTCAAGTTCGGAGACCGGATGGGACTGGTGAAGGTGGTGGCTTCGCCCGGGGAACTGCGGCCCGGCAAGAGCCTGCCCTTCACCCTCTACTGGACTCCGCTCGCCGGCTACGAAGGGAGGCCGCTGCAAGCCATCTTCGTCTTGGAGAGCGAGCAGGGCGAGCGCATCTGGCTGGAGAGTAACCTGCTGGGCCACGACCTCTACCCGTTGAGCGATTGGCAGTTGGGAGAGGTCCTCCGGGAAGAGCACCGCATCTACCTCCCCGATCCGGTCCCGCCGGGCGAGTACGATCTGTTCGTGCGAGTGCGGGAGCGCGGGGCATCGAAGTGCTTCCCTTCTGATCATCCCCATGCCGACCGCGACCCGCGGGATTACCGCATCAGCGGCGTTCTCGTGGCCGAGGCGGAGCCGGTTTCGGAGCAGGGGCGTGTGCCGAAGATGGTGGCCATGTTGCGGCCGTGAACCTGGCGACACCGCCGTCCTGCCGCACCAGAACCGGAATCCGGTTTGCTGCCCCCGATGACCTAGACGCTCCTCCGCTCCCAGGTCTTGCGCTGGGCAGCTCTCCTATGTTACACTGACACAAACGGCCGCGCCCCTAAGGGGGGCTGGCGGGCCGTTTGCCGCGCGCGCTCAGTCGGCGATCCGGCGCGGCAGAAATCTAATTCTCGGCGTGCTGTGGTGTCCCAGTTCGCGCGTGTCGCATGGTCGCAGCGCGGATGAGCAGCTCGCCCCGAGTATGGGGCACGCCGCCCGAAAGGGGAGTAATCTTGCCTCTCGTGACCATGAAAGAGCTGTTGGAGGCCGGAGTTCATTTTGGCCACCAGACTCGCCGTTGGAACCCGAAGATGAAGCGCTTCATCTACGCTGGGCGCAACGGCATCTACATCATCGACCTTCACCAGACCCTAAAGCGGTTGGATGATGCCTATCAGTTCGTCCGGCAGGTCGCCGCGAATGGAGGCAAGCTTCTGTTCGTTGGCACGAAGAAGCAGGCCCAGGATGCCGTGCGGGAGAGCTCTGCGCGGTGCGAGATGTTCTACGTGACCGAGCGTTGGCTCGGCGGCATGCTGACCAATCACGCTACGATCCATCAACGGATTGAGCGCTTGCGCGAGCTGCGCAAGATGGAGGAGGACGGTACTCTCTCCCAGCTTCCCAAGAAGGAGAGGAACCGTCTCATGGACCTGAGGGCCAAGCTGGAGCGCTTCCTCTCGGGCATCGAGAACATGGGTGGGCTGCCCGATGCGGTCTTCCTCGTAGACCTGAAGCAGGAGCGCATAGCGCTGTTGGAGGCGCGGCGGCTGGAGATCCCAGTGGTTGCGATCGTGGACACGAACTGCGACCCGGATGAAGTGGACTATCCCATACCAGGCAACGATGACGCGATACGTGCCATCAGGCTCATGGCCGGGAAGATGGCGGACGCAGTCTTGGAAGGCCGCGCCGAGCATGAGAGCCGGCAGGCCGAACTAGAGGCCGCCGAGGCGGTTGCCGCGGCTGAGCGGGAGGAGGCCGTCGCAGTGGGGGCCGAGACCGTCGGGACGCCGGCGGAGGAGGCGAGCTGGTCGGGCGAGGAGCTTGAAGCGGCGCCGGACGAGGCTACCGCGACGGGGCAACCGGAACCGACGCCGGTCACGCAAGAGGCACCGGAGCAGACTGAAGTCGGGGCAGAGCCTGAGGCCGAGCCAGAACGAGAGTACACAGGCGGCGAGGCCGAGCTTACCTGAATACACTCGAGTGACCTCGCGCATTGCCCATTCTGAAGGAGGCCCGCAAGTGGCAGTAACAGCACAGCACGTTCAGGAGCTCCGCCGGAAGACGGGCGCCGGCATCATGGACTGTAAGAGGGCGCTCGCGGAGTGCGGCGGAGACCTTGAGCAGGCCTCCATGCTGCTCCGCAAGCAGGGGGCCGCGCGGGCGGACGCGCGCCTCTCTCGTGAGACAAGCGAGGGAGTGATATCGTCGTATATCCACGCGGGCGGCAAGATCGGCGTGCTCGTCGAGGTGAACTGCGAGACGGACTTCGTTGCCCGAACCGATGAGTTCCAGCAGCTCGCCTTCAACCTGGCCATGCACATTGCAGCTGAGAACCCCCGTTACCTGCGTCTTGAGGATGTCCCCGAGGACGTGGTCGATAAGGAGAAGGAAGTCTTTCGCGCTCTGGCTGAGAGCGAGGGTAAGCCGGAGAAGGTCATCGACCGCATCGTCGAGGGGCGCCTGAAGAAGTTCTACTCGGAGGCGTGCCTGCTGGATCAGCCCTATGTTCGGGATGACCAGATGACGGTCGGGGATCTCATCAAGGAAACGATCGGCCGGCTTGGCGAGAACATCACGGTTCGCCGTTTCGTGCGCTACCAGCTGGGCAGGGAAGACGAGGGCTGAGGGGGCCCGGGAGGGCGATGTGGCGGAGCTGCCGTACAGCCGAGTCGTTCTGAAGCTCAGCGGGGAGGCCTTCGCCGGGGACGCCGGGTTCGGGATCGAGCCGGATGTGGTGCACCGGATCGGTGCCGAGGTAAAGGATGCGCGCGACCTCGGGGTGGAGCTCGGAGTCGTGGTCGGCGCTGGGAACTACCTGCGGGCGCGCTCCAACTCCCTGCACGACATAGAGCGCACCACCGCTGACTACATGGGCATGCTCGCCAGCGTATTGAACTGCCTGGCCCTGCAGGCGGCGCTGGAAACGCTCGGCGTCGATACCCGAGTCCAGTCGGCGATCGAGATACGGGAGGTCGCCGAGCCGTACATCAGGCGCCGAGCGATACGCCACCTGGAGAAGGGACGCGTCGTGATCTTCGCGGCCGGCACGGGCAATCCCTACTTCACCACCGACACCGCGGCCGCTCTGCGCGCGGCCGAGATTGGCGCGGATGCCCTGCTGAAGGCCTCCACGGTCGACGGCATATACGACAGCGATCCGAAGACCAACGCCTCGGCCAAGAAGCTGGAGAGTCTGACCTATCTCGACGCCCTACGCGCAGGACTCAAGGTGATGGACGCGACGGCCGTCTCCCTGAGCATGGACACGAAGATTCCTGTCATCGTCTTCGACCTGCGCGCCGGGGGGAACATCAAGCGGGTACTGCTGGGAGAGAAGATAGGCAGCACCATCAGCTGACTCTCTCAAGGGGAGGGATGCCTATGCCGGATGCAGTGCAGGTGCTTATGAAGGAGACGGACAGCCACATGCTGGAATCCATCGACGCGGTCAAGCGCGAGTTTGGCCTCATACGCACCGGACGGGCCAACCCTGCGATTCTCGACCGCATTCGCGTCGAGTACTACGGTCAGATGGTGCCCGTGAAGCAAGTTGCGACCATCAGTGCGCCCGAGCCCCGTCTGCTGGTGATCTCTCCCTGGGACAAGCAGATGGCGAAGCCGGTCGTCGATGCCATCACGAGCTCCGACCTGGGGTTGAACCCCCAGAGCGACGGGAACATCATCAGAGTGCCGCTCCCTCAGCTGACCACCGAACGCCGGAAGGAGCTGGCGAAGATGGTGGCGCGGAAGACGGAAGAAGGGAGAGTCTCCATCCGGAACGCCCGAAGAGATGCAGTCGAGCGGCTGCGGAAGATGCAGAAGAGCGGGGAGATATCGGAGGACGATCTCCGCCGTTTCCAGGACCAGGTGCAGAAGATCACAGACGGGCACATCAAGCAGCTCGACAGCGTGGAATCGGATAAAGAGCGGGAGATCATGGAGGCATGACGCCGCCTTGCGTGATCGGGCGCCGACTGCCGCAGGGGGAGGCGATCCTCGAAGCGGCCGGCGTGCGCATCGCCCTCCTAAGGGAGACGCGCCCCTCCAAGGGCGCTCCTCGCGGGCCGCTGCGCATCGTGCGCCAACGCCAGATCGCCGGGGGAGTTGAGCTTGTGACGGCAGCAGCGCTTCCTCTGATCGAAAGGGAACAGTCCCACGACTAGCGCGACAGAACAGTCAGCCTTAGAGCGGCTCAGGCGGCGGATCGATCCATCGCGCGTGCCGAAGCACATCGCCATCATCATGGATGGGAACGGTCGGTGGGCTCAGCAGCGGCGGTTGCCGCGCCTGGAAGGCCATCGCGCCGGCCGTCAAAGCGTGCGTGAGGTGACAGAGGCGTGCAGTAACATCGACGTCCAGGTCCTCACCTTGTACACCTTCTCGGCGGAGAACTGGAGCCGACCGAAGGCCGAGGTCAGTGCCCTGATGACACTGATCGAGCAGGCTCTTCGTGAAGAGGCCCGCGATCTGCACGAACGGAAAGCGCGAGTCCGGCTTCTCGGCGACCCGGCGCCGCTGCCTCCCGGCCTGAGAGCCGAGATCGCCCGCGTGGAGGAACTCACCGCTGGCAACACCGACATCATACTTCAGCTCGCCATCAACTACGGTGGCCGCCAGGAGATACTGCGGGCGGCGGTCTCTCTGGCGGCGGAGGTGGCGGCCGGCCGCCTCGCGCTCTCCGAGTTGGATGAGTCTCATTTCAACAGGCATCTCTATCGGCCGGATATGCCTGACCCCGAACTGCTCATTCGAACCGGAGGCGAGTTTCGTGTGTCCAACTACTTGTTGTGGCAGATTGCCTACAGCGAGATCTATGTGACGCCGGTGCTGTGGCCAGACTTCCGCGCCTGCCACCTGTATGAGGCCGTGCTCGACTACCAGGGCCGCGAACGACGCTTTGGCGGAGTGCAGAATGTCTCGTAAGGGCTGGGGAAAGCTCGGGGTCGTCGTCGGAGTGCTGGTGGCCCTGCTCGCGCTCGATGTGTTCGTCTCCCTGGAGGGACTGCCCGTGCTGGCCATGCTTCTCGGGTTCGCGTTCCTCCTTACAGACCGGCTTCGGGTCTGGCTGAAGGAGCGCGGCCGGGCCAGCGTGGCTCTGCTGCCGTTCCTCGGTGCTGCACTCGTGCTCCTGTTGGCGTTCACACGCGGCCGCGATCTCTCGCAGGGCACCCTGCTCCTGGTCACCTTGGCGCTGGTGTTCGACATCCTGCTCGTGGCGCTCGCCCTCATCGGCGAGGCGAGCAAGCGTGGGCTGAAGGGGGCGGGGGAGTTCCTTGGCCTCGCCAGCCTGGGGCTCTTCCTGGGTTTCGCCCTATCACTCGTCTTCCTGGTGGAGATGGGGCGGCTCGGCGGTACGAGCTTGGCCGGGCCCTGAGCAGGTCAATGGCCGCCGTCAAGTCGATCTCTCTCCTCGGCTCCACCGGGTCCATAGGTCAGCAGACGCTCGATGTAGTCGCCTCTTTCCCCGACCGCTTCCGCATTGTCGCCCTCGCCTGCCGCAGCTCCGCCGAGGAGATCATCTCGCAGGCCCGGCGTTTCCTGCCGCAGCTCGTGGCGGTGGAAGAGAGGGAGGCCGCGGAGAGGGCGCGAGAGGCCCTGGGACCAGAGGGGATCGACGTAGTCGCCGGCTGGCAGGGCATCACACAGTGCGCCGCGCTTCCTGACGCAGACATTGTGGTGGCGGCAGTGGCGGGGGTAGCGGGCCTGCTGCCCGTATGGGAGGCGGTGCGCGCGGGCAAGCGTCTGGCGCTCTCCAACAAGGAGCCGCTCGTCGTCGCCGGCCACCTCCTCGTCGCGGAGGCGGCGCGCTCTGGGTCCAGCATCCTGCCGGTAGACAGCGAGCATTCCGCCATATTCCAGTCACTTCTGGGACAGCGCCAGGAATCGGTGGCGCGCGTGCTCCTCACGGCGTCCGGCGGCGCGTTCAGAGACCTGGACGAAGCGGCCCTGGGCCGGGTGACTCCGCAACAGGCTCTGGCGCACCCGACCTGGAAGATGGGCCCAAAGGTGACAGTGGATTCGGCGACCCTGATGAATAAGGGCCTGGAGTTGATCGAGGCGCGCTGGCTCTTCGATCTGAGGCCCGGCATGCTTGACGTCGTTTTGCACAGAGAGAGCATCGTGCATAGCCTGGTGGAGTTCATCGACGGCAGCGTCATCGCGCACCTCGCGCAGCCGGACATGAGACTGCCGATTCAGTTCGCCCTCAGCTACCCGGAGCGGCTTCCTCGGCGAGAGCCCCCTCCCGATCTCGCCGAGCTTGGCGCGCTGCACTTCGAGCCGCTCGACGGTCAGCGCTGGCCCTGCGTCGGGCTGGCGAGGAAGGCGATCGAGGCGGGGGGCACGGCCCCGGCGGCGCTCAACGCGGCGAACGAAGTGGCGGTCGAGTGGTTCCTTCGGGAGAAGATACCCTTCAGTGCCATCCCCGGGATAGTGGAGCATGCTCTCACAGTGCACGACGTCGGCGTCGGAGAGTCGGTCGAGGAACTGCTGGCTGCCGACAGGCAGGTCAGGGAGATGCTGGAGAAGGGAGCGGCGGCGTGGATCTCATGAGCATCGCTGAAGCCGCCCCGAGTGTCGTTGCCATCCTGCTGGCCTTCGGCTTGATCGTGCTCTTCCATGAAGCCGGTCACTTCCTGGCCGCGCGCGCCTCCGGGATGGCCGTCTACGAGTTCTCGATCGGCTTCGGGCGCCCCCTGCTATTCTGGTTCAAGCGCGGCCAGACCCAGTACTCCTTCCGCCTGTGGCCCTTCATCAGCTATGTCCGCGTGGCCGGAATGGAGCCCGGCGACGACCACCCACAGGGGTTCCATCGCAAGTCCCGGTTCGCCCAGGCGTTCGTGCTCGCCACCGGGTCGCTGATGAACTTCGTGCTCGCCATCGGCATCTACATCTTCATGGGCGCGGCCATGGGACTTCCTGTGCCAGACAACATGGTCGAGAAGATCATGCCCGACACCCCGGCGGCAAGCGCTGGGATCCAACCGGGGGACCGGCTCATCGGCATCAACGGGAAACTCGATCTGTCCCTCGAGGATATCCAGAAGCAGATACGAGGCAGCCCGGGTACAGCCATCGACTTGGAGATCGAGCGAGAGGGGGAGCGTCTCACCATCGAGATCACACCGATGACTGAGACCGGCTATGATCTGAAGCGCCTGAGGCTGACGCAAGTGCCGCTGGGGGTGCTGGGAGTCTACTTCCATACGAGTCGACAGCGCAAGTCTATCGGCGAGTCCGTTGTCTTGGGGTTCACCAGTACTATCGGCATGATCCAGCTTCAGGCTGCTGGGTTGCTCGGAATGCTCGCCCGGACGGTGCCGCCGGAGGCGAAGGGGCCCGTCGGCGTCGTGCACATCATGTACGGCGAGGCGCGGAGCGGCTGGCTGAATTTCCTCTTCATCTTCGCCGCCATAACCGTTGCAATTGGGTTCCTCAACCTGCTGCCGGTTCCGCCGCTCGACGGGAGCCGTCTCGTCATCGTCGCCCTCGAAGGGATCCGGCGGAAGCCGTTCGACAAGCAGAAGGAAAGCATCGTGCACGTTATCGGCTTGGGCCTGTTCCTTGTCCTGGTCGTGCTGCTTACCTACCGGGACATCGTCGCGATAGTCACCCAAGGAGAGGCTGGGCGCTAGATATCGGACGGCAGCTCCACCCACTTGCCGGTCCGGTTCGACTGCTCGACTGCATCCATCACGTGCAGGACTTGAGCCCCGTCTCGGAACGTGGCGACGCAGTCCGGCTTCTCCCCACCACGCAGATAGGTCGCGACGTCACCCAACATGCGGGCCAGCGCATCCTCGGGACGCGCGAAATCCTTGTTCTGCTGCGGCAGGTCTGTGACTCGCGCAGACTTCGGTGCCAGCGCCAGTTTGGCGGAGGGCGCGAAGCCGCTCTTGCCCTGGAGCCACTGCAAGAGGGACGGCGACTCGTAGATGAGTTGCCCGCGGTCACCCTCGATCTCCACCACCTGGCTGCGCCCGGCGTTCCAGCTCAACTTTGCTGAGCCGATGCCGGCGCTGGCGAACTCGAGAAGCACCCAGCACTCATCCGGCACATCCACTCTCCGACGGCGACCCCCCACCTCGCCCGGCCGAATCGGCATGAGAGTCCGGCAGCGGCCGAGTACTCGCTTGATGGGCCCGACCCACCAGGCCATCAGGTCGAAGATATGTGCACCCAGGTCGGCGACGACGCCCGCGCCGGAGAGCTTCCGCTGGAAGCGCCATCGGAGCGGCTCCTCCCGCAGATCGACCCCCCAGCTCGCCGTCACGCTGACCACACGCCCCACTTGGCCGGACTGAGCGGCCGTCTTGATCGCCACTGAGGCGGGGGAGAAACGATAGGGGACGAACGTCACGTGCCTGACGGCCGCCGCCTCGGCCAGGCGATAGAGCTCGGCTGCCTCCTCGCCGTTCATGGCGAGAGGCTTGTCGCAGATGACGTGCTTCCTGGCCCTGATCGCTTCCCGCACAAACTCAGCGTGGGTGCTGTTGGGAGTGACTATCGCAACCGCATCCAGGTACGGGATCTTCAGTAGATCCTCGAAGTTCCGGGTGGACACCGGGACGCCGAACTTCTGCGCCATCGCCGCGGCTCGTTCGAGCCGGCGGCTGAAGACCCCCACGACTTCGACGTCAGGACTAGCCTGCAGCCCAACGGCGTATTGCTCGCCGAACCCCGTTCCCGCGATGGCGATTCTCAGCTTCTGTGCCAACCCGCGTCTCCTCGCCCTGCTCGGGAAGATGACGGCGGTCCGCATTATAGCACAGATTGGGCTCCGAACCGGAAGGGGGACCCGAGGCGACGCCTTGGGGCGGCGGGTCAGCGCTCACTGGCCGGGAGGGCTGCACGGGCCGTCCGAATCAGTCCTCGATGGTGATGGCCAAGTTCTGGGTGCCAAACTGATTCGGAACCGAATCGGCCTTTGGGTCTTCGACCCATTGTCCGTCGACGATGAACTTGTACTGGTACGTACCCGGTGGCAGCGAGACCGCGGCTGCGAAAGTCCGGCTTCGCGGCTTCATGCGATCCATGATGAGAGGCCGAGCCTCCCAGTCTGTGAAGTCCCCCACCAGCCTCACATCCTTCGCCCGGCCCGCGACCAGGCTGAAAAGGACCCGTTTCATACCCGCTCCTCCGCTGATCCCGAGCTATTGCGACGACCCAAGAGACGCCAGCAACGCATGATGCTGCTGTCAACGCAAGCCCGTCATGTGCTGTTCGGTGGCCTCTACATGCCGCGTCGGGCCCTTCGCCGATCTGTGGTGATCCCATCGGCCAGAGTAGCCTCAACGGAGGAGAACGACCGGCGGCTGAGGTAAAGGCAAACGAAGCCTTGGGAGCTGCGCCCATGACAGAAGTCAGCAACAGAGCGGACATCATCATTCGAAACGGACGCGTCATCGACGGCACGGGGGCAGCGTCTGCGCCCGGGGACGTTACCGTAGGTGACGGACGCATTGTCGCCGTCGGCGACCTGGACCGGACTGAAGCCGAGACAGCGCTCGACGCGACAGGCCTTGTCGTGGCGCCGGGCTTCATCGATATGCATACCCACTCCGACCTGTCGCTCTTGATCAACCCGCGCGCGGAGAGCAAGCTGAGGCAGGGGGTCACCACCGAGGTCATTGGGCAGTGCGGCTTCTCTCCCGCGCCGGCACCCGGCCCGCGAGCGGATGCGATCCGGGCCATCTTCGGGGTGTGGGGGAAAGAGGTGGACTGGAGTTGGGGCTCCTACGGTGAGTATCTCGACGCCCTTCGGCAGGAAGGCACGTCGGTGAATGTAGTGCCCGTGGTGGGCCACGGCGTGCTCCGGACCGGCGTGATGGGGGAGGAGAACCGGCCCCCGACGGCAGGGGAGCTCGAGGAGATGCGGGCCGCGGTCCGGCGGGCAATGGAGGAGGGCGCGTTCGGTATGTCGAGCGGGCTGGCCTACGCGCCTGGCATGTTCTCGAAGACGGATGAGCTGGCGGCCTTGGCGGCGGAGATCGCGCCGCTTGGCGGGATCTACTTCAGCCACATTCGGGGCGAGGACGAAAGGCTGACGGGTGCCGTCTCAGAGGCGATCGAGACCGCTCGTCGGGCCGGCGCTCCGGTTCAGATATCCCACCTGAAGGCCGAAGGCCAGAGGAACTGGGGGACAACCGAGGCCGCACTGGATCTCATCCAACAGGCCGGGGCGGCGGGCGTGGCGGTGGGTTTCGACGTCTATCCTTACACAGCATGGAACACGGGACTTGCCCAGCTCCTGCCTGCGTGGGCTCGTGAGGGTGGGAGGGAGGCCGTTCTCGGCCGACTCAGCGACGCCGCGACACAGTTGCGCCTCGTCGGTGAGTTAGCGCAGGCGGCCGAAGCCGATCCTGGCCGGTGGGAGCGTCGGCTGCTCGCCTCCGCTGGCACGGAGGCGAACCGCGAGCTACAGGGCAAGACGCTGGCGGAGATCGCCAAGCTGCGCGGGATGCCACCCGAGCAGACGGTGTTGGACCTGCTCATCGAGGAGCAGACAGACGCCGGCATGGTGGGCTTCGGCATGTGCGAGGACGACGTCCGGCGCGTGCTCGCGCACCCATTGGCAACCATCGGCTCCGATTCGGCCTCACAGGCCCCGTACGGTGTCCTGGGTCGAAGCCATCCGCACCCGCGGACATACGGGAGCTTCGCCCGCGTGCTCGGACATTACGCCCGGGAGGAGGGGTTGTTCTCACTCGAGGAGGCGGTGGCCAAGATGACCGGCCGCTCGGCCGCCCGCCTCGGACTCAGAGATCGGGGGATCATCGCTCCCGGCATGGCCGCTGACATCGTTGTGCTCGATCCTGAGGCAATCGCCGATCGTGCTACCTACGAGGAGCCGCACCAATACGCGGCCGGGGTGCGATGGGTGATTGTGAATGGGGTGCTGGAGCTGGATGGCGAGGAGCACCAAGAGAAGCTGCCGGGGATGGTGCTGGCGCCTCCCGGGCCATAGAAGCGGCGGGCACCGTTGCAGCGCCCGCCGCCTGACATGTCTTCGGCTCGCGCGCCCTACTCGATCTCCTCGAGCTCGTACTCCCTACTTCCCAGTCCGATCTCGGCCGCCGTCTCGACCTGCAGGTAGGGGTCCTTGCGCCAGATCTTCCAGAAGAGGTGGCCCTCTTCCTCGGCCATCTTGATCTGGTCTGGCAAGGCCCCCTCGATGTAGTTCTCGTGCTTGATGGAATCGAGCGATGCCTGCTCGATGGAGACGATGTCATCTGAAGCCATGATCCCGATGTCTGGCACCAGCGACGGGGTGCTGAAGCCCCAGCAGTCACAGAGCGGAGTGATGTTCGTCAGCAGGGTGATATACACGATGCGGTTGGGCTCGAAGGTATCGAGGACGGCCTTCGTTGCCCTGGCCATGCCTTCCTGAAAGTACCGGATGCCCTCCTCGCGGATCTCTATGGCGTGCTCGGGGCACGAGGTCACGCAGTGCATGCAGTAGCGGCAGTGATGCAGGAAGACGTTGAATTCTCCCTCGTCATTGAAGGAGATAGCGCCACCGGGACAGTTCTCCTGGCAGATGTAGCAGTGGCGACAGGTCTCCTTGTCCCAGGAGAACTCGGTGTCCATGAGCGCGTGGATCCACCCGCGCGTCTCGACACTGACGCACCCCATGGCGATGTTCTTGATCGCGCCACCGAAGCCGCAATGTCCGTGGCCCTTGCCGTGGCTGAACACGACCATCGCGTCGGCGTCTGCGATGTTCCCCGCGACCTGAATCTTCTCGAGCGAGCGGTAACCGATCTCCTTCTCCACATAGTACTTGTCGGCGACGCCGCCCACCGGGATGATAGGGGCGCCGATCACATCCTCTGTGTAGCCCCGTGCCTTGGCTGCTGACATCGAGAAGGACCCGTCGGTGCAGAACGGCTCCGCGCCTGCATCCTTCAGGCGGGAGATCAAGAGGCGGGCGAAGAGGGGGTGGATCGTCGTGTAGCCGAGGTGACCGCCGACATGCATCTTCACGGCCACGCGCTTCTCGTCGAACATCGACTTCAGGTCCATCTTGTCCAGCATTCTGCCGAACTTGGCCGGCAGTGTGTCGTCGGCAGACAGCTGCTTCACGTGCGCCGACGCGAAGTGCACTTCGCTTGCCATGATTCCATCACTCCCCAATGGTAGTACAAGTGAGCTCTACATCCATGCTAGGTTAGGCGGACGCGCCGAATCGCCTCCATTCAGCCTCGGCGGCCACCAGGCCATAGGCAACCGGGCGACGAACTTCCTCTCGCCCGGTCGACGTTCCGCGACTCTATCACGGCACTGGACGACGTGTCAACATGAGGCCGTGTTGTCTTGGGCGGCCCGTAGGAGGAAGGGCCGGACTACGGCGCTCGACTCGATGCCGACGATGGCGCAGGAACTAGGCTGCGCGCGGCGTGCGGAGCCGGCCGGGGCAGGTTTGGTCGCATATTGGCCAAGTGGAGGCGCTGTGAAGGCAGGGAGCGCCCGGATACTGGGCGAACCAATTCGCAACCGACCGCACCGCGGCTTAGCTGCGGTGGACTCGGAGAGGCCAGATGACTGAAGGCAACGCGTTCGACAAGCTGGGAGTAGACCGGAGTGCAGTCGATGCGCTCGCACGCGCTGATATCCACAGCCCGCAGCAGCTGAGCGAAGCGGATCCGGAGGCCGTGGCGATGGCTTCCGGCATCCCGGTGGAACGGATTCGCGACTGGCAGGATCGAGCTCGCAAGACCGGTGTGAAGCGGTCGATGGGCGCGGCCGCGAAAGGCTGGCTCATCGGCGTCATTGGGATCGCCCTCGCGCTGGTGCTCGGCTGGGCTCTGATGTCCATCGGGTCGGCTCGGATACGCGTGGCCGCGCAGACCAAGGCTACGGCGGAGTCCAAGCTTGAGATAGCGGTCTCCTTCATCGCCAGCGATGCCATCGAGGAGTTGAGGACAGCGCGGTTGGCGCTTCACGGCAACAACTGGGGCAGCGCGGCAACAACGCTCTCGAGAGTGGAGGACAAGATAACCGTCATGGGGCAGGTTGCTCCCAGCGGCCGAAAGCCCGAGATCGACGGGCTGCGGAACCAACTCATGGAACTCCAGCAGGCCGTGAGCGATCAGTCCAGGGACACTGCGGAGCAGCTCGATGCGCTGGAGGCAGCGCTCGACGCCTTGCGAGCGCCCGAGTAGCCAATCGGGACAGGCCCTACCTTACGGCGTTCGTCGCTTCTCGCCGACGCTGCTCCGTCAAGCCGGCGGGTTACGCTTTCCGCTCCAGGCTTCTATTTCAAGGCGGTACACGGCCGTCTGGCCGAGCTGTTGCGTCGTGATCGGCGTGTAGTCCTGGCCGTAGTGAAGGTCGGGGAAGTACTTCGCCAGCAGAAGTTTCAGACCGTGCCTCGCCTCTTCTGGGTCGTCCATCACGCGCGCCTCGCCGAACACAATGACGCTATCGTATTCCACGTCGAACTGCCATGCCGCGGGCCTGGCGATGAGCTCCCCCATGCGGCACACGTTGAAGCATACGCGCGGATTGGCCGAGATGTTGGCGAAGATGCGGCCCCTGCGGCCGGTGTGGAAGTAGATCGCGTTGTCCCCCTCGTCATACGCGAAGATCAGCGGGTTGATGAAAGGCTGGTGCTCACTGTCGGTCGCGACGACGCCATAGGGAGCTTCGCGCAACTGAGATCGAATCCACGCCTCGTCCTCCACCGCACGGTCTCGCCGCAGAACGCGGCTGAAGTCCTGTGCCTCTCGCCGTGGTAGGTCCTCAGACTGCCCGGTATCATCCATACGTTCACCACTCTTGTTGGGCGATGGGGAACTCTCGCCGCGCTGGTCGAAGGCCCCTTTGCGTGCTCGCCGCTGAACGACAGGCCGCCCGACCGATGGCGCCGGGCGGCCGTTCTGCGACTTCGATCAGATGACGGCTACAGTGTGATGACTTCGCCCGATTCCATGGACTTCGTGGCTGCCAGACAAAGCTCTACCGCCGACTTCGCCTCCTCGCCCGTCACGGTGGTCGGCTTCTCGCCCCCGTCGAGGCAGTCGACGAAGTAGTTGACCTCTACGAAGTATCCGCCGAGGGCCTCGATATTGCCGGCCGTGCCCGCGGACCCTACCGACGGGACTTCAGGCTGTGGCACCTCGGGGTGCGCGACGCCCCCATCCGCCGCCGCCACGAGGACGCTCGGTGCCAGCCTTGAGTTGAACTCGATCGTGCCTCCTTCGAGGTGGATCTTGAGGCCCATCGTGAACGGAAACTCGGCCGCCATCTGCAGGCATCCCTCGGCAAAGCCAACACCGCCCCCGGCGTGGCCCGTCGTCGTCGTGAAGACGGTGTCCAAACCACCTGTCTTCGTCTTCACTCCGCTCGCGTAGACTGCCTTGGGCTTCCCAAGGGTCCAGGCGATGAGATCGAGGTCGTGGATGTGCAGGTCGAGTACGGCCCCGCCGCTGAGCTTCGGGTCGAAGAGCCACTCGTTCCAGGACCAAGTGGGCGGAGGGGATAGTCGCGTTGCGCTCATCCACTTGATCTTCCCCATCTTCTCCGAGTCGAGTATCTGCTTGATGACGACGTACTCCGGCCAGAAGCGGATGACGTGGCCTGTCATGAACTCGACGCCCGCCTTCTGCGTGGCCGCTATCATGACGTCGCAGTCGCCTGGCGTAAGAGCCATGGGCTTCTCGCAGAGGACGTGCTTCTTCGCCGCGGCCACCGCCTCGACGGCCTCTCGGTGGAGGTAGGTGGGCATGCAGATGTCCACCATGTCGATGTCTGAGGCAAGCATTTCTTCCAGGGATACATACGGCGTGGCGCCGTACATGTCCGCGAACTTCGTGCGCCGGTCCTCTTCCGGATCGCAAACTGCCGCCAGCTCGGCATTGGGAATCGCCGCGTGGCATTGGGCGTGGGT